>VGYC01000177.1 GCA_016873095.1 Planctomycetota bacterium | reverse complement strand
CCGTCGCCAGTCACAAAACGCTTTCGCATGGCTGGTGACTGCCGTCGAGGCCCAACTTGCCGGAAAGCCAGCGCCATCGCTGGCCAAGGCGTGAACGGTTACGGCAGGGTGCTATCCACCAGTATCAGTTCGCTCGGTATGAGCTGTTGCACGAAGCGAGCCTGTTCCAGGCTACCAGCCTCCACAAGGGTCCAGGAAGCCGTTTGTGGCGCGAGCAGTTCGCAGAGGTGCGACCGTATACCTTCATCGGCCGCTATGAGTAATCGTCGTGACATGATTATCTCCCGTTTCTTGTCTTCGTTGGCTTGAAAACTCTCTGAGAGTTCCAGCGAGTCTCGGCCGGACGAGGGGACAGGAAGATGGGAGATGCTAAGGTCTGAGAGGTGCCATCGGATGCAAGGAAAACGAGTCGTGACTGGTGCCGGTTCATGCCAGCACGCCATGTAATGGCTCGCCCCCATGGGCGATCGGGATCGGGCGTCCAACGCGGTCGTTCACCGTCAGGTGCGGGTTGATGCCGAGCAAATGGTAGACTGTGGCGACCAGATCGGCAGGCCGAACCAGATGGTTCACTGGGAACGCGCCATGGGGATCGGAGGCACCGTAAACGGTACCGGGCTTGGTGCCGCCGCCGGTCAGGAGGCTGAAACCACATTGCGGCCAATGATCGCGACCGGCTCTGCCATTGACTCTGGGCGTGCGGCCCATCTCGCCCATCACGATTACCAGAGTCGAATCAAGAAGGCCGCGCTGCTCGAGATCTTCGATCAACGCCGGATACACCTGATCCAGAAGAGGGAGATTGACATCCTTCAACATGCCAAAATTGTTTTCGTGCATGTCGTAGGCGTGGCCGTAATGGCGGAAGATCTCCTGATGAACGCTGATGAAAGGCACTCCGGCTTCGACCAGACGACGCGCCACCAGCATGCTGGCGCCGAACAGATTACGGCCGTAGCGATCGCGCACGCGCTCTGGTTCTTTGGAGAGGTCGAAGGCATCTCGCGTCTTGCTCGATGTCAGTATGGCAAAGGCCCGCTGCTGGAACCGGTCCAGGCGGCCAATAGCCGTGGTTCGGCGGGATTCAGCAAACACGTCGTCCAGCTGCCGCAACAGCGAGCGCCTTCCGGCAAAGCGGTCTACCGTGATCTCAGGATTGTTGGCCAATCCCGGCACAGCCGGTTCGCCAAGGGGCATCACCGGGTCGTAGTCCCTTGTCCTGGGTTCGCGCGCGAATGTCGGATTGCACAAAGAAAAGAGCGGGTCATACTGGCTGCCCAGGTAGCCTCCATAGGGCCCGCCTCGGCGATAGCCTCCTTGTCCCCAGCCCGGATAACAGGGCAGGCACACCGCTCCCGGCATGTTCCGTGGTCCAATGCCCAGATACTGGCAAACGGCGCCAATATCAGGCGGGTCGGATGGCTGGGCCGGCAATTGTGGATTGCCGCCGGTAAATCCGGTCATGATCGCCAGCGGATCGTGGGAGTCATAGGTATGGGAAATCGTACGAATCAAACAAGCCTTGTGCATCAGCCGAGTGGTGCTGGGAAGATGCTCGCAAATGCGCAATCCAGTCAGCGACGTTGCGATCGGCCTGAACTCACCGCGGATCTCCGCCGGGGCGAGCGGTTTCATGTCAAACATGTCCAGATGGCTTGGTCCACCAAGCAAATTGAACAGGATTACCGACTTCGCCCGCCCTGGCGGACGCTGTCTCCCCCGCTCGGCCGCCC
The DNA here is from genome assembly GCA_016873095.1 of Planctomycetota bacterium. Taxonomy (GTDB): domain Bacteria; phylum Planctomycetota; class Planctomycetia; order Gemmatales; family Gemmataceae; genus VGYC01. Next base: position 14,126 of record VGYC01000177.1, on the reverse strand, counting down.
ACAAGAGTCGTGGCAGCGTCAGTCCGCCGAAAAGCGAAAGGCCACCTACACGCAGAAACTCCCGGCGTTTCAGTCCATCACACAATTTGGAGCCGTAGCCGAGGACGCTCAGCATCAGGATCTCCCTTATTGGGGCCAATCGAGAGCAAAGTTACTGCTTTCAAACACAGGATTCTAGAGCACGCGACAGTTGGCATCAAGCGCCTGATTCAATAGAGAGGCGAGCAACGACAACTGGCTGGAAGAATACCCGATAACAGCGGAGCGAGGCGTGGTAGAGATATCCAGAGACGCTCAGAACAACTCACGAATAGGACTGCCCGGGCCGACGATGCTTACCGGACGGCCCGAGGCATCCTCGTAATGTGTGTCGAGCGGGATGTCGAGCGCCCGATACAGCGTGGCCAGCAGATCGCTCGGGGAGATCGGTCGCTCGCGAACCTTGCCGCCGCGCGGCTCGCTGGCGCCGACGACCTGCCCGCCCCTGAGACCTCCGCCGCCGATCAGTACCGAAAAGCAATCCGACCAGTGGTCGCGGCCGGCGTGCCCGTTGGTCAGCGGCGTGCGCCCAAATTCTCCCGCGCAATACAGCACCACATCGTCGAGCATGCCCCGAGCTTCCAGGTCTTCAACCAGTGTCGCGATCGCAGCATCGAAGGGAGGCAGCTGTTCTGCCAGACCGCTCGCTATGTGATCGTGGTGGTCCCAGTAACCGGTGTTGATCGTCACGCAGGTGCTGCCTGCCTCCACCAACCGTCGAGCCAGGAGAGCACTCTGGCCATAGCGGTGGCGGCCATACTGGTCGCGAAGCCGTGAACTCTCCTGGCTGAGATCGAAGGCGCGACGCACCCGGTCGCCCGTTACCATCTCCAGCGCCTGCGTCTTGAGTCTGTTCAGGCCCTCGAGGGTTCCGGTTTGATCGACGTCGCGTTGCAGCGTGTCCAGTTCCCGGAGCAATCGTGCGCGATTGCCAACGCTCTGCAGGCTCAATCCTCGAGGCAGGACCAGGTTGGGCACGCGAAACTCGCGCGCATTCGGGTCCGCGCCCACCTCGAACGGGTTGTAGGACGCCCCCAGGTAAACAGCGCCTTGATAGCCGAAGGCCTCCGCCTGCGGGATTGCCACGTACGCCGGCACATGGGGCTGGCCCGCCCCGCGCGCGCGGGCAATCACCGACCCGAAGGAAGGGTTTTGCGGCGCATTCCGGGCCAGGGTCGGTCCAAAGTAGCCGGTCTGCATCCAGTGCGCCGAAGGGGCATGAATCGCGTTTCTGTGGTTCACGGAGCGAACGATCGACAGATGGTTCATGACGCGCGCCTGGCGTGGAAAGCGCTCGCTGATCTCGATGCCGGGGACCGCCGTGGCAATGGGCTGGTAGGGCCCCCGGTACTCCGCGGGCGCGCCAGGTTTCAGATCATACGTGTCCTGCTGGCTCATGCCGCCGTGCGTCCAGAAGACGATCAGTGACTTGCTGGAGGACGCCTGCCGGGAACCGGCTGCCTTCAGGCGCACCCAGTCAAGGAGGCTCAGGCCCAGAATCGACGCGCCCAGTTCCAGGAAGTTCCGGCGACTGATGCCTGTGACGACCTGTCGCATTGCGTTGCCTCAACGATCTAGTGGTTGAACAAGAACTCGTTCGTGGCCAGCAGAGACCAGAGCAGATTGCCGTAGGCTTCGTTCCGATCAGCCTGCGATTCAAGAAAGCCGACCGCAATGCCCAGCTCTCTTGGCCGCGGCGTACGAGCAAACACCCGGGCGAAGATGTCGTGCACGTTGTCGCGATGGGACTTCTTGTTCCCGGCCAGCTGCGCCACGTATCCCTTGGCGGCGGTCAGTTTTTCCTGGAGTTCGACGGAGCTGACCAGCTCCAGGGTTTGGCCCAGCGCGGGCGCGTCCACGCGCTCGCATTCACAAGCAGAGTTGCGCGCGGGCCTACCGAAGACATCCAGGAAATGACTGGGCACCGCCTCGTCAGGCAGGTCGATGGCCCTGGTTCCCGGCGGAAAATTGCCAGCCACGTTTCTGAACGTCGTCGGCGCATCGAGCACGTGCCCGATGGCATCGAGCAGGACTTCCGCCGGCAGTCGACGCGGATAATAGCGGGCAAAGCTCTGCACGTCATTTCGATTGCTTGCATTGGGCTGGGAGCTGAGACCGTAGGCCGCCGAGTTGCAGATGACACGGATCAAGTGCTTGATGTCATGGCCGTGGTCGACGAACTCGCGCGCCAGGGCGTCGAGCAACTGGGGATTGCTCGGCGGGTTGGTGCTCCGAGAGTCGTCGATCGGGTGAATGATGCCGCGGCCCATGAAGTGCCCCCACAGCCGATTGGCCATCGCCCGGGCAAAATAGGGGTTGTCACGGGCCGTCATCCAGCGGGCCAGGCTGCGACGCGGATCGTCGTAGCGGCCAAGCTCGAATTCCCGGTTGTCCGGCGGACGAGGTCGCATGACTCGACCGGTGCGCGGATGCACGACCTGGCCTTCGTCAGCCAGATAGATCGTCTCGCTCGTGGGTACCTCGGCGTCCGCAAAGCCACCCTTGCGTCCAACGCGGGCGAAGACAGCAGCGAGATGATAGTAGTCGGCCTGGCTCCAGCGCTCCGAAGGGTGATGATGGCATTGGGCGCACTGAATACGGATGCCCAGAAACGCCTGGGCGACGGATTCCACGTAATCCTGGGTCGTGCGCACGGTTCGATACCAGACCGTGGGCGGATTCACGTCCTGACTGCCGGACGCTGTGAGGATCTCCGAGACAAAGCGATCGTAAGGCATGTTGGCAGCAAAACAATCGCGAATCCAGGCGGCAAACAGAGCCGTGCCCGCGCGCTGGCGGCTCGTGCTGTAGCCGCGGCCTCGATTCCGGAGTATGTCCGCCCACTTGAGCGCAAAATAGCTGGCATACTCCGGTTGCTCCAGCAGGTCGTCGATGAGCCGCGCCCGCTTGTTCTTCCGGGTGTCGGCCAGGTATGCCTTCACCCTGTCATGACTTGGCAGAGTCCCGCAGATGTCCAGCGACGCGCGACGGATAAACTCGCTATCGCTTGCTACGGCCGACGGCGTGATGCCGAGCCGCTTCCATTGAGCCGCGAGATGCCGATCGACCTGCGACACGACGTTGTCTTTCTCCCAGGCTTCAAGGGACATTCGGCCGGCGGCCCCCCCCTGCGCGTATGGCACCGTCCCGAAGAAGACAGCGATCTGGTCCGCGTAACGGACCATGACGGCGAATTGCCCGCTGCGCTCCTTCAGCTGCACAACCCCCGCATCACTTACCTCGGCAAGCTCGGATTCATTCGACTGGTACAGTGCCTGGCGGGTCACGTCGCGCGCTGTGCCTCCCGTGAAATGGGCGGTGACCTGCAACTGCTGGCGACGGCGCTCTCCGGTGAACGTGCCGCGATCAGGCGCCACGGTGATTCGTTCCAGGACAGGGTCGGAAGGCGAGGCCGGTGCCGAGCCATTCGCGATCCAGCGCACCAGCGTCTGGTAATCTTCGGAACCGATCTCCAGCCGCCTCCCGCCGCCGTGCGCGACTGTGCCGGTTGCCTTGAGCAGCAGCAGACTCTGTTGCGGAGCTGCCGGCAGCAGGCGGCGGCCGCGCGCCTCCTGCACGATCGCCTCATAATCCATGTCCGGCTCGAAGCCAAGCAGCGACAACTTGAAACCATTCTGGCCGGTCGCCTTGCCGTGGCATCCACCGCTGTTACAGCCGAGTCTGGTGAGCAGCGGCACAACGTCGGTAGCAAAATACACCGGTTCCGACGCGCCTGCCGTGCTGGATTCCGGGCTGCCCCATGCGCAAGAACCATGCATTAGCACGATGAGCGATGCGATGGCCAGCTTGCTCCGGCCAGCGGTCCGAGGCCGGCAAGGAACAAGGAAGGAGCGGATGCCGTGGTTCATTTCGAGGGCTCCTTGCGTCTGCAGATCCATCCCCCACTTTATCATTCCGTGATCTCCAGATCCACAAACCGGCTGGCCCGATAAACCGGCCGATCCTCGACCGTGCCCACGGCCACCAGACGGAGCGACGTGAGCCGCCCCAGCGAGGCGTTGTCCGTGGCGATTACCTGAAGCGATCCCGAGCTGGACTGGCCGACGAGAGTTACACCCCGGGCGCGAATGCCGGTGACTCCGCCGGGTGCGGCAAGCTCCGTGTGAATCTTGCCGATGAATCCGTGCTTCCGCTCTGCCGTGAAATTGAGCTGGATGATCTTGCCGCGGCCGATCTTGCGAGGAGCGCGCGGGTCTATCTCCAGAGCGATCCGCGCCGGACGGACATGGATGGTGATCGGATTGCTCACCAGCTTCACCCCTACCTTTGCTGAACCAGCACTGGCCCCTCCAGTTGCCGCCGGCAAAGGCATCTCGGTCTCGCCCAGCACCGCAAAGGTGTAGGGACCGGGCGGCAGCGACTCCGGCAAGTACAGGCTAAGCCAGCCTTTTGACTTCCCCGCCGGGATCGTGGCAATCGCGTTCTCCACGACCCGGGGCAGCCCGGTCGCTGTCAGGTGGACTGGCTCGGTCGGACCTTGGAAGCGCTGTTCGACGTCGATGGCGATGTCGATCACGCTTTCCTGATCGACCACCGCTTCGCTCGTGGAGGCCGTCAAGAGAAGAGGCATCTGCGGCGCAGTCGCGAGCGTGACTTCCTGCGTGAGCCGACCGGAAGGGCGCGGCCGTCCCGGCCAGATCATCGTCCCGCCTCGCGCCGGCCTGGCGATCTCCTTGCCACCGATGTCGGCATGTCCCACGATGTTCACGGCGCCGATAAATGATGGGCAGTCCTGGTTGGCTGTCAAAACCAAGGGGGCACGGTCTTGTCCCGGGCCTATCCAGATGTCGGGGGCCTCGATTCCCGGCGGCAATTCCCCGGCCGTGACGCGGATCGGTCCGGTCAGACCACGGCGACGAATCGCGAGCACTTCCAGCATTTCCCGCCCGCCCCGCCGGACATTCAGTCCCGCCGGCCGGTCCAGCCGACGGGAAATCACGGCCAGATCGAAGTCTCGTTCCTCCCGGCGGACGCTGAGCCGATACAGCCGGCGCGAATCGTGCTTCTGTCCGCCGATCAGGTTGCGCACCACGATCAAGTAACGGCCGTCCGCCGGTGCCACCCAGCGCCCGCTCGGATCGGCGTGCATGGTCGGAAACCGATATCCTCCGATATTCTCCAGGCAATCCGCCAGCTTCTTCAGCTCGCGCCCCCCAGACGGGTCGAGCACGGCAACCGCCAGGTCGACGGGTGAACCGATCCGCTCGCCGAACGCCTCGAGCCACAACACCTCTCCGCGCCGAACCTGCACACCGTACCAGTGCCGCTCGTCGCCGTCGCTCAGCTGTCCGCTGACCTCGCACGGGACGGGGATTTCCTGGGCGCGGTCCGGTACGTGGTTGTCCGCCGCGGCGGCCGTCACAGGGACATCCGTCAGGCCGATCATCACCGGTGCGTGGCCACCGGGATAGTAGTAAGCAAAGCCATCCACCGAAAGCTGGGGCGGCTGTAGCGGGAGCGGGACGCGATCATGACGCCCGGTCTCCGGCGGGGTCACCTCGACCTCGACGCAATCCAGGTTACGTGGTCTCTTCGGCTTCGCCCCGACTTCAGGCTGCAGCAGGTTTCTGCCGTACAGCTTCACGCGCGTGGAGCGGCCCCGTGTCACGACGCAGGGGACGCTGAATTCCACTCGTGGCCTGGTGTCGATATCGAGGCGATAGAAACACGAGACGCTTCCCAGAAAGCTGAGGTCGAAAACCTTTGCGAAGTAAGTCCCGTCGGCGGGCGCCAGGAAATCCACCAGCGGATCGACGTCCGCGTATCCGCGATTCGCTGCCAGCCGTTTGCCGTCGGCGTCGTAGACTTCGAGCACCGCGCGCAACTGGGAGTCGATGCGCTTGGCAAAACATTCGAGAACGACTCGTTGACCGGCCTTGGCCGTGAATCGGTAACAGTCCACGTCCCCGGCTTTCTGAATCTGCCCGTTCAGCACCATGTCCAGCGCAGCCTCCTGTGCGCGCTCGAACGTGTCGTTTGGTTCTCGTTCCAGCTGTTCTGCCCGGTTGCTCACAAAGAATGCTCGAGGCGAACTGATGCCATGAAGCCCCACAGCGCTCAGGTCGTAGACCCCCGGCGGCGTATCCTTGGGGATGGTCAGCGTGAAACGATTCGCGGCGGTTTTCTTGGCTGTCAACCCTGGAACGGTCGACCGAATGTCCTGCAGACCCTCCAGGTCGATCCCGGTCATGGCCACGTCGACTGAAGTCCCCGCCTGTCCCCCGCTTGGAAAGATTGAATGGAGCACGGGACACGGCAGTTCGGCTCGCGCATTGGCATCAGTCCCCAGTGCGATGAGGCACGCTGCGAAACCAAGAATTGTGCCGGCGGTTTTCCTGGCGGATTTCATGGATCTTTCTTTCCCTCGGCAAAAGCGCAAGGCTCAGGCAGGACGGTTCAGCGATCCAGCGCCATCGGGTGTGTTCAAAACAACGGTAACAAGCAGCAACTTTCTCGATTGCAACAATCCTACCTGTGCTCAAATGAGCGGTCAACTCGCACTGGCAGCAGGCATGTTGAAATTCCTTGACCGATGGAAAGACCGCCAATTCAAGCGAAGAGGCCGCGCCAATGACGTGCCGCCGCAAGACGCTTGCGGGAACATGACAAAAAAGCAACACTCCCGGGCAGGGACGCACGACAATCCGTGTAAAAAGTGAAACATGCTGACCCTGGCGTGGGTAACGGAGGAATAGCCGCCTCGTCGCCAACCGTGGGGGAGAAACAATCATGAGCAATAGGAAGGCGATGTGCCTGTTTCTGACCCTGGCTGCATGTTGGCTCCTGAATGACGATGCGGCAGTTTCCTCCAATAACGCCCAGCGGCCGCCCAAGGAAAAAGCCTTGGGCGAAAAGGTCGCCAACACCGATTCGCTACGCGATGTGCGCGGCAATCGCCGTTCCCTGCATGGCTTCAATGGTCACAAGGCGGTTGTCCTGGTGTTCCTCGGCACGGAATGTCCCGTGGCGAACCTGTACCTGCCGGGCCTGAGCGAAATCGCAGAGCGCTTTCGCTCCAGGAAAGTTCAATTCCTTGGCGTCTACGCCAACGAGAACGAAGATCTCAACGATATAGCCGCGCATGCCTCCGATAGAGAAATACCGTTTCCGGTGATGAAGGATACGGGCCAGCGCCTGTCAAACCAACTTGGCATCAAGCGCGTGCCGTCCGCTGTCGTGCTTGACGGCGACTTTACGCTGCGGTACCGAGGCCGAATCGACGACCAGTACGGCGTGTCTTCGCGGCGACCGAAGGCCAGCCGAGCTGACCTGGCCGACGCCATTGACGAGGTGCTTGCGGGCCGCAAAGTTACCATTGCTGAAACCGAGGCGGATGGCTGCCTCTTGGACCGCTCTCGCCGTCAGGTCAAGACACAGGTAACCTACGCCAGGCACGTCGCTCCCATTCTTCAGAATCGTTGCCAGATGTGTCATCGTCCGGGACAGGTTGGGCCATTTTCGCTGCTTACCTACGGCGATGCGGTCAAGCACTCGGCCATGATCGGCGAAGTGACGGCGCAGCGGCGAATGCCTCCCTGGCACGCTGACCCGCGCTATGGACGTTTCAGCAATTCCCGTCACCTGTCTGTCGAGGAGATCGACGTTCTGCGCGGCTGGATCGAAGGCGGTCTGGCGCGCGGCGACGACAAGGACCTGCCCAGCCCAGCAAAGTGGCCCCAAGGCTGGGTCCACGGCGAGCCTGACCTTGTCTTCGCCATGCCGGAAGAGTTTTCGGTCCCGGCCCAGGGCGTTCTGCCCTACAAGAACTGGATCATCGACACGAATTTCAAGGAAGACAAATGGGTGCGCATTGCGGAGGCACGTCCCGGAGCGCCGGAAGTCGTGCATCACGTTGTGGTCTACATCTTGAAAGAGGGCCAGCGCGGTCCGGTAGGCCGCGACGGCGGCCTGGCCATCCTGGTTGGCTGGGCGCCGGGCGACCTCGGCCTGGTGGCGCCGCCCGACACGGCCGTGCGCATTCCCAAGGGCGCCCGCCTGCGACTGGAAATGCATTACACTCCCAACGGCAAGGCGGTCAAGGACCGCACCGCCGTCGGCCTTACCTTTTCCTCAAAGCCGCCGAAATTCGAGATGCTCCTCAACGAATTCGCCAACATGGCGTTCGAGATTCCGCCACACCATCCGCACTTCAAGGCAGAAGCTACATTCCGCATCCGCGCCGACGCACGCCTGATCTCGCTCACGCCCCACATGCACTGGCGCGGCAAGGATTTCCGCTACGAGGTGATCTATCCGGACGGCAAGCGGCAAACGCTGTTGTCCGTGCCGCGCTGGGACTTCAACTGGCAGAGCGTTTATCGCGTCGAGGAGCCGCTCAAACTGCCGAAAGGCGCAAAACTGCACGCCATCGCCCACTGGGATAACTCGGTCAACAATCCCTTGAATCCCGATCCGAGCAAGCAGGTCCGTTTCGGTCTGCAATCGTGGGAAGAAATGATGGTGGGCTTCGCGGCCTATGTTTGGGAACGACCTGAAACCGCGGCGGAACTGGCCAAGAATCCTCCGAGTCAGGCCGACCTTTTCTTCGACCGCCTTGACGTCAACGGCGATGACGTCATCACGGCGGAGGAAATCCCTGAGCGGCTGCGGCCCCTGCTGCGCGCCTCCGGTATCACGCTTCCCGCGCGATTATCACGCGCCGAGTTCGCCAGGCTGTTCGAGGCGATGCGACTGCTCGCACCGCGCAAACGCCCCGTCCCAGGCAAGAATCCGTCGTGATCAGTTGCTCCATGTCGCATCCTCTTGCGCGGCAGTTAACTGATCCACGCGTGCCTGCAGTTCAGCAACCTGCTGCTGCGCCGCCGCTATCCCCGACTGGACCTGAGCGAGAGTTGCCTGCAGATCGGTCAGCGTCTGGGCCGCGACCTTGCAGGACTGAGTGGCGCCGTCGAGTTCCCGGCGGGCCAGGTCCAGGGCGGCGCTGGCGCTCGCCAGGGCCGGCGCATCCTGCGTCATGGCCTGCTCCGCGGCCAGGTAGATCGGGTTGTGAGCCGCCAGCGCCTTCTGGGCCAGAACGAAACTCGCCCTGGCTTGCTTCACCTTACGTTCGAGAGCGGGTTTCCTGGCCTCGATGCGGTTGCTTCGCAGGGCCTTGAGCGCCAGCCGGTAGGCAGTGGTGGCCTGGCTCACGCGCGCTTGCAGCGTCGCGCGGCGGCCGGCCTCCACCTGGAAGACTTGCGTGCTTTGCAGGGCCACGGCGAGACTTTTTTCCGCCACGACCAGGTCGGCTGATTTGCCCGCGTGCAATTGTTCGGCCTCGTGAAGGGCCGTCGTCGCCGTCTGGATGCTTTCCTCCAGGCGCAGCGCTTCGGTGCGGCTTGCATTCAGTTGCGTTTGCGCCTGCTGGAGTTGCAGGTTGGCATGCGTCAACTGCTGACCAAGCTCGGCGACGAGCTGTTGCTGCTGGCCTTGCGTGCTGTTCTCATCGACCGTCGGAGTCGTGGACTGAGTTTGTTCCTGGGGAAGATTGCTTGCTTGCGACCCCGCCAACCAGACGGAAACCTTTATCGAGTTGAAGTCGATGTACAGCGTCGGATTCTCGGCCCGCACTTGTTCGTAGATCCACTGCTTGGCGGCAAAGGTGGCTTGCTCGATGGTGGCCGTGCGTGGCACGTTGGGCAGAGGGATATTATAGAAGCGATACGGGAACCACCGGCCGGGGATGGCACACTCGCCATTGAAACTCCATCCGGAATATTGGTTCTGGTCTGGCGCGGGCGCCGGTGGCGGAGTCGGCGTCGGCGCGGGAACCGGCGTCGGCGCGGGCGGCAGATTGTTCAGCGGCGTTCCCTCGATGGTGATGCCTTCGTCAGGTCCAAACTCGACTCGGACAGTACGCCCCTCGACTCGCGACTTCAAGACATCTTCGATGAGCTTGAATGCCTTGTCTTCGAGAATCTTGACGATGGGAGACGTGGCAACGCCGTAACGCATTCCCGCGGCAAGCACGTTGTATGTGGCCTTGAAAACTCTGAACAAGACCAGATCGGTCTCGGCCTGCCATTTCTCGACCATGTCATCCACAGCTTGCCCGGTGGCGGTTCGCGCGGATGCAGTGGATTCCGGCGCGGCTGGGACCGGAACCTCGACGACAACCTTGCCATTGCTCTTGTAGGCGTTGCCGTACGCTATGCCATTCCAATAGAGTTTGCCATCGCGTTTTAAGGTGAACAATTCATTTGGCGAATCAACATGGAACGCGGCGACGCTTGTGGCAATCTGGGAGTAATTGCCGCCCGCCGGCATCACGTACAACCGGCCCGCGCTGCCGCCCTCGAGCCAGTACAGGGTGCCGTCATTGCTTACCTGGAACTGGCTCACGGTCGAGGTGAGCATGCGGTAGTTGCCGCCCGCCGGCATCACGTACAACCGGCCCGCGCTGCCGCCCTCGAGCCAGTACAGGGTGCCGTCATTGCTTACCTGGAACTGGCTCACGGTCGAGGTGAGCATGCGGTAGTTGCCGCCCGCCGGCATCATGTACAACCGGCCCGCGCTGCCGCCCTCGAGCCAGTACAGGGTGCCGTCGTTGCTTACCTGGAACTGGCTCACGGTCGAGGTGAGCATGGGGTAGTTGCCGCCCGCCGGCATCATGTACAACCGGCCCGCGCTGCCGCCCTCGAGCCAGTACAGGGTGCCGTCGTTGCTTACCTGGAACTGGCTCACGGTCGAGGTGAGCATGCGGTAGTTGCCGCCCGCCGGCATCACGTACAACCGGCCCGCGCTGCCGCCCTCGAGCCAGTACAGGGTGCCATCCTTGCAGAGCTGGAATCGAGTGACCGACGAGCTGAGAATCTGCCAGCCGCCAGTCGAAGCAGTGTAGCGATATAGGTAGCCATCGCTCGTTTGCACAAAAAGGCTGTCGCCGTGTTCCGCCACGGCCGTTTCATGCGTGCTGCCCGACGAAGATTCCAAACGATCGCTCGTCCCAAAGTCAAGCACTCGATCCGCTTCCAAGGTCCCAATCCGGAAGGCATCAGCTCTTGCCCCACCACTCAAGATGTCATTGCCGGCCCCACCATCGAGTAACGTCGGCAAAGCGATCGCCTGCGTCCCCTGGTCCATGCGGATGAAATCGTCTCCGCCCAGACCGACGACCTCAATCTTGCGGATCAGGGTGGCTTCGACGGAGGAATGGACGCCGGTGGCCATGGCGATTTCGGCATTCACCACCGAAATCCGCCCCGCGTCCTGGCGGACGTGGATCGTGTCGGCAAGGTCGGTCCCCTCAACGCGCAACAGGCCATCCGGAGTCAGGGCGGCGGTCAGGCTGGCGGCCGGCAACTCACGGGTCTCGAGACTTTCGACCGCGAGCGGCGCCGTGCTACGGCGTGACGTAACTCGTTGGTACTTCTTGCAAAACAGCGATTGCAGCCAGCGAGCGGTCATCGGATACCTCAGCCACCAGGATGACGACGATTCAAGCGACGATTCTGACAGCCTAGATGCCGGTTTCCTGCCCCGAACTGACGCGCATCGGCAAATTCGTTTTGACGATGTCAGTCTTGCGCCCGGAATTGACGGTGGCTATGGACCACTTCTGACAGTGGCCTGGCTCACGTGGGCCTGCAGCACCGTACGGCTGCCGGCCCATAACTGAATGATCTGCGAACTGTGCATGGACTGCATTGGCACAGCCCGACGCGCTTGCGAGGGAAGATGGTCACCTTCGCTGACGCGTCGGGCTCACGAATGCCGCCGCGCTTGGGCGGCGCAATGCGCCTTTGGCAAGAAAGACGGATCTCGCCAACAAGTCAATTGAATGCTCCTGTGAGATCGACATCTCTGATGTCATCCTTGGCTGGAGCGGAGAGCTTGGCGAAGTACCAATCCGGGGTATTGTCGAACTCTTCGAAATCCTTACCAAAAAACTTGTCGGTGAAGCTGTCCTGCAGGACCGAGGAGGCGTTGAGCTTGGGCACTCCGGGAACGCCGGCCCGCAACTTGGCCACGCGCGTCGCGAAGCTCAGGTCGGTGCGGCTCCAGAAGGCCGACAGGGCATCCAGAACCGCGCGATTGGTCTCGAACGTCGTCGTCCCGCCAATCAGGATGTCCTCCCCGCTGAAGCCACCCAGCAAATCTCTGCCCAGACCGCCAATGAGCAAATCCCGGCCCGAACTGCCGAGGATCTCGTCCTCACCCGCGCCGCCGATCAACACATTGCTGCCGCGGCGTGCGCGTAGTTCGTCGGCCCCGCCATTCCCCATGAGAAGATTGGACTCGGATCCGATCAGGATGTCCGCGGCTGAGCCGCCAAGGACATCGCGGATGTTGCGGACGCCGCCGAGGATGTTGCTCGCTGAATCGGCAGTCAAGAACTTCCCATGTTCCGAGAAAGTAGCCGTCCCCAGGTTGACCTCGACGGAAGTCGTGTACGCGGAGTAATGCAGCGTGTTGCGACCGGCGCCGCCGTCGATCCAGCCGGACATTCCCTTGCCGTTGGCCAGATTGAAGGTGTCTTTTTTAGCTCCGCCGGTCAGGTTCTCGATTCCCGAGAAAGCCATGGCGTTGACTTTGCCCGCGTTCCCTGCCACGGTCCAGCTATTGTCGAGGTTGGGGCCGACGAGGGTGTCCGTCGCCGTGCCCCCGACAATTCTCTCGACTGCTCCGAACTGGATCGTGTCATTCAGCTTGCCGGCGCTCGCACTCGAAAGCATCCACGTGCTGTCGGAGTTGGGGCCTTGAACCCGGTCCGAGCCCGCGCCGCCGCCAAAGGAAACTGCGAAGGCCGGCGTCTCTTGAACAATCAAGGCGTCGTTGCTCGCCTTCCCTCTCAGGACCAGGCTTTCAAGGCCGTCGAGGCCAATCGCCCGGCCATTCACCGTCACCTGCGAAGACCCCAGGACAAAGCTATTTGCTGCGGCCCTGCCGTTGACGACCAGCCTGTCGGTGCCGTTGCCACCCAGCACCAGCGTCGTCTTGTTCAGGTTGTTAATGGTAATCGTGTCATTGCCGTCATGCCCAAAAATGTGAACTTGCTGGATGGCGGACAAGGGGATGCTGCTGCTGACGATCTTGCCGTTCAGGGTGACTTGCAGTTTCGTGCCATCGCCGCTGGGGCCGAGGACAATGGCATCCGTGGCGTTGGTTCCGCCGACACGGGCGATGCCGCCGGCAAACGTGACACCGTTCATGGGCTGAACACCGTGCAATTGAACCGCGTCGATTTCTTCCCAGGTGGATTGGTCATCGATCCTCGAGGGCTTCAAGTTGCGGCCGAAAGGCCAGGCGCGAAGACAGGCTCTCGGAACCAATGGGCAAGCGGGTTCGGCTGCCGAACCGACGCATGAAACGGAACGCGAACAGGTGGCGGAGCGACTGAAACATGGCAGTCTCCTTGCGGTTTGGGGGCATGCAACGCTTCTGATAACCTGGATGCCCCTTTTCCCCACCGAACTGACGCGCGCTAGCAGAGTTTTCTCAAAATCCGATTCGACGACGCCGATTCCCGATAACAGAAAAGGCCGAGGAAAAGGAGCGGTGACATCTTGCATACCTGGCGCGTGCCTGAGAGAATCTCTCAGACACCGCGGCTAACCGGCACGAGAACCAACTACCCATGGACTTCGACTCATCATTCGCCGACGTTTTGGCCCGCCTGCATGCCGGCGATGAAGCGGCGGCAGCAGAGATTTTCTCCCGCTATTCGCAACGGCTCATTGCCGTGGCCTCTGCCAAGCTGGGCGGGGCCATGCGCCGCAAGGTCGATGCCGAGGACCTGGCGCAATCAGCCATGAAGAGTTTCTTTCGGGCCGAGGCCGAAGGCGGCCTGTGCCTGGATAGCTGGTCCGACCTCTGGGCGCTGCTCACCACCATCACCCTGCGAAAATGTGGCCACCAGGTGCGTCAGTTTTTCAGGGCGAAATCGTCAAATTCTCTCCAGCTTGGCTGCGCCGGCCAGCGTTTCTGCGAGAAAATCTGCATTTAGGGCGGCGGCTTTGCGCTTGCGGGCGATGCTGTCTTTGCGCGGATGCTGCTTGAGCAAGCTCAAGGCCATCTTTCGCAACAAAGCAAAGTTCTCGGCGGCATTGCGCTGTTGAATGCGACTG
>VGYC01000176.1 GCA_016873095.1 Planctomycetota bacterium | reverse complement strand
GTCTCCTCACAGTGATCGAAACCTGCCGTCGCCAGTCACAAAACGCTTTCGCATGGCTGGTGACTGCCGTCGAGGCCCAACTTGCCGGAAAGCCAGCGCCATCGCTGGCCAAGGCGTGAACGGTTACGGCCCCACATAAACTTCCTTGCATGTTAGGAGAAGCTTGCAGTATCCGTCGCAGTCCGGGAAAGTGAAGATACAGTGAAGCTTGGTTGGCCCTGCTGCGCACTGTTCCTGGCATGCCTTCATGCAGTTCTGGCACTCACTCGACATTGGATTCTTCGTGCAAGCATCGTAGCAGTACTTGCCGAAGCCGTCGCTCTTGCAATCCGTGGAGCCGTGGGCGGGCGACACCATGATTCCCAACATCACGAGCGAGATCCCCAGGAACACGCAGAACGATGCCAGGGCCAGCTTGTACTTCGACATGGAACACCCCTTAAAAAAAGGACCAGGTTCATCTCCCTTGGGACACGGTCGCTTCCGTGATGCGGCCGGTCAGGCGAAAGCTGACACGACCGCTTTGCGGATCGTCGGTAAGCAGCATCGCCCTGCGGCTGAATAGCCCGAAAGTTGAGGGCAAACGAATCTTCACGGTGATGGACTGCGATTGTCGCGGTGAAACGGTCATGGGAAGGTCATCGGTGGCAATGCAGGAACAATCGGATGTGCCGCCGACAATGCGGACGGGTTGATCGGTGCGGTTAGCCAGCTCGACCGTTGCGGAAAGCAACTCGCCGGGCGCGCCGGTGCCGACATCGACCACGCCGGGCAGGATTGAAATGCGTTCGCCGCGAATGCTCGCTAGCGCTGCTTCCGGCGAGCCATATAGCGCGAATGCCAGACCGGTGAGGATGACCCATAGTAGAGCGACGCCGGCCAGGCCGAGCGCGAATTGGCCCGCGTGTCCAGGAAAAGCACCGCGAGAAGCAGGCGGCGGCGTCACTGCCAAAGAATCCAAAGCGGCGACGGACGCCACGCCCCAAAGGGGGCGGCTGATTACCAGCGTGCTCAGCACCAGAAGGTCGAAGCTGAAAGTCAGCCACGGGTTGATCGTGACCATCGCGCCCAGGCAGCCGCACGATGCCTGGCCGATCCAGCCCATGTAGAAGCTCGCCGCTGCGAAGCAGGCAAAGGTGAGGCACGCCGTCAGCCAGCAGGCGAGTGGAAACATGCCGGACCACAGCCAGGCGGCCAGGAGCAACTCGAAGCCGACGAGAACCTCCGGGCCAACAAAGAAGTCACGCGCGCTGCCGGTTTCAACCGCCAGCCCGCCAATCTTCAGCAACGCCGCCGCCAGCAGCAGCACCGCCACGCACGGAGACATCCAGGACCAGCGCGGGAACCGTGAAGTCGAAGGGGAATCGCAGCGCGGGGAATCTACCCCCCCCCCCGGCTAATTTCATGATCGGAGTCTGCAAGCTCTCGGCCATGGTGGACGCTCCAAGCCAAAAGGCGGCCCGTCAAACCGGGCCGCGAGACGATCTGTCGCATCGATGTCGGAAATGAGACTTCTCGACTCCCCAATGCTAGGCGGGCCGATTCAGGCTGTCAAGAAAAATCTCGGTAAAGATATCATGCGACGAAAATGGCACGCCTGCGATACAATGGACCATCTGCTCGATGCGATGGGTCGAGGTGATGGGACCATGTTTCGACTGGCGGACCTGCGACAGATCCTGCACTATGTGCCCCAGTACCGGGAGCGCACCTTTGTCATCGCCCTGGACGGGGCGCTGGTGGAGGACGCCAACTTTCGCAACCTGCTCCTGGACATTGCCCTCTTGAGCAGCCTGCGCATCCAGGTGGCGCTGGTGCACGGTGCCGGCCATCAGATTGCGCAGCTGGCCGCGGCAGTCGGCAACACCCCGTCGAACCTGGACGGCACCGGCATCACCGATGATGCCACCTTGCAACTCGCCCTGACCGCCGCCAACCGCGTCACGCACGAGATCCTCGAAGGCCTGTCGGCCACCGACCTGCGCGGCGCCTGCGGCAATGCCCTGGTCGCCCATCCCGCCGGCATCCTCCAGGGCGTCGATCATCAGCTCACCGGGCGGGTCGAGCGCGTCGATGCCCGACTCCTGAAGACGCTGCTCGAGCATGACGTGGTCCCGGTCATTCCGCCGCTTGGCTGCGACGGCGAGGGCAACACCTATCGGCTGAATTCCGACGCAGTGGCCGTCGAGGTCGCCAAGTCCTTGCAGGCCGTCAAGCTCATCTACCTGACGACGCTGCCGGGCATCATGCGCCGCGGGCCGGGGACGACGAACGGCGACGAGGAACTGCTCCGGCAGCTGACGGTGGACGAAGCGGACACCATCCTCAAGAAGCAGCGCGACGAATTGACGGCCGCCTCAGTCTCCAAGCTGACGCAGGCGGTCCGGGCGGCGCGCGAAGGCGTGCCGCGCGTGCACATCATCGATGGCCGCGTCGAGGAAGGCTTGCTCGCCGAGGTCTTTTCCAACGAGGGCATCGGCACGCTGGTGCATACCAACGAGTACCAGGCCATCCGCAAGGCGCACCGGAAGGACGCACGCAACATCCACACGCTCATCAAGGCCAGCATGGAGAACGAGGAGTTGCTGCCGCGGACGCTGGCCGAGATCGAGAGCCGGGTCGATGAATTCTTCGTCTTCGAGGTGGATCGCCGCCCGGTGGCCTGCGTGGCCCTGCACCTCTACAAGGACGAGTGCAAGGCCGAGATGGCCTGCGTGTGCGTCGATGCCAATTTCGAGAACCAGGGCATCGGCGGCCGGCTCATGCAGTTCGTCGAGGCCCAGGCCCGCGCCGCCGGCGCCGGCGAACTCTTCTGCCTGTCAACGCAAGCGTTCAACTACTTCGTGCAGAAAGGCGGCTTCCGCCTCGGCGCCACCGACGACCTGCCCTCGGTGCGCAAGCAGCGCTACCAGGCCAGCGGGCGACGCTCGCAGGTGCTGACGAAGAAGCTTGTTTGACGGATCGGCCGCCGCGCAGGCCCGGGCGCGTGCTTGCGTGGTCCGGCATCCGGCCAGCCGTTATGCATACAATGCAGCCTTGACGCAAATGTCCACGTAACGAGGTGGAACCCGCGCCATGGCCATTGACAGCCGCAATCTGGTGATCGTCGGCGGCGGCTTTGCCGGCGTCTACACCGCGCATTACCTGCTCCGCCGTTTGCCGCCGGACTGGAGGCTGATCCTCTTCAGCCAGGAAAACCACTTCATCTTCACGCCGCTTCTGGGCGACGTCGTCGGCTCGGCGATCAACCCCATGCACGTGGTCTGTCCGGTGCGACAGATGGCGCCGGGGGCGATCTGCCGCACCGCCGCCCTGACCGGCCTCGACCTGCCCGGCCGCGCCGTGCTCTACAAGTCTCCCGACGGCCGCATGGCCAGGCAACCCTACGACCACCTGGTGCTGGCTTGCGGCGCCGCCGTCAACAGCGACATCCTGCCCGGCATGGCGGCCCACGGCTGGCCTTTCAAGACGATGGGCGACGCGCTGCTGCTGCGCAACCATCTCATCGGCATGCTCGAAAAGGCCGAGGTGGAACCGGACCCGGCGATCCGCAAGCGTTTGTTGTCCGTCGTGGTCGTCGGCGCCGGCTTCAGCGGTGTCGAGGTCGCCGGCGAGGTTTACGATCTGCTCGCCGAGAGTTGCAAGTTCTATCCCTCGCTCGGGCAGGGAGACATCCGCGTGACGCTGCTGCAAGGCGGCAACCGCATCCTGCCGGAACTGCCGGAGTCGCTGTCACGCTTCGCGCAGCGCAAGATGACGCGCCGCGGCATCGACATCCGCCTCAATGCCCGCGGGCATTCCGTGACGGAGTCCGGTATCTATCTCGACGACGGCAGCTTCCTCGACGCCGGCACGGTCATCTGCACGATCGGCTTCACGGCCGGCCCGCTCCTGGTCGCATCCAGGCTGCCGCTCGTGAAGCATCGCCTCAAGACCGATCCGGACATGCGCGTCGCCGGCCAGGAACACGTCTGGGCGGTGGGCGATTGCGCGGCCGTGCCCAACACCTACGACAACAGCGTCTCCGGACCGACCGCCCAGGTCGCCATCCGCCAGGCCCGGCATCTCGCCAACAATATCCTGGCCACGATTCGTGGACAGCCAGTCCGGCCGTTCGCCTACAAGCCGCTCGGCATGCTGGCCTCGATCGGCAATCACAACGCCGTCGGCATGGTGTTCGGCCTCAAGATCTCCGGCTTTCTGGCCTGGTTCGTGTGGCGCGGCATCTATCTGAGCAAGATGCCGACCTTCGCCCGCAAGCTGCAGATCGCCTTCGACTGGGCCTGGCAGCTGTTCTTCCCGCGCGACATCGTGCAGCTCAATCTCGGCCCGACCGAGCGTCTCGGCCGCGCCCACTTCGAACCGGGACAGTTCGTGTTCCACAAGGGGGACCCCGGCGACAAGTTCTACATCATCGAGCGCGGCCGCGCCGACGTCTACCTTGACGACGCCGCGCCGCCGATCGCTCAGCTTGGCGCCGGCGACCACTTCGGCGAGGGCGCACTGCTCAGCGGCACGCCGCGCTCCGCTTCCGTCCGGGCCGTCGACCCGCTCGATCTCGTCGTCGTCGGCCCCAATTCATTCGGACAGTTGACCGGACATCTCGGCGTGCTGCGTGCCGCCCTGGAGCGGTCGGCGCGCGGCAGCCGATCCGCCTCGCGCCTGCTGACCATCGCCAGGGATAATCCGCTGCTCAACACGCGCACGGTTGCCTCGGTCATGAGCCGGCCGGTCGACACGCTGCCCGTGCATCTGACCTTCGGTGAAGCGCTGCGCATCAGCCAGGAGAAGCACAAGGGCGCCTACCCGATCGTGGACGACGCCGGCAAGCTGGTCGGGCTGTGCACGCGCAGCGACTACTACAACGCCATGCAGGACCTTCGCTCCCACGAGACACCGCTGCGCGAGGTCATGCGGCAGCCGGTTATCACCATCCGCGAGTCCGACACCCTCACCGCCGCCCTGCTGCTGTTCCTGCGCGAGCCCATCAAGCGCCTCGTCGTCGTGGCCAGCGACGATCCCGAACGGCCCGTCGGCATGCTGACGCCGTTCGATGTCATCAAGGTCCTGTCAGGCCAGGTGATGGACCTGGCGATGTGAGAGATGCCGATCGGCGGCCGCGCTCCTTCCAGGTTGTACTTGCGTTTTTTCACCATAACATGAATGATGTAGAGAAGCTGGAGCAGAGCGATTGCCCGCGCCGGGGAAGGAGAGGATTGGACGAGGATGTCCACGTCCGGCCGGGGACCTTGACGATCAGGGAGCCATGAAGCACCTGCACATCGCAATTGTCTACAACGCTTACGTGGAGAGCCAGCCCGAGGCCGAGGAAGACCGGGCGGGCACCGACGAGCTTCGTGCCCAGATCCGGCACATCGCCCGCAGCCTGCGTCGGCTGGGGCACGATGTCACCGTGTTGCCTCTGGCACACGATCTCTTCGCCTTTCAGCGCAAGCTGCGCCGCATCAACCCGGACGTGGTCTTCAACCTCTACGACGATGTCGTGCACGGCGCGCTCTACGACATGCGCCTGGCCGCCCTCGTGCAGATGATGGGCTTCCCGATGACCGGCTCGGGCGCGCTGGCGCTGGGTCTGACGCGCTACAAGTTCATGTCGGCCACGCTGCTGGCCGGCGCCGGCATCCCGGTCCCGCCCAGCACCATCATCCTCGAAACCGTGCAGGCCGTGAACGAGCACAAGTGGCAGTTCCCCATCATCGTGCAGCCGAGCCAGGAGCACGCCGGCGTGGGCACGGAGCGGAACTCGATCGTGCATTCCAAGCAGGCGCTGCGACACAAGGTGCGCGAGATCATCCGCACCTACAAGCAGCCGGCGCTGGCGCAGCATTTCCTCCAGGGCCGCGAGTTCAACGTCGCCGTCCTGGGCGGCAACCGCATGCGCGTGCTGCCGCTCGCCGAGGTCGACTACTCCGAGCTGCCCAATGGCATCCCGCCCATCATGTCCTACGCCGCCAAGTGGCTGGAGAACACGCCGGAATACCAGCACACGCACGTGATCTGCCCGGCCATCGTCGAGCCGGAACTGGGCGAGCGCATCGGCAGCGTGGCCATGCAGGCCTTCCGCGCCGTCGGCGGCCGCGGCTATGGCCGCGTCGATATCCGCCTCGACGAACTCGACGTCCCCTGCGTCCTGGAAGTGAACTGCAACCCATGCCTGGATGAGGGCATGGGCCTGGCACGCTCGGCCGAGGCGGACGGCATCCCCTACCCGCAGCTACTGCAGCAGATCGTCCGCGCCGCCCTCGAACCGCAACCCTTCGAGATGTCCATCCCGATGATCACGGCAATGCCAAGGCCGGCGCGGGCGGCGGTGAATTGAGGGATGCGCCGCAACATGGATTGGGCCTACTTTGTGAAGGGCCCGTAACGATCAAAGCGATATTTCGTCACATTTGGGGTGACGTTTGTCTGGGTCTGTTTGAGTACGTGCCGGAACGCAAGGGGCGCTGCTGCCGGTGGCAAATTAGCATGATGTTGCAGAGCGCCCTGTCTTCTGTTGTGGAGGGGGAGACAACGGTTGTGGACACTGCTGCACCATTTCCTGACGGCCCCCATGAGTTTCACCAACCAAAGTGGTTCGATTTCGTCTGGGACAGGCAACGGCGGGGTTTAGCCGAGGCTGAAAGAGAGGTTGAGTTGCTGTTTGCGGCTTGATGAGGCTGAAAAATGAGGCAAAGCCAGGGAAAAGGTGCGCAGATGCCGAGCTTATTTGCAGTTCTTGGAGATGGCGGTGGTCTGAGGACGG
Source organism: Planctomycetota bacterium (assembly GCA_016873095.1). Lineage (GTDB taxonomy): Bacteria > Planctomycetota > Planctomycetia > Gemmatales > Gemmataceae > VGYC01. The sequence goes on along the minus strand of VGYC01000176.1, from coordinate 9,103 downwards.
CATTGCTTCAACACATATTGACCAGGAGCCACTTTCTGGGTTCAAACGCTGTTCAGACTGGCTGAGCCGTCGAAAGCCCGCCAGAAGCGATTCTGGGGCTTCTGTGCCAATTGCAACAATGTGGGCGCTAACTCCTTTATCGTATGAGTGGATTTCGACTTTCGTGTCCTGTCTGCAAGGCAAGGCTTTCGAGGCAAAATGCTGTCGATTGGCATTTGCCTATCGAGCAAATCAAGTGGCTCTACCAGTGCAAGAGGTGCGAACGGTGGTGGATTTATCACCCGCTGAAAAAGGAGTTCGTGGAAGAGGGAGCCGTGCCCAAGGTGTAATGAAGCCTCCGCATTCCAGTAGTGGTCCGATACTGAAAACTGGTCCAGCCTGGCGTCTGGAAGCCAGCCAGAAGCGATTGTGGGGCAATCCGGCCCTGCCCGAATGCCTTGATTTTCTCCTTTTCACCCGTAACCTGCCGGGCAAGGGAATGAAAGCGACCTAAGTCAGGAAGGACGACTGATGGGATGGGGACAACGCTGGCCGAACGAATACCACGGCCCAAAGCACGGCGACTGACCGACAAGGAGAGCAGCACAATCCTGGCAGCGTTGACCAAGGCTATCGCTGCCTCCCCCGTCCTGTCGTACCTGGGCGTTCAGGTACGGGTGCAGCGTGGCCGGTTCTACCTTGAAAGAAAATGTCACCAAGACGACGATGACTCGGAGGTTGAAGTCCTGGGGAGGGTCACACCGCTGGCTGCGGCCAAGCAAGCCTTACTTCTTGAAACCGAAAACCGCTCAGGAAGCTGGTCGGAGGAGTCCAAGGGAACAGTGCAGAAGGTTATCAAAGCGGTTGCAAGCGATACGGAGGGAACGTTCCACGGCCTCGGCTCCATCGACACGGTGTTGCGAAAGTCCGGCAAGGGATTGACCCGTCTGCCGGTCAAGAAAGTCGGCAAGAACAAGTTCGTTTACTCGGAAACCGGAGCCATTTGCAGCGTTCAAGAAGCCTTGTTTCACTACTTCGGCCTTCCTCTTGAGGTTATCGCTGAACCCTCGGAGTGGTATTCCTACCACCGGGAGCCGGAAATCGTCGAATCTGGCAAGGACAAGAAGCGAGTTCTCGTCAGGTTCAGCGCCGTTGGCCCATTTGGGGAATTTGGCGGCAGTTGTCTTTACGCAGAAAGAGACGGTTCCTGGGATGCTTACACACTCCGACCCAGCGAAAGCCGCAACATCGCCACGGCGGAAGCCTGGCTGGTGAAACGAAAATGGGAGGCGTGGTGATAAATGGGCGTCATCAGCAGGAAGCTGGCATCTCGTCTCGGCAAGCTCAAGAAGCTGCGGGGTGAATTGCGGCGGCAAGCAGTCGTGGATTTCTCCAAGGTTCCCAGAGACTTGCAGGGCAAGGTAACTTTGGATACTCCTGGCTACGACCCCCTCCATGCTGCTTACATTGCAGCGCAGAACTTCACGGGTTTTTTCATGGAGGAAGTGACGAAGTTCCCAGAATTCGATTCCTACTGGAAAATCTATGGTCCCGCCCAAAAAGAATACATGCCCAGTGACCCCCCGATAAGTCCGCTGACGAGAAGTTTTTTCACGACCTGGGCCTTCTTCGACTTGCCTGCTGGCAAGAGTCGGGAAACCATCGGCACCTGCCTGCTCGACGTGGCCGATTTGCTGGAGATGGACGACTTCATGGTCGAGACGATACGGCAGTTTCAGGATTCCCGCATGGGCATTTATGAGCATTGCGGGGTCGCTGAGGGCCGGTGGCGTTTACGAGAACTGGTGACGGACAAGGAGTTCTGTGGTTTCAATTCGTCGGGCTACCGAGGTAAAAAGGGCGAACTCTGGTACGTCAGGTTATGTCCGCCACTTCTCAATCTGGTCGATTACCATGTCGCCGTCACGACACCCTATGTCCTGATTGGGACTACCACGGCTGATTGGACGGCCTACCTCAACAAGAACTTGCTGGGGTCGGCTGAGCCGCAGAAGGCGCTGCACGACTACATGAAGTTCGGCAAGGCGGCGAAGTCCCGTAGGGCGGACAGGTCATGGAGCGAGTTCGTCTTTCAAGCATACCATCATCATCAAAATGACGCTATCTTCCTGGCGGGTCTGCCCGACGTGAAGGGCAGTCGGCCTAATGCGGAATGATTGCGGAGGATGGAAGAAATTCATCACCTCACCAGTCCCCACACCAGCCCGCCCCTTTCCGGCCCACAACTTTTGCAAAACCATCCTTTGGCTTTCTTGGGCTTGCGGTGGCGGTGGAAATTCATGCCGCATTGACCGCACTTGGCTTTCCACCTTCCTTCCGGCATTTCGGCCTGTCCGCACCGTACCGGCCTGGCACCGATTTCCTGGCATTTTCGTTTCCATGCTTGGCCGTGGCCATGTTTTGGTCCCACCAGGGCATGGGCGATTTCATGCAGGATGGTGTCCAGAATCTCCTCCTGGCCGTTGCGCAGGACGAAATGAATGGAAAGCTCGATAGTGCGGTGGTGATAGAGGCACAGGCCCATTGAGCGTTTACGGCGGTTGAACGCAAAGGTCCAGTCATGCAGGCCATGCCGGTTCAGAAGGCTACGAGCAAGGGTTCTGACTTCCTTAACCCTGTTGGTCAAGGTGTTGGATAGTTCTGGACCGACCGGCCATGACTTTACCGTTCAGGCGGCTTCTTCCGTTCTTGCGGCCTGGCGAAAACGGTTCATTTTTTCCAGGTCTTGGATGGTGGCTTTGAAGAGTGGCATGAATTTTGGGTCGATTGTAACGCCATGATTCTTCTGGATGAACGAGCAAATCTCATTCGCTGGGGTATCACCGAGTTCCATCAGGGCTTGGCGCACGATTTCCGTTCGAGTCATTGGCTTCCTCCTGGGTGGCTGGGAACTCTCGGATAATCGGCAGGCGGCGGGGAGGTTCTTCAGTAAGGGCGTCACTCGCTCAAAGCATCGACCAATGCTTTGAGCTTCTTCATACCGCCGACCTCGTTGGCCCATCCTTTGACCTTGAGAATGGTCTTGAGGGGGTCGCTGTTGGGCGAGGGGGTGATGGCGGCAATCTCGGCGGCGACCTTCTTCGCCTTCTTTTTGCGGCCCTTCAACGTCCCCTTGATGAAGTAGATTTGCCCGGTCGTGACTTCGACGCCCTTTTCCTTCAGGGCGGCCTGGATTTCCTTCGCCTTGGCCTTCCGGTTCGCCTTGAGAGCCTGGCGGATTTCTTCGGACGTGTTCCCTTCCGACTTCTGCTTTGCCATGATTGTGCTACCTCACTGGATGCGCCGGAAACACAAGAAGATTGTACACGCTGGCAGGGGACACGTCTCCGACTCGTGTTCTTCCCTGGCTGTTCTCAGTACGACTTACGGCTCAGAAGTCGTAGTGCCCTTGCGCCCTGGTCCTGTCCGATTTCTGTCATGTTTCTGCGGCCCTGGTCATCCTTGACGACCAATCCGGTGCGAAGCAGGAACGGTTCGACGGTCTTGGTTAGTACCTTCGTGCTGACCCCGAGCATGGACGCCAGCACGTTCAAACGCTGTGGACCACCGGCAAGCAGAGCCAGGTATTTTTGCTGAATGTTGTCCAGGCCAAGGTCGCTGATGCGTTCGATTTCGCAGGCCCGTTGCAAGTGGGCCACGGTGAGCGCCGTCGCTCCCTGGGCCGCTTGGACACGTCGGGCGCTCTGCAACAAACGGATGGCGATTCGGGGCGTGGCCTTTGCACGTTGGGCGATTTCGCCAAGCAGTTCTGGCTCGCACTCCCATCCCAGCGCCCGGCAGCGCTGCCGCACAATCTCGGTCAGTTCGTCGTGGGTGTAGTAATCCAGATGCAGGACGATGCGGAACCTGGAAACCAAAGGCTCGATGAGGCCGTCCGGGTCGGCGGTCGCACCGACCAGCGTGAAGGGTGCCACCGGAATCGACTGCACCGACCTCCCGCCGCTCAAGAAGATTCGCCGCTTGTCCAGAACCTGGAGCAGAGCGTGCTGGTGATTCGCACGGAGCAAATGAATCTCATGGAGGACGGCCAGCAGGCTCAGGCATACTTGGTGCCGTCGAAGCCATGGTTTGCAAGGCGGCTGGGATGCAAGTGGGAGTGAACGATTGGACCTGCTCCCAGGACGAATGGCGCAAAGCGGCTACCGTCCCTTCCACGGCAGGTTGCGCTTGGGCCTGCCCTATTCACTGGTATAATGATGGGAATTGACTTCAAGAAATCCGGGAGGATTAATGATGATGACGTTCAACGAGACGCTTGGCCTGGAGTGCCGGACGGCAGACACCTACCGCTCGTTCGGTGCCTATCTCGATGCCCAGACGGAACTCTTCGTGGAGTCCATGCAAGACGCCGCCGACAACCAGTGGCACTCGGCTCAGTTTCGCATGGAAGGGGCCAGCGAGGAAGAGATAGGGGCCGAGATGGAACGCTGGTGGAATCGCCAGGTGCGCCGCTTTCAGACCCGCTTGCGGCAAGAGCATGAGGAAGGGCGGTGGAAGCGGCTCAAGCGCCGTTTGCACCGAGAATCCCGCCGCCGCCTCGAATCCCAAAAGCAACTGGAAACCACGCAAGTCGAACTGCAACAAGCCAAGGATGACTTGATGATTGAACGTGGATTGACGGATTACCTGAAAGAACAGTGGCGGTGCCGGAACTGCAGCGCCAGGTGGTGGGATTAAACATGCCGAAGGGTATCTGAGCAACGCTAACGGATGCGATGCCGGTTTAGCCTGCCAGCATCGAGTCCTTCAAGCACCCTGTCGAGTGCCTTATCATCAAGCTCGACCAGCTTGCGGAATGCGTCAGGTCGCTCCAGAATCCGCCGTTTCATGCGGTCGGGGATTCGCTTCGCCAGGAACAGAAGCTCGTCGGCGTCGGCTTCCAGCACCTGAGCCAGCTTGGCAATCAGGGCATCGCTGGGGTAGTCACCGTACTGGAGTCGCTCGTTTTCCGCCCGGCTGAGGTACGTGAAGCCCACGCCGACCTTCCCCGCCAGGTCACGGAGGGTGAACCCCTTCGCCTTCCGCAGTTCCCGAAGTCTCTCACCGAAGCGCATTTTTGCTCGCTACCAAGATTGCAGGTCGGCCCTGTCCATCGTAGGATACTTGCATTGCGCAGTCAACGGGCTGCAAGATGCAGAAATCAAGGGAACCGGCTGTGCCGCATACGACTGACCTAGACCTGACCGCCAAGGAAGTCACCGAGCTTGCCTCACCGGATGCCATCACGGCGTTCCTGGCGAAGCTCGGCTATGACACCGCCAACCGGACACTCCTTTCGCCCGAGGCGGTGGGGCTTTCGGGGGAATCGGCCAGCGGCATCAAACGCATCGAACTGCTTTCGGAAGACCCGGAGAAATTCCTTCGGGTCGTGTACGCCCAGCCGAAATCGCTGACAGCCAAGGTCCGCAACGACCTGGTGCGGGTGCTGGGCAGGAGCAACTTCGACCACATGCTGGTCCTGGCGTCCGACTTCGACACGTTGGAGTTCGTATTTCTCGATAAGCCAAAAAAGGAGCAGAAAGGCCCGGTCGCTGTTGAACGCATCCAGGTTGTCCCCAAGACAATCAGCGTCAACCGCCGCAACCCGACCCGGCTGGAACTGCGAACGCTGCGGCGATTCACCTGGACCTGCCCAGATGCTCTGGAGCAGTTCGACAAGCTCCGCAGCGTCTTCGATGCCGCCGCCTACACCGGCGAATACTTCCAGAACCGGGGCCTCTTCTCCGATTACTTCCTGCGGGACCGCCTGCGAGAAGACCCGGCCTGGCGGGACAACCCCTCGACGATGTTCGCCTTCGTCCGTGACCTCCTGCGGGACGCCCAGGCTCGATGGGGCGGCAAGGACAAGGACGTTCTGCGCAATCAGCTACTTGAACCACTCTTCAAGAAGCTCGGCTTCAAGCCCAATGTCAATCGGCCCAGCAGGACCAACCAGACACAGCCGGACTACCTTCTCAAGGATAGCGAAGGCGGCAAGTTGACGGCGGCGTTCGTCTACGCCTGGGACCGTTGGCTGGACGGGCCGGACCTCAACGACCCGGACACGCCGGAAGAGAACCCCGGTGCCTGCGTCGTGACGGCCCTCGATGAAGGAATTGCGGACTGGATTATCGTTACCAACGGCAGGCTGTGGCGAGTCTACAGCCGCCAGGCCCACGCAAGGGCGACGAACTTCTACGAAGTTGACTTGGCTGAGGCGTTGACTGCATCGGGAGACACCGACCCGAACGAAGCCTTCCGCTACTGGTGGTTGTTCCTGCGCCCCGCCGCCTTCAAGCTCAAGGCCGAAGGACAAGGCTGCTGGCTCGACGACATCCTGATGGGCAGTCGGGAATACGCCAAGCGGCTGGGTGAGCGGCTCAAGGACCGCATCTTCCTCACCATTTTTCCGCATCTGGCCCAGGGTATCCTGGTAGACCGCAAGCAACGCCTTGGCAAAGGCAAGGAACCCACCGACGAAGAGTTGGCCGACATCTTTGAGGCGACCCTGACCTTTCTCTATCGGCGTCTCTTCCTTCTGTATGCAGAGAGCCGGGACTTGCTGCCGATTCGGGAAGCACCTTACCAGGCTGTCAGCGTCAAGAAGGTCAAGGATGAAATTGCTGACAAGGCAGGAGTTGCTGAGAGCGACGTTGCCGAGCGTCTGAACAAAGCCTATTCCGCCAAGGAAACGGCCATCTACGACCGGCTTTGCAAGCTGTTCCATGCCATGAACCTGGGCGACCCCATCGTGAACATGCCGACGTACAACGGCGGTCTGTTTAACACCACACCCGACCAGTCGGAACGACGGGACCAACGCATCGCCCGATTCTTGCTGGAACACAAGATTCCCGACCGCTATCTGGCTCTCGCCATCGACAGGCTCGCCAGGGACCAGGACGACCGGACGCTGGCCCTGGTCTTCATCGACTACAAATCGCTGGAAGTGCGCCACCTGGGGTCCATCTACGAGGGTCTGCTGGAATTCAAGCTCAAGGTAGCCGACGAAGACCTCACCACCCAGGCCGACAAGAAGGGCGAAACCTACATCCCCTTGTCGAAGGCCAAGGCGAAGAGAGGCAGGCAGGTCGAGGTCGTGGTGCGGAAGAAGGAAGTTTATCTCTCCAACGACAAGGCCGAACGAAAGGCGTCGGGGTCTTACTACACGCCTGACCCCATCGTGGAGTACATCGTCGGCAACACGGTCGGCCCGGTGCTGGAAGAGAAGCTAGAAGCTCTGCGGCCTGAATTTCGCAAGGTTCGCAAGACCTTCGATAATGAACTCCAGAAGTCGCAGGCTTATCCCAGCAAGGATGTCACCAGCGGCAAGATGGACCACCGACAGTGGGCCGGGCTGCAAACCTACAACGCTCACAAGGACCTGGTGGAACGCCTCTTTGACCTGCGAGTCCTCGACCCGGCGATGGGCAGCGGACATTTCCTGGTCGAAGTCGTTGATTCCATCACAGACAAGCTGCTCAAGTACCTGAATCAGTTTCCTATCAACCCCGTCAATTTCGCCCTGGACCTCACTCGCCAGAGCATTCTTGATTCTCTGGGTCAGCAGGGCGTTACGGTAGACCCGGCCAAACTGACCGACATCAACCTGCTCAAGCGGCACGTTCTCAAACGCTGTGTCTACGGGGTCGATTTGAACCCGATGGCCGTCGAACTGGCGAAGGTCAGCCTGTGGCTCGACGCCTTCACGCTCGGTGCCCCGCTCAACTTCCTCGACCACCACGTGCGTTGCGGCAATTCGCTGCTTGGGGCAACATTCAAGGACTTGGAAGAAACAACGGCAACGCTGTTCGGTCTGAATTATGAGCCGCTCCTGCGGGCCATCCAGCACGTCTTGTTTGTCAGCAAAATGTCTGATGCTACGGCTGCTGAGGTCGCCTCGTCGGTCAGTCGGTACGACCAGGCCCGGCAATCCCTGGCCGGATACCAGGTTGTTCTTGACCTGCTCGTTGCGGACCATTTCGGGGTGCCCCAGTCGAAACATCTGGTGGCGATGGGTAGTCATCTCGACCTGACCGACCAGAAGCGATTCTACGACTCACTGGACGACAATGAGCGAAAGTTGGTGGCCAAGGCCGAAGCCCTGGCGCAACTGCCTGACCACCGCTTCTTCCATCGGGAAATCGAATTCCCGGAAGTGTTCTTCGGCTTCATCGACGCTAACGAACGGCAAATACGGCACAAAAATCTTATTAGGGAAGGGTCGGCAGGTTTCGACTGCGTGGTGGGAAACCCGCCGTATGATGTGCTTTCGCCCAAGGAACTCGGGGCTACCGTAGCTGAGTTACTCATTTATTTCAGAGCCTCGACTCGGCTTGCTGCCGCACTCGGAAGAAAACTAAACCTTTATCGACTCTTCGTTGCTCTCTCGCTTGAGGTGTTGAAAGAATCTGGCAAAGCAGGATTCATTGTCCCCGTCTGTTTGTAATACACTCGAACGTAGAAACTGCCGGTCGCCGTTGCTTGGTGGAAATGGCTGTATCGCTTGTCTGCATCGGACTTTATCAGCTGCATGCTTGTTCCAGCAAGAGATGGAGCCGTATGTTGGGTCAAGGAGCCACCTTTGTCTGTGCTGTCGTCTGTCACGATATAGACGAAATTCGGCATCATAGCGCCGGTCGGGTGCCAATCATAAATATATGTATCATTACCGACGGTCGAAGACGCTAGAAGTTGCCCCCAAGAATAGAAGATTCCGTTTCCGGGAATCAGATCCGGAAGCGTGGGGTAGTAGAGATTCGAGTTTTGAGATCTATCTTGCAGTGTGCGCACAATTGATGAACAGACTGGATAACACGGCTGGCAGCGACCTCGCCGCCCACGGGCGGATGCTGAAGAATCCGCCAGGAACAGGAAAAGCCCCACAAACAGCATGGCGCTAAGACGAACCATGGCGACCTCCATTGAAGTAGTTTCGCAACGTATTGGTTCACGGCGCGGGCAATAGAGATATTGCCCTTTGTTGATTGTGGTGGGCTTGGACTGCCTCGACAAGCCAGTCGAAGACGTTGCAGGATTGGCGGCGGCAGGTTTCGATGACAGTCAGCAGTCGCTCGACGAACTGACTGCCGGACGCTGATTGCGTGCCGAACGAGAGCTTCCG
>VGYC01000175.1 GCA_016873095.1 Planctomycetota bacterium | reverse complement strand
CGCCCGCGCGTCCTCCTTGAGTCGCTCGATGTCCTCCATGCTGCCAGACTATCAAACCGATCACCGCGCAGCTGCGCCAGTTTCGAAGTCTCTGCAGACGCTCGCTGTCGCAGAATGGGCAACTACGACGTTGCCGCCGACCCTGCAGAAGCCAAATCCCGCGCTCAGAGCGTACAGATAGGTATAGGAACCGCCGTCACCGTTGTTGATCGTCACGTTGCCATTGATGCGGAAGTTGCGAACGTTCGTGTTGTCCAGCCCGGCGCCATTGATGATCCTTAGATTCTCTGAGAGAACCAGGTTCGTGGCCTGAAAGATGTTGTTCCCCTCGCCACCGAGGAACACCAGTCTCTTCAGCCTGGCACCGTTGACAGTGACGTTGTCGTGGCCCCCCTGCATGTCAAAGACTACCTTGGTGACGCCGGTGGGGTTGGCCAGCCCGGTCACGGTGGTGGCGTTATTCCCCGTCAGCGTGAAGGCGCCAGGCGTTCCGGTTCCTGCAAGCGTCACATCGTTGTAGTGGACATCTCCGGTAACCGTGTAAACGTGCCCCGCGAGCGAACCGGTCACGGTGCCGCCCCCCTGGGGCGTGTAGCGATCTTCCAGGCGCTCGACGGCCAGTGATACCGAACGGCGCGGCGGACGTTGCGTCATGGTCAGTCTCCTTTTCGGGACATGGCCTGCAGCTACAATGAAGACGCCATCGCATTCGGCGCGCAGACCGAGCGCCGGGGCGAGGCCGGGCCGGTGCGTATCCTTCGTCGCGGCTGGGGCGCACCGGCCGCTTTGTTTACGCGTTCACTTCGACTGTCCGGGATTCTTCAGCCACTGCTGATATTCCGGTGTCTTCTTCCAGCGCTCGTAAGCCGCGCCGGGGCCGACCAGATCCACGTCGGCGCCGAGGTCCTTCTTGTCCTTGCCGGCCTTGGAGCCGGCGCTGTCGGGACGGAGGCGGAAGTCGTCGGGGGTGAGTTTGGCTCTCGCCGTGGACAGCTTTGATGCGCGGTCGCCGCCCTTGTAGCGCACCTGGCCCTCGCGAACGTCGGCATTTGGGTTTCCCCAGAATTTTTTCCAATCAGCGAGACTCTTCGGACCGTGCTCCGCATCGACGCCATGCCACGAAATCAATCTCGGCACATTGTACAGGTTGCCCCGATCCTCCCAGCCGAGGATGGCCTGCGTCCTCATTTCTGCTTCCTTGGGCGGAACGATCTCGCCGGCGGGGAGCTCGGAACCCGGATGGATGTGCAGGACAACGGAGGCGTCGAAGATGTTTCCAGAGGCCTCAACCCGGATGGCTTTCTTTGCCTGGGCGCCCTTGGCAGGGGCCGGGCCGTGGCTGAAGAAAATCGGCGCCGCGCCATCGGTAGAGATGAAAGTGTTGTCCAGCAGCCGAACGTCAACGTCATAGTCCGATCCGTGTTGATCGAGGCCGAGGACATGGTGTCCGGCGTGCAGGCAGTTTTGGATGGTATGCCGCCTTCCAGGAACCCCGGCGGGGTGCACCGGCAGCACAGCGGCATTCAGGAACTCGCAGTTGCGCACGTCATGTGATCGCGCCAAAAGGCAGTGCTGGTATGAGAGAGTATCGGCCAGAAAACGGCAATTCGCAACATACAAAGGTGCATCCACGGAGAGAAAGATGTTATCAGCAGGCTTCGGCGCTGGCAGCAGAAATTCGAGCCCTTCCAGAACCACGTTGGCGTTGGTTGTCAGGAGGGCGGCCCGGTCCGCTGCGATCTTGTCGTTTAGCTTGAGCAACGGCCGGAATCCCTGGCCTGCCCTGAGCGTGAGGGGTTGGTCGTTCAGCCTTATGGGGTCGGTATAGAATGGCCCGTTGCCGCGGATCTCGATTGTATCGCCGTTGCTGGCTCCACGCACCGCCTCGGCGAGCGTATCGAATTTCTTCTCCACGAGGTCCGGCCCGCCGATCACCACGAATGCCCCCGTCTCCGACTTCGGAGCAACTGTCCGAATCTGTCCCGAATCCTTAAGCCACTGCTGATATTCCGGCGTCTTCTTCCAGCGTTCGTAGGCCGCGCCGGGGCCGACAAGGTCCACGTCGGCGCCGAGGTCCTTCTTGTCCTTGCCCGCCTGGTAGCCGGCGCTGTCCGGGCGGAGCCGGAAGTCGTCCGGAGCGAGCTTGTCCAGCTCGGTGTCGATCCGCGCGCGCAGGTCGCCTCCCTTGTAGAGCACGCGGCCCTCCAGGGCCTTGGCGCCGTCCCCGCTCAGCCGATTCGGGGCGGGAAGGGAGATATTGGCGCCCGGAGCGGGCTTGTCTTTCCAGCACCACGTCCTGTTGCCAAGCGGGGCAAAGCAGTTGTCGCGCTCTCGCCAGACGAGCAGCCGAGGGACCAGCGCTTCTACCTCGGCTTCCGTCAATGCGGGATGCTTTTCGCGGTAGAGCGCCGTCTCCTTGAACCACAGGACTGACCAGCAATCGAACATGTTGCCCGTCGCCTCCACGCGCAGCGGTGGGGCAGCCCCTTTCGTAACCGATTCGGCAGGCGATCCGGTGAGTTCCAGGCAGATCGGGGGCCGGTTGGTGATCAGCGTGTTCCGGGCCAGCCGCAGCTCCTCGCCGAATTTGTTGCTCCCGCCGTACCACATTCCCTTGACCACATCCCCCACCACCACGCAATTCTCAAGCACGGTTCGGAGCCCCTCGTTGGGGAGCGTCATGACACCGACGGCGTACGCGCTGTCCGAAGGATCGAGAACTTCGCAGTTGCGGATTACAGACACGCCGGGACCACTGGCGACGCTGATATGGTAGTTCTTGGTATCCCAGCGAAAGCGACAGTTGAGCAAGTACAAGCGGTCGGCTCTGGATCCAAGGATCAGCGGCGCGATCCCCCCACCGTCCCACGCCTTCTGGCCGAGCCGCTGAAACTCAAGTCCCTCCACAACCAGCCGCTGCGAGGTTTCCAGAAGCGGCTCGTAGGTTTGCGCGCCCTCGTCGCTCAGCCGGATGACGGGGCGAAAGCCGGCTCCAGCCCGGATGGTGAGCGCCGCGGTGGCGATGCGGACCGGGTTGGTGACGAACGGTCCGTTGCCGCGAATCTCGATGGTGTCGCCGTCGTTCGCGTGGGCGACCGCCGCAGCCAGCGTATCGAACTTCCGGGGCGGCGCGCCATCACCGCTCAACAGGACAAACTCGCCTTTCCCGGCGTTGGCCAGCTGTTGGGGCGGCGCCTGCAACTTGACTCTCACGACCTCATGTCCGCCCTTGGCGATACTGATCAATTCCCGCTCTAAAGGCAGGCGCTTGCCGTCCTTGTCCGCGACAACGCGGTAACTCCCAGGCCGCAGGCGAATCTCCTCCAGGCCGGTACCGGTGATGACCAGGCCGCCGTCGCCTTCGATGGTCACCTTCACACCTGAATCATCCGTTTCCACAACCAGCGTCCCGTCCGGCGTGAAGATGCGAATCACGCTAGTCCGCAAGTTGGTGACGCCCGTGGCTTCGGTCAGCGACAGGCCGCCAACAACAACCAGCAAGATTGCGGCCGCCATGGCGAAGCGACGATTCTTGCCGTAGGGCAAGCTGCTAGCTTGCCCGGTGTTCGCCACCTGCGACTGCCGCACATCTGCTGAACCTGGCTTTTCGGGCAAGCTAGCAGCTTGCCGTACGGATTCGGGCTGTGCCTGCTCCAGTTTTGCCAGGTTCTTGCCGAGCAAATCGGCCACTTCCCTCGCCGATTGAAAACGCTCCTCCGGCTTCTTGGAGTGCAGTTTGGTGACGATGTCGCACAGCCAGTGGGGCACTTCCGGAATGATCTCGCGAATCGGCCGAGGATTGTCCTCGGCCACGCGCTTCAGGGTCGCCATCGAGGTCGTGGCCCGAAACGGCGGCCGGCCGCTGCACATCGTGTACAGCACACTGCCCAGGCTGAACAGGTCGGCACGGTGGTCAATCGTGTCGCCGACGGTTTGTTCCGGGGCCATGTACATCGGGGTACCGACGATGACGCCGCTTTGCGTCAAGCTGGCATCCGCCACTGCACGGGCCAGGCCGAAGTCGGTGATCTTGACACGTTCCTCGATGCCTTTTTCGAGCAGGATGTTGCTCGGCTTGATGTCGCGGTGAATCAGGCCGCGCTCGTGCGCTGCCGCCAGGCCGCGAGCAATCTGCTGGCCGATGCGACGAATCTCGGACGCTTCCAGTGGTCCGACACGATCGAGCTTCTGCTGGAGCGTCTCGCCGGATACGTATTCCATCAAGAGGTAGGGAATGGGCTGCTCTTCAACGGCGTGAATGTCAACGACGTGCTCGTGGCGCACCTGGGCCGCCGACCTAGCCTCGCGCAGGAAGCGTTTACGCGGCGGCGATGTGGCGGCCAACTCGGGCGACATGACCTTGATCGCTACCACCCGATGAAGTTTCTCATCGAACGCTCGCAGCACGATGCCCATGCCGCCGCGACCGATAACTTCGAGAATCTCGTAATGGCCCAACCGGCCCAAGGAATCGGGTTTGTCGGAGGGAGCCAGGAATGCAAGTGCCTCATCTTCGAAATCTCCGGCCGGGAGCGTGGTTTCGCCTGTTGTTTGGCCGGCCAGTTGCTCGGCCGCGAGTTCAACGACCGGCCTGACCAGGAAACTACCTGCAGCTTCGTGGGACCGGAGCAAGGTTTCGACACGATCGCGTAGGACTGCGTCCTGTTCACACGCGCGGTCAAGGTAGGCCGCGCGCTCAGCCGACGTCGTCTTGGCCAGGGCTTCTGCAAATATCGCTTCGGCATTCATCAGACTACTCATGGAGACGAAGGATCAATCAACGTCTTCGGTAACCAATGCGAAAATCGAGGCCCGGCGACCTCACAGATTTTTGAACTTTCTGATTCTACGACCCAGCGCCCCGGGTGATTTCCGCATGAAGCCAGGCGCGTGCATAGGCCCAGTATCGGTCGGCGGTGGCTGGAGAAATGTTCAGGCAATCGGCCGCCTGATCGACCGTCAGTCCCGCAAAGTGGCGCAGCTTGACGAGTTCCGCCTTGACCGGGTCTTCCTTGGCCAGCTTCTGCAGGGCCTCGTCAAGGGCGAGAAGATCTTCCCCGAGTCCCGGGGCCACGAGTGGCATGTCTTCCCAGTCGTGGCGCACCAGGCCGCCCCCATGTTTCCGGGAGCGTTTGCGCCGCGCCGTTTCGACCAGGATACGCCGCATTGCCTCGGCGGCGGCAGCAAAAAAATGGCCGCGGCTGTCCCACTTCTGGTCGTTTGTGTCCCCAGTGAGTCGCAGGTATGCTTCGTGGACCAGCGCGGTCGCCTGCAGCGTCTGCCCCGGCTTCTCGTGCACCAGTCGCTGCGCCGCCAGCTTGCGCAGTTCATCGTACACCAGCGGCAAGAGTTGCTCCGCAGCGTGAGAATCGCCACGCTCCACAGCACTCAGTAGACGTGTGACATCGTTCATGCCCGTAAAGGATACATCCGGGAGTGGCGGCAGACAACGGGTCTCACGCATGGCCGACGACCTCGTCGAAGTACGATGTGTTGGCGATCGACTAGGGAAGGTGGCTTACTACTGTAAGTAGCTGGACATTTTTTGCGGGGATCGCAAATCATGATCGATATCGCTCAGCGTTCCTCGTTTAGAAGAACATCAGCGTCACGATCGCGAAGATCGGCAAGAGGATGATTGCCGAGTAGGCGCAGTAGCCGAGGAAGCCGGGCGTGCGCATGCCCGACTTGTCGCTGATGGCCTTGACGAGGAAGTTGGGGCCGTTGCCGATGTAGGTCATGGCGCCCATGAAGACGGCGCCGCAGCTGATGGCTTGCAGGATGCGCGGTCCGTCCAGGCCGGGCACCAGGTTGGCCGTCAGGATCTGCACGTCCTCCGAACCGGCCGCCATGATGGCAAATGTCAAATAGGTCGGTGCGTTGTCCAGGAAGGACGACAGCGCTCCCGTCAGCCAGAAATATTCCCAGGGTTGATCGATGCCGAGGTTCTTGCCATGCTGCGCCAGCAGCGTCAGCGCCGGAATCATCGTGATGAAAATGCCGGCGAACAGGATGGCCACCTCGAGGATCGGCTCCCAGGAGAAGTCGTTCAGCGTGCGCAGCCGTCCTGGCGTCAGGCGCAGTGACAGGCAGGCCAGGACAGCCATCGACAGGATGCCGACGACCTCGTTCCATGGTTCGATCAGCTCGCCCTGCAGCAGCACCATGCCCATGATGCCGGCAAGAAAGGCGAAGTTGATCCGCCCTTCGATCCACAGGCGCCGGCCATGCAGATGATCCACGTGCTCGGTGGCCGGCGTTTCCTCGCGGTAGACGAGCACGTCCCAGACGAGAAACGCGCCCAGCACCAGGCCGTTGGTGACGAGCCATTGCGGCCACAGCGACAGCGTCCAGAAGAACGGCACGCCGTGCAGGAAGCCCAGGAACAGCGGCGGATCGCCCAGCGGCGTGAGCAGTCCTCCCAGGTTGCTGACCGAAAAAATGAAGAAGACCGGCAGATGCGCGCTGTGCTTGCGATGGCGATTGATGCGCAGGAAGGGCCGGATCAGCAAGGCGCTCGCGCCGGTCGTGCCGATGAGGTTCGCCACGCAGGCGCCGACGGCGAGAAAGGCGACATTCACCGCCGGCCGGGGACGATAATGACAGTGCACCACCAGCCCGCCGGAAACGATGTACAGCGCGCCCAGCAGGGCAATGAACGAAGCGTACTTGACGAGCTCATGGGCGAGCACGCTCAGCGTCGGCTGGCCCTGAAGAAACTGAAGAAAGGTGAACAGGCCGACCATCGGCAGCGCCAGCGCCGTCGCCACGATGGCCTTGCTGCGATTGTGATGCCACCAGTGACCGGCAACGAGCGGCATGAACGCGATCGCCAGCAGCAGGACGACGAACGGCGTCACGCTCCAGACCGGCAGGTTCAGGTCGGCGACGTCGGCGGCGCCGGCGCGGGCCGGAGTGCTGATGACCAACAGAGCGACCAGAGTCAATCGCCACGACATTCGTTCATCATATGCATGTCGTCAATACCCGGAGGCCGGATCAACCGGGCCTGGTCTTCAGGCGACGCTTGAGCCAGGCGACTTTCTCCGCGGACAATGGCACGTCGCCTTCCAGATAGGGAT
The DNA here is from genome assembly GCA_016873095.1 of Planctomycetota bacterium. GTDB lineage: Bacteria > Planctomycetota > Planctomycetia > Gemmatales > Gemmataceae > VGYC01. The sequence goes on along the minus strand of VGYC01000175.1, from coordinate 8,874 downwards.
CCATCCCCGGAAATGGCGAGATCATGATCTGCACCTCCCTCACGCCAGGATCTCGCGGATCACGTGCGCCTCCTGGACGCCGGTGAGCTTGTGCTGCAGCCCGCCGTAGAAGTAGGTGAGACGCTGGTGGTCGAGGCCCATGAGGTGGAGGATGGTGGCGTGCAGGTCGCGGATGTGGTGGCGGTTGACGACGGCCTCGTGGCCGAACTCGTCGGTCTCGCCGTGGCTGATGCCCCCCTTGACGCCGCCGCCGGCCAGCCAGTACGTGAAGCCCTTGGGATTGTGGTCGCGGCCGCCGCGGTCGCCTTGCGACACCGGCTGCCGGCCGAACTCGCCGCCCCACACGACCAGCGTCTCGTCCAGCAGCCCGCGCTGCCGCAGATCGGTGAGCAGCGCATGAATGGGCCGGTCGATCTCGGGACCATGAATGAGCAGGTTCTCCTCGACGCCGTTGTGGGCATCCCAGTTTTCCTGCTGATGTCCGCCGCCGGAGTAGATCTGCACGAAGCGGACGCCGCGCTCGACGAGCCTTCGGGCGATGAGACACTGCCGGCCAAAGTGCGACGGACCGTAGGCCAGCCGGTGCGTGTTCGGCTTCGGCTCGTTGATGCCGTACAGATCCATGGTCTGCCGCGTCTCGCCGCTGATGTCCATGACTTCCGGCGCGGTCGTCTGCAGCTGATAAGCGAGCTCGTAGCTGGCCATGCGCGCCTGCAACTCGGAGTAGCCAGGCCGATCGCGCAGATGCTCGGCATTGAGCGCATTGATGGTGTCGATCTGCTCGCGCTGACCCCTGACTCCTGATTCCTGACCCCTGCCTCCCGCTGGTGCCAAATCCAGGATCGGCTGCCCCTGGTTGCGCAGGTGCGTGCCCTGGAAGGCGGCGGGCATGAACCCGCTCGACCAGTTGGCGGCTCCGGAGATCGGCCCACCGCGCGGATCGAGCATGACCACGTAGCCGGGCAGGTTCTGGTTCTCCGTCCCCAGGCCGTAGTTGAGCCACGAGCCGATGGACGGCGAGCCCTGAATGATCCGCCCGGTGTTCATCTGGATCATGGCCGAGCCGTGGGCGAACGTGTCCGCATACAGGCTCTTGAGCACGCACAGCTCGTCCATGTGGCCGGCGGTGAGCGGAAAGGCGTCGCTGCACCATTGCCCGGACTGGCCGTGGCGGGCGAAGCGGCGTTTCGAGGCCAGCAGGGTCTGCCGCTGGATCGAGCGGCGGCGCATCTCGATGCTCACCGACTGGCCGTCGCGCCGCTGCAGCTCCGGCTTGTAATCGAAGGTGTCCATCTGTGACGGGCCGCCGTACATGAACAGAAAGATGACGCTCCTGGCTCGCCCGGCGAAGTGCGGTGGCCGCGGCATCAGCGGACTGCGATACGGCTCGGCCGCGGAGGCATGCCGCCCGAAGAAGCCATCCTGCTCCAGCAGCGCGGTCAACGCCAGCCCGGCGAAGCCAGCGCCGGCTTCCCAGAGGAACTCACGGCGCGTACCGGTGCAGCAGGGGTCCCTGGTCATGGAATGCTCTTCGTTTCGCCGCGGAAAACCGTTCCATTTACTCTATCGCATTCAGCATCGGCTGCAACTCGGACTCCAGACAGGCGTGCCCGATGCTCGCTCGGCGGTTTCGCGCACGCGATCGCGCGCGAAACCACCAAGCGAGGTGCAACGACTGAGGATTCAGCGCCTGGCAATCCCCCAAATCCGCGCCGCGTTGCCGCCCAGGACCTTCGCCCGGTCCTCGGCCGTCAGGAACGGCATCGCCTGGATGACGGCCAGTTCCTGCACGAGCGTGGGCCGGCCGGCCTCGACCCGCGTGATGCCGGGGAAACCGGTGCCCCACAGCAGGCGGTCAGGGCCGAAGGCGTCGTAGACGCGCTTCACCAGCGGAAACGTGTCGCGGAACGGCTGCTTCTTCGTCGCCGATACGTACAGCAACTCCGACACCTTGACCGAGACATTGGGATAGCGGGCCAGCGCCAGCAGTTTCTTGATGTCGGCCTCTGCATCCTTGGATGCCAGGTCGATGCGAGCGAGGTGGTCGATGACGACCTTGACCGTGGGATGACGGCGGACCATGTCCTCGAGCATCGGCAATTGTTGCGGAGCCATGAAGAAGCTGAAGACAGCGCCCAGCTCCGCACCTTTTTTCCAGAGGGCGTCGCTGGAGCGGGCGTTCAGCCACACGTCCTTGCCGTCGTCCTTGTAGTACATGGGGCTGAAGCGCATGCCGGCCAGGCCGTGCTTTTTCATCCAGTACTCCAGCTTTTCCGCCACCTTCGGGTCGGTCGGGTCGATGAGCCCCTGCCCGCGGAAGCGCTTCGGCTGCTCTTTCAGGCACTTCGCCAGGTAGCTGTTGTCCCAGCCGTGGTAGATGGTCTGCACCAGCACGCAATGCGTGACGCCGTGCTCGTCCATCTCCTTCAGCAGCAGGTCGAGCGACGCCGGCGTCCTGGGCGCCTTGAACTTCGGCTCATAGGGATGCGCGAAGGGATAGCGCTGCAAGTCTTCGCTCCACACATGCATGTGGGAATCGATGACGAGCGGCTTACGCTTCTTCGGTTCGTCGGCGACGGCAGCACTGGCGCCGACAAGCAAGACAGCAACGAGGATCATGTTCAACCAGCGCGACATGAACAGACTCTCCCAGGATTGGACTCTTTAGCATCATTGCTAACCACAGATTACACTGATGGCACGGATAAGGAGGACATTTGGGCCAAAGCCAAGCATCACTGGTCATTCTTATCAGTGCTATCAGTGAAATCCGTGGTTTGTTTTTTCTGGGATGTCCGTACTGATGTCAGCCGCGCCAGATAGGCGACCTTGCCCGTTGCGGGCCACGGCTGCGGTCGACGCGGGTAAATTCCTTGGTCGTAGCATCATGTGCGTCGCATCTCAAACCCACGGCTCCCAGCTCCCCCAGTTATCGAGATATTGTTGCAGCGCCGGCATGTCGGCGACCTTTTTTTGCAGCCAGTCGCGGGCCTGCTGCACGATCTGCTGTTCCTGATCTAGCGTGATCTCGCCAGTCATCACACGCGTGCGGACGAAGACGAAGAACGTATCCAGCGTGTCGAACGCACAGTAGTCGTTGATCTCCTGGAGTTTGCCTTCCAGGTGCATGCGGTAGACCTGGTCTCCCTGCACGTCCATCTTGCCGGGCTTGCCGAGCAGCTTGGACAGGAGATTCAGGCCTCCGACCAGGCGATAGGCGCCGAAATTGCCGAGCCAGTCCATCAGGTCGAGGTGGGCGCTGTCGAAGCGCTTGCGGCCGCTGGCGAAGAAGGCGCGGCTGCCGATGCCGAAGCGAAACGCCGCCAGCTCGAAGAGCGGCACGTCGAAGCCGCGGCCATTGAACGTCACCAGCTTCAGCCCGCGGTATTTCTCCAGGAGCATGTCGAGACCGAGCCAGAAGTCGGCGGCGATCTTGCGCGGCCGGAATTGCGGCGCGTCCAGGCATGTCAAGGCTTGCAGGCTGAAATCCGCCCCCACGCGCACCACGCACGCCGCCACCGGATACTGGTAGGTCACCGGCAGGAAATCGGACCCGGTGAAGGAACGCTCGCGGGCTTCCTCCTGGGCGCGAGCGATGGCCTGCTCGGGCGTGATCTCCTCGCCGGCGTACTTGACGCGCGCCAGCAACGTGCCGTCCGGCACACTCTCGGTATCGACGATCAGATAGGCCGGGATCGGGGCGGCATCAACAACAGCGTCCGGAATGGCCATGGTGCCGTCCTTGGTGAAAGTGAAGCTGTCAGTGGTAAGCCATCAGCGATTCTACGGAAATCGTGGCGAAGGAGATGCAACCTTCATAAAGTAACGAACTCATGCAGCCGGCAGATTCCACCTCAGTGACTCCAGCGCCGCCGCAGGCGGGTAGCAACCGATCCGCGCTGATGATCGTGTTCCTGGTGGTCTTCATCGATCTGCTGGGATTCGGCATCGTGCTGCCGTTGCTGCCGCGCTTCGCGAACGATAACGTCAAGTACTTGCTGGAGGGAGCGGGACAGCCGAAGGACGCGGAGCGTCCGAAGAATATGGACAAGGACCGGCAGGATCCCCTGGGCGGACTCATCATCGGCCTGTTGATGTCGGCGTTTTCGCTGATGCAGTTTCTGTTTGCGCCGGTGTGGGGCCGGGTGTCGGACCGCATCGGTCGTCGGCCGATTCTCTTGCTCGGCCTGGCGGGTTCCGTCGTCTTCTATGCGCTTCTTGGCTACGCGCTGTCGATCTCGGCGCGTGATGCGCCGCAGCTGTCGCTGGTGCTGCTGTTTGCGGCGCGAATCGGCGCTGGCGTCGCAGGCGCGACGATTGCCACCGCCCAGGCCGTCATCGCCGACTCCACCCCCCCCGACAAGCGCAAGCATGGCATGGCCCTCATCGGCGCCGCCTTCGGCATCGGCTTCACCTTTGGGCCATTGATCGGCTTCGCGGCAACCACGTGGTTTCCCAGCAATCATGAGATGATCGGCTACACCGCTGCCGGACTCTCGTTGCTGGCACTCCTCCTGGCCATTCGGCTGTTGCCGGAGACGCGTCGCTTCGATGCCGCTCCCCCCTTGCAGCGGCACTGGCTTGACATGTCGGCGTTGCGCTGGGCGCTCGGCTCGCCGGCGATTGGCCTGGTCATCTTGACCTTCTTTCTGGCCAGCCTCGGTTTCGCCGCCTTTGAGGTGACGCTGGCGTTGCTCCTGAAGGACTCGTTCAACATGGATGAGGGCGACACGTTCAAGATCTTTGCCTATGTCGGGTTCATCCTCATGCTCACGCAGGGCTTTCTGTATCGCCGGCTGGCAAAGCGCGTGAGCGAGACGGCATTCATGGCCATGGGCATGTTGCTCATGGCTGCAGGCGTTGCCGCGCTGGGCGCCGTGAGCTGGCTTTCCCGACAGGCCGGCGATGAATCGCTTTCCTGGACGTTGCTGTTCATCGGGCTTACGGTTGCCGTTGTCGGCTTCGCGTTTCTGACCCCGTCGGCCCAGGCTCTGGTATCGCGGCGAACCGACGCCGAGCGGCAAGGCGAGGTGCTGGGTGTCAACCAGTCGGCAGCGGCAATGGCGCGTATCCTCGGCCCCATCTTCGGCATCACGCTTTACAAGTTGACGGCCGACCATTTATTGCCTTATCTGTTCGGAGCGGTTATCCTGCTGGTGATGCTGCCGATGGTCCCGAGGATCCGGCGCGCGGGAGAAAAGCCGCTCGCGGCTTAGCGCGACGATGCGCGAAACCGCAAGCGGTTCATGGGGCGAAAGGAGTCGCCGGGATGTTCCGAGCAGGCAAGCTGCAGTTGCAGGAATTGACGCCGCGGCGCATTGCCCTCGTCAAGCCCAGCGCCCTCGGCGACATCGCCAATAGCCTGCCCGTGTTGACGGCGTTGCGTCGCCGCTTTCCGGACGCACACATCACCTGGATCGTCAATCGCGGCCTCGAACCCTTGCTGCGCGGGCATCCCGACCTGGACGAGACATTGCCGTTCGATCGCCAGCGCTTTCGCCGTGGCTTTTTTCGTGCATCGCTTGGCTTCACAACGTTCCTGCGCCGGCTGCGCTTGCAGCGTTTCGATCTGGCCGTTGATCTCCAGGGTCTCTTGCGCACCGGCCTGATGAGCCTGGCGACGGGGGCGGCGAGGCGAGTCGGCATGAGCTGCGCGCGCGAGGGCGCACGCTGGTTCTACACCGACGTTGTGCCTGTGCCAGATCCGGAGAATACGCACGCCGTCGAACGCACCTGGACCGTCGCTCGCGCCCTGGGCTGCCAGGACGACAAGGTCTTTCGTCTGCCGGTGGACGAATTGGCCTCTGCCTGGGCGCTGGAGCAGCTGCACGGCAGGCCGCGGCCATGGCTGGCGGTCGGCGTCGGCGCGCGCTGGCTTACCAAGCGCTGGCCGCCGCAGCATTTCGCCGAGTTGCTGCGCCGTGTGCAAGCCAGGTTCGGCGGCACGGCGATATTCATCGGCGCCGCCGAGGAAGCGCCGCTGGCCGAAGCGACTGCCGCGCAAATCGCCGGGCCGGCGCTGAACCTCGCCGGACGCACCACCCTGCCGCAGCTTGCCGCCTTGCTGGCACAGGCCGACGTCATGCTGTCCAACGACACCGGGCCGTTGCATCTGGCGGTGGCTCTGGGTCGGCCGGTGGTTGCCCCGTATACTTGCACGCAGGTGAAGCAGAACGGCCCGTTCGGCCAGGCCGGCCGGGCCGTCGAAACCGCCGTGTGGTGTCGGGGCAGCTATCTGAAGAAATGCTCGCGCATGGAATGCATGAGCGAGTTGACGCCGGATCGTCTCTGGCCGGTATTGCTCGAGGTCCTGGAAGCATGGCAACGTCAAAGCCTGTCCGCCTGATCCTCGCCAGCGGCTCACCCGCGCGGCGCGAGTTGCTGGAGCGGGCTGGCCATGCGTTCGAGGTCCAGCCGGCGAATGTGGACGAACCGAGCGGCGCCGGCGTCACCGATCCGCGCGGCTACGTGCAGCAGGTCGCCTGGATGAAGGCCGCCGCAGTCGCGCCGAGTGTGGCCGATGGCCTGGTGCTGGCGGCCGATACCGTCGGCTGGCACATGGGCGAGGTCATCGGCAAGCCGGCGGATGCAGCCGACGCGCGCCGCATCTTGCGCACGCTGGGCGGCACGATTCACGAGCTGTGGACCGGCGTCATCCTCTGGCGCCGACCCGATGACAGGCAGATCGCCTGGCAAGAAGTTAGCCGTGTTGCGTTCAAGAGACTCACCGACGATGAATTGAACGCCTATCTGGCGACGCGCACCTGGCAGGGCTGCTCCGGCGCCTATGCGATCCAGGAGCAGGACGATCCATATGTTCGACTGGTCTCCGGCAGCATCAGCAACGTCATCGGCTTGCCGATGGAGTCGCTGGCGAAAGCGCTCGCCTGGCTGCGGCAGCCTGCGTAATGCATCGTCAGCCGTGCCCCACTGGCCGAAATCTCCGTCTACGGCTACACTCATCTCATGTTCGACAGGTTCATCGGCTCCGCAAGGGGCCGGTGACGAAGAGGGAAAACGGTGTAAATCCGTTGCAAGGCCGTTGCTGTGATCGGCCAGGCCCTCGCCACTTTGGCCACTGCGGCGCTCTGAATCCTTCAGCCCAAACCTGAAGGGAGAGCCACCGTGGGAAGGCGGCGGGGCCGTTACGAGCCGAAAGCCAGAAGACCTGCCTGTCGATTGGCTGATGTCAATGCTTCGGCTCCAAGCATTCAGCAAGCTCATCTTGCCGTCTCGCTGCCAGGGCGCACACGTGCAACCCGCACCTTGCCCGGGGTCGAAGCGACCTGCATGCCCGCGCCGGCAGAAAGGACGGATCGCATGTTTGCTGCAGCTCAGCGCTACCGTTTCCTTCGAATTCGCTTCGCCTTCACGCTCATCGAGTTGCTGGTGGTGATTGCCATCATCGCCGTGCTCGTCGGCTTGCTCGTTCCCGCCGTGCAAAAGGTGCGCGAGGCCGCCGCCCGCACCCATTGCGCCAACAACCTCAAGCAGCTGGCACTGTCGCTGCACAACTACGAAGGCACTGCAAAAAAGCTGCCACCCACTTACATTTACCTGGGCGGGCCGAACTTCACCACGCAGTACTGGTTCGGCGAGGCCCAGACCGACACGGTCACCTGGCAAACGACCATCGACGTCCGCAAGGGCATCCTCACGCCCTACTACGAGAACAACACGGCCATGACGACCTGCCCTAGCTTGAATCCGCCGCCTGGATTCTTTCAGTTCTCCAGCAGCACCGGCGGCTACGGCTACAACAAGGCCCTTGGCTACCAGAAGATCATCACGTTTGCCACGCACGCCACCTATCTGTTCAGCGATTCGGCCTTGCTGGCCTGCAATCCAGGCACTCCATGCACCATGCAGGAGGCCGACTCCATCGTTGGTCCAAACCCGTTGACGGCGGCCGCCCCGTGGGGGACCTACCAGGCCTTCACGCATTTCCGCCACGGCGGCATGGCCAATATGGCCTATCTGGATGGACATGTCACTGTGGTCAATCCGGTTGCGTTCACGCCGGATGCTTCGTGGCCCGCCGACGCGCCGCTTTACATCCAGCGCAACAATCTGGGCTTTCCCAGCAACGTCAATACACCATACGATGGCCAATGACGATAGAAAGGAATTCCATCATGAAAACCCGCACGCTGGTTCTCATTTGCATTGTCGTGCTGGCAGCCGCCAGCCGCCTGGTGCCCGCGCCTTATCGCATACCCAACTTCGCGCCCATGACCATGCTTGCCCTCTTCTGCGCCGCGCATTTCCGCTCGCTGTGGGCGGCCATGCTGGCGACGCCGCTGGCCATGCTGGCCACCGACGCCGTCCTTGAACTGTTGCCGCAGCTGGATTGGTTCGGCGGCTGGTTCCATGGCGGCACTGGCTTTTACGCGGGACAGTGGGGCGTCTATCTGGCTTATCTCTTGATCGCCGGGGCCGGCCTGGCGCTGCGGCAGCGGCGCACAGCGATCAACGTCGCCGCCGTGGCCCTGGCATCGTCATTGCTGTTTTTCTTCGTGAGCAATTTTGCCTACTGGACCACCGGAGCCTATCCGATGACCTGGGATGGCTTGCTGCTCTGCTTCGACATGGCCATCCCTTTCTACCGGGTCAGCCTCCTCTCGGACCTGATCTTCGGCCTGGTGCTGTTCGGTGGCTTCGCCCTGGCGGAGCATTATTTCCCCGCGCTGCAACGCGACGAGGCGCTGGCGACCTGAAGCTGATGAGCATATTCGGGAGGGGCGAGGCTGGGCTGATGAAAAACCAGGCGTTCCGTCATCCCGGATTTGTTGCGCTTGGCAGTGTCTCACAGCCCCGTTCCACGGGGCTTTCCGCGAAGCGGTTTTAGGCCCGCCGTTGACGGCGGGTACAACG
>VGYC01000174.1 GCA_016873095.1 Planctomycetota bacterium | reverse complement strand
GACAATTCCGCCCGACGACATGCGCATGATCTACCAGAAGGCCAACTATTTCTGGCACTCCGACTCCTCGTTCAAACACATCCCGTCTCTCTGCTCGATCCTGACCGCGCGGCTCTGTCCGCCGGAAGGCGGCAATACGGAGTTCCTGTGCATGCGTGCCGCCTGGGATGCGTTGCCAGCGGCACTCAAAGCGACCATCGAGCCGTTGATCGCCCAACATTCACTTCAGCACTCGCGAGACCGCGTGCAGCCGGGCATCCTGAGTGCGCAGGCATTGGCTGATCTGCCGCCGGTCAAGCAGCGCCTCTACCGGGAAAATCCAGTAAATGGCCGCCGCGCGCTGTTCATCGGCGCCCATGCTGGGCTCATTGTCGGCTGGCCCGAAGCGACAGGGAAGGCATTGCTTCACGAGCTGACCAGGCGTGCCGACCAGCCGGGGTTTCGACTATCGCATTTCTGGCGCGAAGGCGACGTCATCGTGTGGGACAATCGTGCTGTTCTGCATCGCGCCACCTACTACGATGCCATCAAGTACAAGCGACTGATGCAACGCACCACGATCGCCGGCGATCTGCCGACCGTGTCGCAGTAAGGGACGGTGGAAACGACTTCAAAGTCTTTCGCTACCGACGGAATGCCCGCCGGCGTGCCGCGCGTGCTGGCGGTCGCGACGATCACCATCGGGTTGATGATGTCCGTGCTCAGCAATTCGATGACCAACCTTGCGTTACCCTACATCGCCAAGGACCTCCAGATCACTGCCGAAAGCTCGATCTGGATCGTCAACGCTCAACAGATAGCCCTCATCGTCATGCTGCTGCCAGTAGCAGCGCTAGCCGACATCGTGGGCTATCGCCATGTCTATCGTGTCGGCCTGATTCTGTTCTCGATCGCCTCGATCGGCTGCGCCCTGGCACCGTCGCTGCCCTGGCTTCTGGTGGGCCGCACTTTCCAGGGACTGGGCGGCGCCGCCATCGTCTCCGTTCAACCGGCGCTTGTACGCGCCATCTACCCGCGAGCGCAGCTCGGTCGCGGACTCGGTTTCAACACCACAGTGGTCGCTACGTCCCTGGCGGCCGGCCCCTCGATCGGCGCTGCCCTGCTGTCGATGGCGCCATGGCCTATCCTCTTTGCTGCATATGCGCCACTCGGTGTCGTCTCCTTCATGCTGGCTCACCGGTATCTGCCGCACACTACGCATACACGGCGGCCCTTCGACATCGCCTCGGCCGCTCTTTCAGGCACTGCTTTCGGACTGCTGATCTTTGCTATCGACGGAGTTGCCCACGGTCATCAAGTCGGCATGGTCCTGGCCGAATTCGCCCTTGCCGCCATCTTGGGCACATTGTTCGTCCGGCGCCAAAAAGCGCTGACCGACCCGATGATGCCACTCGATGTGTTCAGGCGATCGATCTTTGCACTCTCCATCACCGCCTCTACTTGCACATTCACTGCTCAGGGCCTTGCTTTTGTGAGTTTACCCTTTTTCTTCCACACCGTTCTGGGCCGTGATGCCGCGGCAACCGGCGTCTTGTTGACCGCTTGGCCGTTGGCGTTGGCGGCTATCGCACCTCTCGCGGGCCGGTTGGCGGATCGTCATCATGCCGGCCTTCTGGGCATCGTCGGTCTGGCCAGCATGGCGACGGGCCTATTTCTAACCGCACTGCTGCCGGCCAATCCCGCCGATGGCGACATCATGTGGCGACTCGTGTTGTGCGGTGCTGGATTCGGTATCTTCGCTTCGCCTAACAACCGATTGATGATGAGCGCAGTGCCGCGAGAGCGAAGCGGCAGTGCCGGCGGCATTATCGCCACCGCGCGCACATTGGGTCAGACCTTGGGGGCCGCACTCGTCGCCGTCGTCTTCGGATTGTTCGACTTCTCGAGCGGCGGCGCCACAGACGCCGCCCGCGCAGCGATCTGGCTAGCCGCCGGCTTTGCCTTCACCGCCTTGATAGTAGGTAGCCTTCGACTCAAATACTGACGGCTCTCAAGTTGCAATCATTGTGGTCGTGCGAACGACAACACAGTGAGCTGGTGCGACGCTTGAGCGGAAGTGGCGCCAAATGTCGATGCATCGCAGGCCATCAAGCCGCGCGATGCATCGCCCGAAACAACGAAGGCGCTACACCGAGGCGGCGTTCGAAGGCCTGACCGAGTCGCGTCGTTGAACCGAGATCGACCTTGCCCTCAATGATCTTGAGCGGCAGGCCCTGCGCAAGCAAGGTGCGCGCCGCGTCGAGCCTCATGCTTTCGACGAAGCGGGCTGGTGTCATGCCCACGACTTGCGTGAACTTGCGATAGAAACCGCGCTCACTCAAGCCAGTCTGCGCCGCCATAGTGGGCACGTCGAGCGGTAGTGCAAGACTGTCTTGCACCCAACCTACCAAGTCGGTGAAGGGTTCCTCGACCGCCGACTGCGCCTGCAGAACCGGGCTGAATTGCGACTGATAGCCTGGCCCTCGCGCATAGAGCACGAAGTGCCGTGCGATCAGGTTGGCTATCATGCTACCGTGATCCGCTTCGACCAAAGCCAGCGCCATGTCGATGCCGGTCGTCACGCCGGCTAACGTCCAGACCTTGCCATCGACGACATATAGCGACTCACGACCGACCTTGAGTGCAGGAAAGTTCGTCGCCAGCCGTTCGCAGCTGGCCCAGTGAGTGGCCACTCGCTTGCCGCCAGCAGAGCCGCCGCCGCCGGCACGAAGGCGCCCGTGCATACCGAACCACAACGTTGGACTCGGGGCGCAACCTTGTTGAGCCAGCGCCTCATATCGGCACGTTGCATTGCCGCCTTCAACCCACGCGAGCCACCTGCCACCAACAAGGTGTCGGGCTACCCGCCGATCTTGCCGCTCTGGATGGCCACGCCGGCATTCGACCTGACGACGCCGCCATCGGGAGAGACAGTACGTAGGTCGTAGAACGGTCGGCCACTCGCCTCGTTGGCGGCGCCGAACACCGTGGCCGGCCCAGTCACGTCAAGAAGCTGGCAGCCGTCGTAAGCGAGAACGAAGACGCGATGCGCGATCATTTGGCAGAAAATTGTCATAGATTGTCATTCCTGCCAGCGCCCTTGCTACGTAGACTTGAGCCCTTCCAGGAGACCTCCATGGCTGAGACAGTTCAGATCGGCATTCTGCTCTATCCCGACGTCACCCAGCTCGACGCTACAGGCCCCGCGCAAGTGCTGTCGCGCGTCCCGGGGGCGAAGCTGCACATGATCTGGAAGACACGTCAGCCGGTAGCGACCGATGCGGGCTTTTCGATCGTGCCGACCACGACTTTTGCCGATTGCCCGCAACTCGATGTCATCTGCGTGCCGGGTGGAGCAGGCCAAGTAGAGTTGATGGCGGATCCCGAAACCCTCGACTTTCTGCGCCGACAAGCAGCATCGGCACGGTACGTCACTTCAGTGTGCACAGGCTCTTTGATCCTGGGAGCTGCGGGCCTGCTCAAAGGCTACAGGTCAGCCTGCCACTGGGCATGGCGCGAAATGCTGAAAGACTTCGGCGCGATTCCGGTAGCCGAACGAGTCGTTCGCGATCGAAATCGTATTTCGGGCGGTGGCGTCACAGCCGGCATCGACTTTGGCCTTAGTGTCGCGGCTGAGCTTTCGGGCGAAGAAGTCGCCAAGTCGATTCAGCTCGTCTTGGAGTACGATCCGCAACCGCCGTTCGACGCCGGCTCGCCGGAGAAGGCAGGCGCCGAACGGGTCGCCCGGCTTCGCGAGCGCCTGGCACCGTTACTCGAAAGCCGACGCAAAGCCAATATCGAAGCCGCCGCACGGTTGGGCTGACGCTCCGGCGCATGTTTTCATGCAAACGGGCAGTAGACTCGCCTAAGCTGCGCCAGCTGTCGCACTCTCGATGACGACGGCTTTGCCAGCTGTCGTATCGAACTTCAGCCGTCGCACATGGTCGAGGTCGCGACCTGTGACACGAACGAAGCGGCTGCCCTCGGGATAGTCGATGGCATGAATAGCACCGACGTCGTAAACACCGGCATGCCCTGGCTCCAGACGGTAGCTCTTGACCTTTTCCAGCCTGGCTTCACCGTCACCACGGCCACCGTCGAGCCTCTTGTACTCGCTCATGTCGGTGTACTTGATCGCCTGACCATAGACTGCCCATGAACTGCCATGGTCATGTGGCGGGCTCTTGTGCGGCTTGGGATTGCAGTGAGCAAGGACGACGAAGCCAAGTTCTTCGTCCTCATATAGTTTGCGCGTGCCGATCGGCGCAGCCGGCCCCACCGCTTCGTCGACGAATGCCTTGTTTGCCAGCAACTTTTCGAGCAGCGCGCGAACTTTCTCACGGCCAGCGGGACTGTTTTGGGCTCCGAGAGCTGAGCGGGTGTCCTTGATGAAGGCGTCGAGCGTATAAGTCATCGGCCATCCTTTCGTGCGCCTCGAATGATCTTTGCGATCGCCGTCGGCTATCAACGTCCACCAAGGATACGGCGAGCGATTACCATGCGATGGACTTCCGACGGCCCTTCGTAGACTCGCATAGTGCGGACCTTTTGAGCTAGCCACGACAATGGCAGCTCCTGCGTGACCCCCATGGCACCGAAGGCCTGTTGGGCATGGTCGATGACTTCGGTCGCCATCTCGGTGGCAAAGACCTTGATCATCGAAGCTTCCATGCGAACGTCACGCCCCTCGTCCTGCTTGACCGCGGCGTCCATCACCATGAGCCGGCAGGCATGCAGCTTCGTCGCAGCATCTGCTACCCACCACTGGATGGCCTGCCGATCGGCAAGCTTTTGGCCGAACGTCACGCGTTGATTGGCGTGCTCGACGAGCATGTCCAAAGCGCGCTGTGCCATGCCAATGCACCAGGCTCCCATCTGCAAGCGTCGCACCGTAAGGCGAAGCTGCATTGGCGCGAAGCCCGCACCGAGGCGGCCGAGTACCTGACTCTCGTGCACTCGGCAGTCCTCGAACACGACCTCGTATGTCCGTTGCCCGGCCAGCATGGGAATGGCACGCGCCACGATCAGTCCCTTGGTACCCTTGTCGACGAGAAAAGCCGTGATGCCACCGCGCGAGCCGAGATTCGGGTCGGTCACTGCCATCACGATCGTGAAATCGGCCTTGGCAATGCGACTGATCCAAATCTTTCGGCCATTGATGACCCAATGATCACCTTCCTTCACCGCCTTGGTCTTCATGCCGGCTGGATCGCCACCCGCCCCCGGCTCTGAGATGGCAATGGCCGACGTCGTCTCGCCAGCCGCATATGGCTCCAGGTATTTCTTGCGTTGCTCGGGATTGGCTGTAGCCAGCAACATGTGAAGGTTCGGTGAGTCAGGAGGAAAGGTAAAAGGCACCGATGTATAACCCAGTTCCTCATTGACGCCGACCAGGGCGACCGCGGGCAGGTTGGCGCCGCCTGCCTCTTCAGGAACGTCGAGTGCCCAAAGCCCCAACTCCTTGCATTGCCTGTTAAGCTTCTCATTCTCTACGTCGGACAACGCCGCCGGCTGGCCGGCGGCGAATCGATCAAGGATGTTCTTCTCCAGCGGCATCAACTCGTTGCGCACGAACTTCTTCACCAGTTCGCGCAACATCACGTGTTCTTCATTGATCTTGTGCATGCCGCCTCCTAAGACCTGCCGATCCCCTTGTTCACGAATTCGAGCGTATGGGTGCGGCTTACGTCGAGACCGGGTGGCAGTACACCGACGGCGACCATGGAATCGTAGAACTCGTTCCAACGTCGATCGCTCATGGCCCCTATACCCCCCTGCAGGGCGTCGCCTGACATCACAATGCCGCGTTCATTCAAGACCTTGATCGCGTAGGCGATACGGTCATCGGTCTGTTCAGGGTTGGCCTCCTTGATCAACGCGTTGGCCGCGGCGACGTCTGGGCCGCCCTTGAGATACTGAGCCCAGCCCTCAAGTGAGGCATCGACGAAGCGCTGCACAAGGTCCTTCCTTTCGGTCGCCATGCGCTGCGAAACAGCAATCGTGGTCTGGTAAGCGCTATAGCCGGCATCGGCGACCAATAGGACGACGGGCGGTCGACCCAGTGCCTTCTCGATCGAATATGGCTCTGACGACAGGAACCCCTGCTGCACGGCATTCGGATCGGCGAGAAACGGCGCCATGTTGAAGTTGTAAGGCCGAAGCTGCGCGTCGGAGAGGTCGTACTTGCGACGCAGAAAGGGCCAGTAGGTGACCCGCCCGCCGCTGCCGATCAACAGTGTCCGACCGCGTAAATCTTGGAAGGTTCGGAAATCGGTGCCGGGATGGCCAATCAGCACCTGCGGGTCTTTTTGGAAGATCGCGGCAATGGTGAAGAACGGCGCGCCGACTTTTACAAAATTGAACGCCTCGAAACTGTTCGACATCACCATGTCGACTCGGCCGGCGAGCAGGAGCTGGCTGATATTGAGACTGGGGCCTCCCTGGCGCAGGTCGCAATCGATCCCGGCCTTGCGATAGAGGCCAGCCGCGATCGCCTGATAGTACCCTCCATGCTCGGCCTGCGCCCGCCAGTCGGTGTAGAAGCTTACCTTGTCGAGCACTTGAGCACGCGGCCGGCGGGCCAGCTGCACGATCAAGCTTCCTGACAAGGCGAAGCCGGCGGCGGCGGTCAGAGCAGCGCGGCGTCGGAAACGATAGGCAGCGCCGGCCACGGCACTACAGCTTTCGGCGATCGAGCAGCATCGCAGCATGCTCCCGCAATGCAGTGCTCGACCAAGCCAGGGCTGCAATCGATGGCATCCAATTCTCCCAGCTTGACCGCAACTGGGGTGGCAGGCGCCAATCTGTCGGAAAAGCACCGACACTGAGCCCAGCACGATGCGCCAACTGCAAGGCACGGAGCATATGATAGCCGGACGTTACCAGCGCCACGCGGCCCTCGCCCACCATCTGGCGGACGTTGCGAATGTTCTCGATCGTGTTGAGCGCCTTGTCTTCCGATATGATCGCCTCTGATGGCACGCCGAGATCCATCAGAAAGCGCCGCATCGCCTCGGCCTCGGTGGTGGCAGGACCGCTGATCGGCACCAGGGAGCCGCCGCTTACGATGATGCGGGGCGCCACACCACGGCGAAAAAGCTGCGCGGCATACCACACACGATCGGCTGCGTCGCTGAGGTCGGGTTCCATGAGGAAGGGTGGCGCCGCTGGAGTGAGGCCGCCGCCCAGCACCACAATGGCCTCGTAGCAACAAGCAGGAGCTTGGGCAGCAGCGGCCCGTGCCTCGCCCTGCAGCGGCATCAGCAAGGCGTCGGAGACTGGGGGGAGCGACATCACGAGGGTTTGACCGATGGCCAACGCGACCGCCAGCTTGGCCAGCCATCGCAGCCCGACAATGGCCAACAGCACGCCACCCACCACGCCGACTGCCAACGAGGCCGGCGGCAAGGCGAACTGAGTCAGGAGCTTAAGGCCGGTAAAACTGTCCATGAGGACCCAGCTGGCTATACAAGCCCCAATCACGCACGGCAAAGAATTCGCAGTGTGCGGGCTGCGAATGCCGCTCTGCGGCCGCTAGCGGATCATCTGGCGCGCCCCTGGGAAACGGTCCCGCCACGATCAATCTGACAAAAAGAAGGGCGGGCCCGGCTGCTGGCCGGAACCCGCCCGATCTTTATCCCGCCGATGCGATCGATCGGGCCTGAATCGATTCCTTGAGGTCCTTGGCAACGCGGAAGGCGACCTTCTTCGACGCTTTGATCTTGATCGCCTCGCCGGTTGCCGGATTGCGGCCCATGCGTGCCGGACGATTGCGCACCTGAAGGATGCCGAGGCCCGTGATGCGGACCTTGTTACCCTTCTTGAGATGCCGCACGACCAAGCCAACGAATTCGTCGAGGGCGCCGGTGGCGTCCTTCTTGGTCATGCCCGTCTTTTCGGCCAGTTCGGCCGCCACCTTGGACAGCGGGACGGTAGGAGCGGACGGTTTGGTTGCGGTAGCCATGATGAGGGGTCCCTTACATTTTTGGTTTGTCAGCATCTTCCTGACGCCCCAGGGCAGCGCTGACGACCCAAGGTTATCCACGAATCAATGTCCCGCAAGCCCCCAATGCACGAAAAATGTCGATTCTTGGGGCTTTTTCGGCCATTTGGAGCAGTCATCCACAGACTGCAGAGGGTGCGTAGCGTGTCGAGGCCTAGCTTGATCCGAACTTTCAGCACCGCCGTGAACACTTGGCAGTGCGATGAAAATGCTCATTTGAACGTCCAATTCTACTCCGAGTTCGGCCATGAAGCGTCGGCCCATCTCCTGGCACATCTTGGCCTAGGACCGCGGGCGCAACGAGCGACCGATGTCGAGCTTACGGTCGGCCGCGACCACATCCGCTACTTGCGCGAGTTCAGAGTCGTCGATCCGGTCGAGGTTGTCTCGGCGCCGGTCGAAGTGGGCGAACGCCATCTGTTGGCCTATCACGAGATTCGTAACGCCTCGGACGGCACGGTTGCAGCGACGATGTGCCGGCAGATTGTCTGCGAACCGGCCTGGCCCGAGGCGTTTCGCGCCCGCGCCAGCCAAGCACATATCGACCTGCCTGCACACGCCAAGCCACGCAGCGTCGGCAAGCTGACACTGCCCGACCTGTCGCTCGACAACGCCCACAGCAGGGGCCTCATCGAAATCGGACGCAGCACCATCGTGCCCGCTGAGTGCGACGAGAGCGGCTCATTCCTGCCGCAGCATCAATTCGGCCGGTACTCCGATGGCGCACCACTCTTATGGAACCATCTCGGCTTCAACCGGGCGGCCATGCAAGACCGCCAAGAAGGTTCTGTCGTTGTCGAGATGTTGAATCACTATCGTCATCCCTTACGCTCTGGCGACCTCTTGGTCGCAATGAGCGGTCTTGCTGCCTTTACCGACAAAACGCTGACCTTCATGCATTTCCTGTTCGAGGCCGAGACCGGTACACTTGCCGCTTGTGCCGAGGCTGTCGGCATGAAGTTCGACCAGAAGATCCGCAAGATCATGGTGTTTACCGAAGAAGAGCAGGCCCGGCTGAGTGAATGCCTACTCTGCTTGACCGCCTGTGGAGGTTCCCATGGATGACAAGCTCCTCCTCGCCCGAGCCATCGCGCAGCGGCTTCAAGGCTTCCGCTACGACGATGCGCGGCTCGCCGAAATCATGACCGAGGTCGATGTGCTGAACGACGCAGTGCGCGAGGCCGCCGCCGCTCGGCTAACGTTCGACGACGAGCCAGCGGCGTTCAGGAGCGTCCTGGAGTGGCGAGATCGATGAACGGCGACGATCTTGCCTTGCGCGACCTTTGCGAGGTCGCTGACGATATTGCGGCTCGCCGGATCACGTCAGTACAGGCGACCGAGGCCTGTCTGGCTCGCATTGCCGACTGGCAGCCGCGGACCAACGCTTTCCTGCGACTGCACGCAAAAAAAGCGTTGGCGCGCGCGCACGCCATGGATGGTGAGCTTGCCACAGGCAGCAGACGAAGTCCGCTGCATGGCGTGCCCATGGCGCACAAGGACATGTACTATCGGATCGGCGAAAACTCGACCGGCGGTAGCGCTATTCGCCGTGACTGGGTCGCCTCTACGACCGCCACCGTGCTCAGAAAACTCGATGCCGCCGGTGTCGTCGAGCTGGGCTTCCTCAGTATGGCGGAATTCGCCGCCGGTCCCACCGGCCACAACATCCATCACGGTCATTGCCGCAATCCCTGGGACGGCCAGCGGATCACCGGCGGCAGCTCGAGTGGTTCCGGTGCATCGGTCGCAGCGAGGATGGTGTATGGCGCCCTGGGATCGGATACCGGTGGCTCGATCCGCCTACCGGCGTCGGCGTGTGGCGTAGTCGGCATGAAGGCGACCTATGGTCGAGTCAGCCGGGCGGGCGCTCTGGCGCGATCTTGGACCCTAGATCATGTCGGCCCGCTCACGCGGACAGTGCGCGACAATGCCCGCTTGTTGACCGCAATCGCCGGCCATGATCCTAACGACTCGACGACCAGCGAAAAGCCGGTGCTCGACTACGAGGCCTCAGTGGAAGATGGTGTTCGCGGCTTGAAAGTCGGATTCTCACTGCCTGATGCCTTGGTTCCGGTTGATCCGCAGGTCGCTACTGCCGTGCAGACCGCAGCAGATACACTAGAGAGCCTCGGTGCTGCGATCGTGCCAGTGAAGCTACCCGACTTCACCGCGCTCTATCGCGCCGCCGAAGTGATCGTGAAGTGCGAGGCCGCCGCTATGCATCGGCCGTGGATGGAAGCCGACGCGCCTTATGCCAACCAGGTGCGGACACGTATGGACGCAGGCTTCTTCATTCCGGCCACGCAGTACATTGATGCGCTACGCTTGCGCGCGCACTTTGTGAGCGATTTCCTGGCGGCCGCCATGACCGACGTCGATGCTGTAATGCTGCCGACAATCCCCTTCCCCGTGCCGACGATCGAGGAGACCGACGTCGAGGCCTCCGGCGGCCCCGCGACCCTCAGCATGGTCGCACGTTTCACCGGCCTCACGCGCCCCTTCAACACGCTTGGCCTGCCCGTCCTGTCGATTCCCTGCGGCTTCGATGCCAGCGGCGTACCGATCGGCCTACAACTTGTCGGCCGCCCGTTCGACGAGGCATTGCTCTATCGGATCGGCCATGCCTATCAGCGTGCGACCGACCATCATCGCAAGGTGCCCGTCTAGCTGTGGTGGATGTCGAGGTTGACGGTCACGTTCTTGCGCTGCGTGAAGCTGTCGAGCATGCCTTCAAGAGAGAATTCGCGGCCGATACCACTTTGCTTATAGCCGCCATAAGACATGCCGGGGACTTGACCGAGGCCCTGGTTGACCTGCACCCAACCCGATTCTATGGCGTGTGCTGTACGCAATCCGGTGCCGATATCGTGCGTCCAGACGTAGGCCGCCAAGCCATAGTGACTGTCATTAGCCATGCGGATCGCTTCGGCCTCGTCATTCCAGCGGATTGCCACCAGAACAGGTCCGAAAATCTCCTCGCGCGCCAGACGCCAGTCGTTTGAGCGGTCGGCGAATACCGTGGGGATCGTGAAGTAGCCCTCGCTGAGCGGCCCCGTCCTGGGTGGCAGCCCTCCAAACACGAGCCTGGCGTCAGACCGCTTCAGGCCCTCGTCGATGTACTTGCAGACCTTCGTGAATTGCTTGTTGTTGATAATGCTGCCGATGTCGGTCTTCTCATCGAGCGGGTCGCCGATCTTGAGCGCCGTCGTTTTCTTCTCGAGCTTGCTCAGGAAAGAATCGAAGATGTCCTCATGCAAGAACAACCGCGATCCCGCCGTGCAGCTCTGGCTCTGCCGGGTGAAGCGCATGGCGGCGATGATGCCATCGACCGCCCAGTCTTCATCGGCATCGGGATAGACGATCGACGGGCTTTTGCCGCCGAGTTCCAACGACACTGGTACGATACGCTCGGCGGCAGCGCGCATGACGATCTTGCCGACCTCGGTCGAGCCCGTGAAGGACAGCTTGGCGATGCCGGGATGGTTGAGCAGCGGCCCGCCGCATTCTGCGCCGAAGCCGGTCAGCACATTGAGCACGCCAGGTGGCAGGAATTCCTGACAGATTTCGGCCATCAAAAGCACGCCGAGAGGTGCATCCTCCGCTGCCTTCATGACCATGGTGTTGCCAGCACAAAGAGCTGGAGCAATCTTGAGAGCCGCCAACATGACTGGTGCATTCCACGGAATGACGGCGCCGACGACCCCCAATGGCTCGCGCCGCGTGTAGGACAGCACGTGCTCACCGAGCGGGATGGTCTCACCCTTCAGCTCACCGCCCAGTCCTCCGAAGTAGAGAAAGATATCAGCAGTGATGTTGGCCTCGCCGCGTGCCTGGGTACGCAGGGCATTGCCGGTTTCGAGCGATATGGTTCGGGCGATCTCCTCGCTTCGCGCTTGAAGCGCTTCGGCGATCTTGAGCAATGCCCGGCCGCGTTCACGCGGCTGCACCTTGCGCCAGGACGCTTGAGCCTTGGCAGCGGCGGCTACGGCACGCGCCACGTCAGCGGCGTTGCCGCGAGGCACCTCGGCGATCGGCAGGCGCTTGGCTGGATTCTCGATGGTGATTCGCGCGCCGGAAGTGCTGTCACTCCATTGACCATCGATCAGCATGCCGCGTGACGAAAGCGTGTTGGCTTGCGGTTTGGCCTGTGTGGTGATGAGCATGCGGATTCTCTTCAGGATGGGAAAAACCAGCAGCGATATTGGCTCGCACGAGCTGACCCGACAAGACGGGCAGACCGAAGCCGAACCTGTACTGGTTGCATCGACTTGCCCGTCTGTCTGCGTTTCTGGTTCCCGATTGTCTCGAAGATGGCGTAGTCGCCGGCACTCGGATTCCCTATGGTAACAAAGGCCTGGATGTCGGATTGTTCATCGACGATGCGGCCTGGAATAGTCAGAGGCGGAAATATGAGTTCTTTGTCGAGATGGATCGGCGTTTTGGCAGTCGCTGGCATGACGCCGCTCACAAGCAATGCGTGGGCTCAGCAGGTTCCGCCGACCATCGATCAGCTGCGCACCAGCAAGACCCTGCGGATCGCCTACGACCCTGGCTCCCCACCCTTCTCGTACGTTGCTCCCGGCAGCCCGCCTGCGACCGCACCGCACGGCTATTCCGTCGATCTCTGTCGCGCGATTGCCGATCGGCTCAAAGAACAGCTCAAGATTCCCGACCTCAAGGTCGCCTACGTCGTCGTGAACTCGACCAGCCGCTTCGACGCCATCATCGGCAACACGGCGGACTTGCTTTGTGAATCCTCGACGGCGACGCTATCGCGTCGCACTAAGGTCGACTTCTCTATCCCGATTTTCATCGATGGCGCGAGCTATGCCATCCGTCCCGACGGGCCACAAGACGTCAAGCTGCTGGCTGGCAAGAAGGCCGCCGTGCTGCCGGGCACGACGACCGAGGATGAGCTGCGTCGCGCACTCACCGGCACGCACATCAGCGCCGAGGTCGTTCTGGTCAAGACCAACCAGGAGGGCCTCGATCTGCTCGAGAAGGGTCAGGTCGCAGCCTATTTCGCCGACCGCGCCACGCTCACCTTCCTGCTGCAAAAGGAAAAGCAGCTCGCCAATCTTCTTATGGCCGACACCTATCTCAGTGTCGAACCGATCGCGCTCGCCCTGCGGCGCGGCGATAGCGACTTCCGGCTCGCTGTCGACGCCGCCTTGAGCGACATCTACAGGCGCGGCGCGATCGTTCAGATCTTCCGGGCAACCTTTGGTCCGCTTGCAAAGCCCAGCCCCCTCCTGTCGTCGCTGTACCAGACCTCGGGCCTGCCCAACTAGACGCCCGCCACCTTCGACTGCACATGCGCCTTTCCGTTCTCGACCAGTCGATCGCCGTTGCCGGTCGGCCACACGACCATTCAATCCGCAACACCGTGGCGCTAGCCAAACATTGCGAGATGCTGGGCTATGAGCGTTTTTGGGTTTCCGAGCATCACAACCACCCGACCATTGTCGGCACTGCGCCCGAAATCCTGATCGCGGCGATCGCCGCCACGACCGATCGCATCAGGATCGGCAGTGCGGGCATCATGTTGCCGCACTACGCACCGTTCAAAGTGGCCGAGGTATTCCGTGTGCTCGATGCGTTGGCCCCGGGGCGCATCGATCTCGGCTTGGGTCGAGCGCCAGGTTCCGACGGTCGGACAGCTTTTGCGCTCAATCCGGCTGCCAACGAGCGGCCCGAGCATTTTCCCGCCGACGTGCGCGACCTGATCGCCTGGGTGCACAACGAGCCACTGGTCGACCGCCACCCCTTTGCCTCGGTGAAGGCCTTCCCGCACGGTGTGACGGCACCGGAGATATGGATCCTCGGCAGCTCCGACTACGGCGCCCAGGTCGCCGCCTTGTTCGGCCTGCCCTACTGTTATGCTTGGTTCTTCAGCGACGGCGCGGGCGGCGAGCGTGCGATCAAGCTCTACAAAGAAAAGTATCGGCCGAGCCTCCGACATCCCGAGCCGCGGTCGGGCCTCTGCGTCTGGGCTCTCGCGGCGAGCAGCATGGAAGAAGCGCAGCACCACTTCACCTCGCGCGCCCTCTCCCGCATGAATCGCGACCGCGGCATCCTGGCGCCCCTCGAGACTCCGGATGTCGCGGCCAGGGCGCTGGAGGTCTACGATCAGGACCGCATCGAACGCTTCCGACGCGATTCTTTCGTCGGCACAGGTCCGGAAGTCGCCGCGCGCATCGAAGAGCTTCGACAGCGGATCGGCGTCGACGAGATGGCCGTCGTCACCTGGACCCATGACGAGGAGATCCGCCGAGCAAGCTATGCCCACCTTGCTCGGGCAATGGGATTTTCTCCTGCCGTCGCCACGGCAGCATGATCGAACGGCGCAACGCCTCGTCAGCGTGGCTCCGTCCAACTCTCCGAAAATGCCAAGGCGCACGTGCTGAACGGCCGTCCCTCGCGCTCCCGCTTCCAGGCCTTGCCGCGCGCTTGGTTGCCGTTGAGGGTGAGCCGCGTGCCAAGCGCCGGCACCAGGACGGTGCAGACACCGTAGGGCCTGGGGTTGGGCGGCTGATTGGGCTCGGTGTGGATCAGCAGCGGGTCGCCGACATCGTGCCAAGTCAGCGCAATGTCGGTCTCATGGGCCTTGACGTACTCGGTCCAGAAGTAGCGCGGATCGCCCGACTTGCTGAAGGCGGCGTCGACCACCGGGATCGAGGTGTCCTTCAGTTCGGCGTTGAGCATGCCTTGCACCGTCTGCTGCAACCAACGGGCCATGGCGATGTTGTCGGAGTAGATGCGCCAGTGCCCATGCGTCAGTTCGCTCTTGATGTAGAGTACGTGGCCGGGGCCGGCCGGGCAGAACAGGATGCGCCAGAAGCTGGCATCGGTCGAATTGGGATCGCCGTCCTTCTCGCTCAGCCGAATGAACGGATTCTCGCCGGTCAGGATCAAACGATGCGGGTCTGCGACAGGCATTCTCTCCTCCTTTAAAGGACCTGATTGCGTAGCGTTTTGTCGCCGCGCCATAGCCGCTCCAAGTTCTCCATCAAGATATCGAGCACGTTGTCCTCGTAGGCTCGCGTCTCGCCCGCGGTGTGTGGCGTGACAAAGACGTTCGGCAACGTCCACAAAGGCGACGACGCCGGCAGTGGTTCCTCGGCCGTCACGTCGATGGCGGCCGCCCAAATGCGATCGTTCTTCATGGTGTCGGTCAAGGCCGCTTCGTCCGCCACCTTGCCGCGCGCAACGTTGACGAACATCGAAGCCGGCTTCATCGCGGCAAAGGCGGCGGCGCTCATCAAGCCAGTGGTTTCCGGCGTCAGCGCACAGGTCAGCGCCACGACGTCGGCCTGCGGTACCAGCTCGACCAAATCGCCCATGCCGTAGATCGCATCCGCACCGTTCTCACCCTGAGATGGGTCGCGACGAATGCCGATCACCTTCATGCCGAAGGCCTTGGCGAGCATCGCAAGGTGGCTGCCGATCCGTCCCATGCCGACGATCAACAGGGTCTTGCCGGCGAGCTCGAACTCGCGCTGGGAAAGGTCTCCCAGCATGTTGCGCCACACTTTCTTGTGCTGATTGTCTCGTGCTTCAGGCAAGCGCCGGGCAACCGCCAGGATCAACGCGATAGCATGCTCCGCCACGGCGCGGGCATTGACGCCGGCGGCACTCGCCAGCCGTACGCCCTTGGCACCGAGCTGCTCCTTGGAATACTGATCCATGCCCGAGCTGATCGACTGGATGAACTTCAGCTTGCCGGCATGGGCGATCAGGTCGTTCTTCCACATGCCCGACGCCAGCACGACATCGGCCTCACCGATGCGCTTCACCAGATCATCGTAGGTGCGGACTTCGAAGTTGTTGATCCCCGTCTTGCGCAGATCGAAGCGGTCCTTCATGCGATAGGCGACATGAGCAAAGCAGATCGTCAGTTTGTCTTTCGCCGGAAACATTTCAGCAAACTCCCTAGGCTCTGCGCTCACCGATGGTGCTGTGAAAGCGCGACAAGAAAGACACGGTCCGTTGGTTCCTGGGTCGCAGCAGAACCTCTTCAGCCGGCCCCTGCTCCACGACCTGTCCGGCGTCCAGGACGACCACTTGGTCGGCAACGTCACGCGCGAAAGCGATCTCGTGAGTAACCACGATCATGGTCGTGCCGTCGGCGGCAAGTTGCTTCATGACGTCCAGTACCTCGCCTACCAGCTCGGGATCGAGAGCCGATGTCACCTCGTCGAACAACATGATCTCCGGCGCCATCGCCATGGCCCGCGCGATGGCGACACGTTGCTGCTGGCCACCCGAAAGGTTGCGCGGGAAGCGATCGGCGAGCTCAGCCATCCCGACCTTGGCCAGTAGGCTGCGCGCGATCTTCTCCGCCTCGGGCTTGTCCAACTTCTTCACGATCACTGGCCCCGCCATGACGTTGTGCAGTGCCGTCATGTGGGGAAAGAGGTCGAACTGCTGAAACACCATGCCGATACGGGCGCGAAAGCGTGCCAGGTCCCGACCGTGGGGCATCGACTGGCGCACTCCGAAGTCGATCCGTCTGTCGCCGACCA
>VGYC01000173.1 GCA_016873095.1 Planctomycetota bacterium | reverse complement strand
ACCGGCCGCCGCCAATCCTGCAACGTCTTCGACTGGCTTGTCGAGGCAGTCCAAGCCCACCACAATCAACAAAGGGCAATATCTCTATTGCCCGCGCCGTGAACCAATACACCGTGGGACAGCGCGCACAACATTCGCTTGCTCGAGCGGATGCCGACGACCTATGAGGCGTTCGATGGCCGAGCGGCGCCGGAACCGCATTCGACGTTCTTTCGGGTCTTCGTCGGCAAAAGCGCTGCCTTTGAGGGGCGCAAAGGCTTGCGATATCCAGACGATTTCCCGGATGGGACAACGATCCTGATCGTGCAGACCACCGAGGCGGTTCCTTGGACGAAGCCGGCGGAACTGGAGTATGCCCCGCGCGTCGCGCTGCCACGTCTGGATGGCTTTCTGCCAAATACCTTCCAGCTTGCCTTCGCTGATGGCAGCACCATGTCTATGCGCAACACGGTGAGCGAGAAGACGCTGCGGGCGGCGATCTCGCGCAACGGCAACGATCATGCGGACATTCGATGGTCGGACTGAGCCGCGTCATTGTCCCGAGCCGTTGCTATCCATGAGAGACGCGCCAAGCCGGGCGCAGGAGCGATTCTGATGCCGATCCACGAGGACATCGAGGCCTACAACGCTGCTCAATTAGCGCGCGATCAATGCATCTGCAACGCCCTGGCCGAGACCATCGATCGACACCTGAAGGGTGCCGAGTGCAAGATCTGGCACCGGCACCCGGTGTGGTTCCTGGATGGCAATCCCATCGTCGGCTACAGCAAGCTCAAGGACTGCATTCGCCTGCTGTTCTGGAGCGGCCAATCATTCGACGAGCCTGGTCTTGCGGTCGAAGGCAGCTTCAAGGCCGCCGAGGCACGGTACACCTCTGAAGATGAGATCCGGGTCGGGGATCTCAAGAGATGGCTCAAGAAGGCCATCGAAATCCAGTGGGACTACAAGAACATCGTGAAGCGCAAAGGCAAGCTGGAACGATTGAAGTAGGCCAGCCGTGCGGCACCCGGTATGATTAGCGTATGCAGGCCGCCACGAACAGTCCGTTCCCCGGCATGGATCCGTACCTCGAGGATCCGGCCTTCTGGCGCGATTTCCATCTATCGTTCGTCTACTGGTGGCGGGAAGCGATCGCCGAGCTCTTGCCGGATCCCTACGAGGCGCGGCTCGACGAGTCCGTCAACCTGGTGCAGATGTCGCCAGAGGTCGTCAAGCTGATCTTCCCGGACGTGGCTCTCAGTCGCGGCCCCCGAACGACCCGTCCGACGCCGGCCGGCGGAACGGCGCTGCTGGAACCGGTCGTCGTCCCTCACGAGTTTCTCGAGGAGGTTCGCCAGGCGCGCGTCGAGATCCTGCATCGTCCGGATCGGTCGCTGGTGACCGTGCTGGAACTGCTGTCGCCGACCAACAAGATGGGCGATGGCTTCCTGGATTATCGCAACAAGCGCAAGGCGATTCTGCGGCAGAAAGTCCATCTGGTCGAACTGGATCTGCTCTCGGGCGGTGAGCGCTTGCCGCATCTGGTGCCACTGCCGCACGGCGATTACTACACGTTTGTTTCACGCGTCGAGGACCGGCTGAACTGCGAGGTCTATCACTGGTCGGCGCGCGATCCGCTGCCGACGATCCCGGTTCCGCTGCGAGCGCCGGATGCCGACATTCACATCGATCTGAAGAAGGTATTCGACATCGTCTTCGCGCGGGGCCGTTACGCCAGGTCGCTGCGCTACGAGCAACCATGTCCCGCGCCGCTGAGCGAAGCCGATCGCCAGTGGGCGGCCCAGCTTGCCGCGGCGGGAATCAAAGCGCCTGCTTGAGATCGTCTAGCAAGTCATCCACATCTTCGATGCCGACGCTGAGGCGGACCAAACCGTCGTCGATGCCGCGGGCCTGGCGGACGTCGGCTGGGATGCTGGCGTGGGTCATGGTGGCGGGATGGCCGATGAGCGATTCGACGCCGCCCAGGCTCTCCGCGAGGCTGAACAGCCGCGTGCCTGTCAGGAGGCGCAGGGCCGCGTCCTTGCCTCCCTTGAGATTGACGCTGATCATGCCGCCGAAGTCGCGCATCTGTCGCCTAGCCACGTCGTGGCCGGGATGACTCGGCAGCCCTGGATAGTAGACGCGTTTGACCTGCGGTTGCTCGGCGAGCCAGGAGGCCAGCTTGCGAGCATTGTGACAGTGCCGCTCCATACGCACGGCCAGCGTTTTGACACCGCGCAAGGTCAACCAGGAATCGAACGGCCCCGGCACGCCGCCGGCCGCGTTCTGGTGAAATGCGATGGCTTGCAGCAACTCGTTGCTGCCGATCACCGCGCCGCCGACGACGTCCGAGTGTCCGCCCAGGTACTTGGTCGTGCTGTGGACGACCAGGTCAGCACCCAGGCGAAGGGGTTGCTGCAAGTAGGGCGATGCGAAGGTGTTGTCCACGGCCAGGAGAATCTTCTTGCCGCTGGCGGTACGTTGTTTTGCGAGGCTGGCGATGGCCTGGATATCGACGATCTGCAGGAGTGGATTGGTCGGCGTCTCCAGCCAGATCATGCGCGTGGCCGGCGTGATGATCTTGTCGAAGCCGGCGGGAGAGGGATCCTCGGTGTAGCGCGTCACCAGGCCCCAGGGCTTGAAAACCTTGTCGAGCAGGCGAAAGGTGCCACCGTAGAGGTCGGCGGCGGCCGCCACCTCATCGCCGGGCCGCAGGATGGACAGCACAGAGGTCGTTGCCGCCAGGCCCGAGGCAAAGGCCAGGCCGCGCTCGCCCCCCTCCAGCGAGGCCAGGCATTTCTCCAGCGCCGTCCGCGTCGGATTGCCGGTGCGCGAGTATTCGTAGCCCTTGTGCTGGCCAGGTGCGGCCTGGGTGTACGTCGAGGTCGCGTAAATGGGGACGATGGTCGCGCCGGTGGTGGGGTCCGCATCCTGCCCCGCGTGAATGGCCTGCGTCGAGAAGCCAAGATCTTTCTTCATGTCCGAGTCCTTTCGTTTCGCCGCATTCTAGCCGAAGTCCGATTGGCCCGCAACGTTTGCTGCGGCGCAAGATCGGCAGCGTGTCGCGCACGAGTTGCGAGATTACCAATCCGTACTCGCCCGTTCACGGTACACACGGTATGATCAGGAGTGAAGAGCCGCCGGCCCAGACCGGCGCGGCGAAGCCTTCTCCAATAATGGGAGCCGTCGTCATGTGGTCCGTCAAGGGCGGGAACCAACGACTATGCGGCGGCATCGCGCGGCGTGATTTCCTGTCGCTGGGTATGATCGGCGGCTTGGGCCTGGCGCGGCCGGATCTTCATGCGGCTCGCGCCGTTGCTATGGGTGGCCAGACTTCGACGTTCGGCCGGGCTCGGCGCTGCCTCTTGCTGTTCCTGACTGGCGGGCCGCCGCAGCACGACACGTGGGATCCAAAGCCGGCAGCGCCGGAGCGAGTTCGCGGCGAGTTCCGGCCGATCGCCAGCAACGTGCCGGGCATTCAACTCGCCGAACTGTTTCCGCGACTGGCCCGGCACATGGACAAGGTCTGCCTGGTGCGCTCGGTGACACACGGCGATCGCACGCACACCTCGGCCGGATACACGATGCTCACTGGCATGCCGCATGCCAATGCCAACGCCCAGAGTGCGACCAGTATTCGCCCGTCGCCGCACGATCATCCGCACATGGGCGCGTTGCTGGCGCATGTGCGGCCGCCGCGGCGCGACGTACCGACATTTGTCACCCTGCCGGAGATCATCAAGGACGACGCGATCAACGAGTATCCCGGCCAGGACGCCGGCTTGCTCGGCCGACCGTTCGCGCCCTTCCGCATCGAGGGCAATTCCGCGCGGAACGGGTTCACCTTGCCCGACATGCTCCTGCCGCCCGGCATGACGGGGGCCAGGCTCGCCGATCGTCGCGTGCTTCTCGAGCAGGTCGAAAGGGTCTTGCGACGGCCCGCGCCCGAGAGCATCAACGACATGGATCGCTCCCGGCAGCAGGCGTTCGACCTGCTGGCGTCGAGGCCGATGCGGCAAGCGCTGGCACTGGGACAGGAACCGCCGGCAAGCCGGGAACGATACGGCATGCATCTGTTCGGGCAAGGTTGCTTGCTGGCGCGCAGGCTGCTGGAAGCAGGTGTGGGCCTGGTGACCGTCTACTGGCACTACGAGGGGCCGCAAGATTCGCCCGTATGGGACACGCATCAAAACAACTTCCGGCACCTGCGTGAACGGCTCATTCCGCCGACGGATCAGGCGCTGGCGGCCGTGCTGAGCGATCTGGATCAACGCGGCATGCTTGCCGACACGCTGGTAATCTGCATGGGCGAGTTTGGCCGCACAACGCTCGTGAACCGCAATGCGGGCCGCGACCACTGGTCCGCGGTGCAATCGATCCTGCTGGCGGGCGCCGGCATCCGCCGCGGCATCGTTTACGGCGCCTCCGACCGCGATGGTGCCCTGCCCGCCGACCGGCCTGTCACGCCCGCGGACCTGACCGCCACCATCCTTCATCTTCTTGGCGTGCCGGAAAACCTGGAAGTGCACGACCGGACGCAACGGCCTCTGCGGGCCTGTACCGGTACGGCGATCCAGGGACTGATGCTGTAGCGGGACTTGCAGGAGTTCCGAAATCAGCTCGAGACGGCCATCACCACTCGAGCACGCGACCCAGTCCCGCCGCCTGGGCCTTGGCATGGATGCGGGCGGCGACGGCGATGTCTTCGAGCGCGATGCCCAGCGACTTGAACATGGTCACGTCCTGCGAATGGGCCCGACCGGTGTAGCGGCCGACGATGACCTGACCAAGCTCGTGGACGTCGGCCCAGTGGATGGAGCCGTCTTCCAGCGCCTGGGCGAAATCGCCGGCCTCCAGGCGGGCCTGCTCCTTGCTATCGACGACGATCGACTCGCAGCGGCGGACGGTGACGGCATCGACCTCTGCCTTGCCGAGGAAATTCGAGCCGATGACGTTGAGATGGGTGCCTTCGCTGATCCAGTGGCCGTTGAGCACCGGCTCGCGACTGGAAGTGGCGGTGATGACGATGTCCTTGTCCTCGGCGGCCAGTTCCGGCCGTGGTACCGGCTCGATGTCCACGCGGCACACCTCGGACATCTCCTCGGCGAAACGGCGGCGGTTGTCCTCGTGCGTGCTGTACACCTGGACGCGGCGGACGTTGCGGACCTTGCAGATCGCTTCGATCTGGGTGCGCGCCTGTTTCCCGGAGCCGAACAGGCCGACCTCCTGAGCATCCGGGCGCGCCATGTACTGCGTGGCCACGCCGCTGGCTGCCCCGGTGCGAACCTGGCCCAGGTAATCGGCCTGGATGAGCGCGGTGGGACTGCCGGTCCTGCCGTCGAAAAGGCAAATGTGGAAATGCGTCCCCTTGCGGCTGGTGGTGTAGGCCTTGTAGCCCATGATGCCGAGGGTCTTGGCCGACGCCGACATGACATGCAGCATGGCATGATCGGTCTGACTGCGGGCGCGCGGGATGTTATGTGCTTCTTCGAGCGCCATCTTGCGCAGCGCCTCCTCCACCGCTTCCAGGGCCATTGCCATCGTCAACAGATGGCGAACATCGCTTTCGGTGAGGAGCAGCATGGTTGACTCGATGGTTTACGTTTCACGCTCGCAGCAGCCTGTCGACGAATGACTCGCGCGAACGCGAAACGTGAACAGGCCAGGAGTCATTTTAACATATTCTCGAGCCGGTCCAGCCCTTGTTGCAATTGTTCGCGGCTGGCGGCGAAGGAGAGCCGCACGTAGCCTTCAGCGCCGAAGGCGGAACCCTGGACGAAGTTCACATGGGCCGATTCCAGGGCGACCTGGCAGAACGAGGCGGAGTCGGTGATCTGCTTGCCGGCGATGGTCCGGCCGAAGTGGGCAGTCACATTGAAGAACGCGTAGAACGCCCCGCCCGGATTCAGGCAGTGAATGCCCGGGATCGCGTTCAGTCGGCGAATCACCAGATCGCGCCGCGCCTCGAACTCGCGGCGCATCGTCTCCACGCAACTCTGATCGCCTTCGATGGCTGCCAGCGCCGCATATTGACTGATGCTCGACGGATTGCTCGTCTCCTGGCTCTGCACATTGCCCATCGCCTTGACGACATGCAGTGGTCCGATGGCCCAGCCCATGCGCCAGCCGGTCATGGCGTAGCTCTTGCTGACGCCGCTGATGGTGATGGTCCGCTCCGGCAACTCCGGCCGCAGCGTCGCGAAGCAGGTGGCCTTGCTGTCACCATAGACGAGATGCTCGTAAATCTCGTCGCTGAGCACGGCCAGGTTGCTGCCGAGGATCACGTCGGCGAGCGCCTCCAGTTCGCGGCGCGTGTACACCGCGCCCGTCGGATTGCTTGGCGAGTTGAGCATGACCAGCCGGCTGTTGGGCCCGATGGCGGCCTTGAGCTGCTCCGGGCTCATCTTGAAGCCGCCGTCCTGCGTGGTCGGCACCAGTCGATAGCTGGCTCCGGTCATCTGCACCAGGTCGCTGTAGCTGACCCAGTAGGGCGTGGGGATGATGACCTCGTCGCCGGGTCCGACGGTCGCGGCGAGGGCATTGTGCAGCGAGTGCTTGGCGCCGTTGGAGACGATGACCTGCTCCGGCGTCACCTCCAGCCCGTGCGCCCTGTTGTAGAGCTTGGCGATAGCGGAGCGCAGCTCGGCGATGCCGGCCGCCGGAGTGTAGTGCGTGTGCCCCGCCTGCATCGCCTGGTACGCAGCCTGGCAAATATGTTCCGGCGTGTTGAAGTCCGGCTCACCCAGGCTGAAGTCAAAAACGTGAATGCCTTCGGACTTGAGCTGCCGCGCCTTCGCGCCCGCCGCTAGAGTCGCGGAAGGCTGCACGGCGGCGGCCATCTTGGAAATCGGTATCTTCATCGCGTTGTTGTCCTCATCAGGAATCGCCGAGTTGTTATACGCAAATAAGCGCGGGCAATCACAATCGCGGCAGAACAGATTCGTTGCGTTGCTACCTCCCCCTCACCACCCCGGCAACGAATCCTGCCGAAAGGCGATGAGGTGTGTTGGCGCGGATTCGTTGCCGGGGTAGCCGACTCCGTCTAAACCATGAATAACGCGGTTCTTCTTGGTGAAATGCAAGACGTAAGAAGGTTTAACAAGCATCACGGCGTTTCCGGCCGCGACTCAATTTCGCGCGGCCCGCCAGCCATCTCTTGAATGAGCACTGACTCTCCGCGGACGGTTGACCGGCAAGCAGGTTTGCGACGCTGATATCCTCATCGATTGTCGGCCAATGGATGCCTTGGCCACCGCCGATCAGCCGCCATGTGCCTCGCTCTTCCATCGTGGCATGGGCGAGACGGGGGTACCATGCCAGCGGCGCGGAGATAGTCCGGCCATCGGAGAACTCGATGGTCAACGTATCGTTGCTCACATCAACGTCGATTGCATGCTCTTGTCGAATCACACTCATTGATATCCAAAAGCAACTACCACAGTCGGCTGATGCCATAAGCATCAAGTATCGGATCGCAACTTACAATCGGTAAGGAATCAGCAAGGGCTTGAGCGACGAGCAGCCGATCAAAGGGTCGCGGTGATGAAACGGCATGGTTGTCAATTTTGAGGTGTGCCTCGCCTCGATAGGCAGAATCTCGAAGCCATTATCGGCGAGGCCCTTGGAGATGAATGCTTCAAAGGGCACGGTCAGTGGATACTTGCCGATGCTCACCTTGATCGCAATCTCCCAATGACTGGCTGGACTGAGAAGCACCTCGTTGGAAAGATCGCCGATCAACGCTTGGGCTGTCGAACTCAATTGCGAATCGCCGGTTACGAACCACAAGAAGCTGTGCGTGTCGAGGAGAAACCTCACGGCATGTACTCCCGGAAATCCTTGAGGTGCTCCTCGTCTTCGACGGCCAGTGTGATCATCCCCTTGCACGTACCCGGAACTCGCGCCTGCCGAAGTTGCGGCCGACCAATCAGTTTTGCCACTGGAACGAGATTATCCATGATGAGCACCTCTTCCCCAGGACCGAGGTTATCGATCACTTGCTTCAGTTTCGACTGCGCCTCTTCGATTGTCAGCGTTGCCAGCATCAACTCCTCCTTCTTGCGGACCCGGATAGCAATTCTAGCCGACTTGCTCGTCCGATTACAGTTCATTCGCAGTCACAGCAGATACTCCAGCAGCCGTCGATGCTGCCGGTACTCCGGAATCACGATATCGGCGCCGGCCTGGACGAGGCGGTTGCGTTTCCAGGCGTTGACGCCGGCGCGTGTGACCTCGTCGCTGGCGACGGCGATGGCCGTGCCGCCGGCACGCTTCACCTCTTCGATCTCCACGTAGCCGTCGCCGAAGCCGAGCAGCTCGTGCCCGTCCAGGTCGCGGAGGATTTGCTCGATGACCATCTTCTTGGAAAAGTTCTGGTAGTCATCCTGGGCGCCGTAGATGTGCTCGCCAAAGAACTCGGCGACGCCGAGCAACTCGGCCTCGCGGCGGACGTACTTGAAATCGGTGCCGCTGGCGAGATAGAGCGTCAAGCCACGGCGGCGCAGCTCTTCCAGCAAGGCGTGGCTGTCCGGCACGGTCCATTCTGTCGGGCGAGCGCTGCCTTCTTCCAGGGCGTGCAGCCGGCCGCGGATCCGCTCCATGAGGAGATCGTGATAGCGGTGCTTGTAGGTCAGGGGCTCGAGCGGTTCGCCGCCGCGCTGCTTGACCTCGTCGGCAAGCTGGATCATCTGGTAAATGGTCTGTCGGCCATTCAAGCGCATCACGAACTCTTCCACGCGCTCGGCCAGCGCCGCGCGGCTTTCGCCCGTGCCGGTCGCGGCCAGCACGTTCACCATCATGGGGATCATGACCTGAGGCCAGCCCTCGCGGATGAGTGACAGCGTGCCGTCAAAATCGAACAGCACGGAACGGTACCGGCCCCGGCGAATGTCGTGGTTGAGGATCTCGATGTCCGGATGCGGGGAGTCAGGCTGCATATCCGTTATTGTCCGCACGGGACGACGAGGTTCAAGCAGAAGCGGGGAAAACCGGGCAAACTGCAGGAGTTTGGCGGAAGATCCGGGGGTATACTTTTTGGGGACTACCTGGCATGTTCCGCGTCCTTGACCGAGAGCAACCTGACATGCGCGTGGCCGACTATCTGAGCGAACAGCACGTCGCCTTTGACACGCTGGTGCATGCTCCGGCGTTCACGGCACAGAAGCGGGCGCACACGCTGCACGTGCCCGGCCGGCAAGTGGCCAAGAGCGTGCTGCTGGCGGGCCCGACGGATTTCGTCCTGGCTGTCCTTCCCGCGACGCACCATATCGACCTTGCGGCAGTCGCCGTTCGCCTTGGATTTCCGGTACGGCTGGCCAACCACCTCGAGATCGCCGATCTATTTCGCGATTGCGAATGGGGCGTCCTCACACCGTTCGGCACGCTTTATGGCGTGGCGACCATTGTCGATGAGGCGCTGGACCCCGAAGCGCACATCATTTTCGAGGCCCATCTGCACGCGCTGACCATCTCGATGCACTACCGCGATTTCGAGCGTCTGGAGAAGCCGCGCCGCTTCCGCTTCGCGTATCAGCCAGCCGCCAAGGCACATCCCGCGTAAGCCGCGCTGAACATTTCCATCCGCCTCCCGAATTCAGGTTGGCGTCATGCCGCCAAAGTGATAGTTTCGCCTTGAGCCCGGCGCGCGTCATGTGGCGGAATTCGCAAGAATTCCGACCCGTGGCTTGCTCTAGGGGACAGGAATTCCCTTGCGAGCGACGTGCGTGTCAGGGTGATGCAACATACCTTTCCCCCAAGAGGAGACATCATGAAACGGCTAGGCATGGCACTGGCTGGCCTCGGCTTGCTGGTCCTGCCAGGCGGCGGCCTTCTGCGCGCCGGCAAGGACAAGGCCCCGGAGATTCCGCCTCGAAAAGGCGAGTCCGAAACCATCAAGCTTTTCAACGGCAAGAACCTCAAGGGCTGGGAGGGCTACAAGGACCTGTGGTCGGTCAAGGACGGCGTCATCGTCGCCCGCAACGAGAAACCGCTCAAGGTCAGCACCTACCTGTTCACCAAGCGCAAGTTCAGCGACTTCCGCCTGGTGTTCGCGGCCAAGCTGGTCGAGTCCGAGATGCACTCGGGCGTGGCCATCTGGGGCAAGCGCTTCGTGCCCCAGGAGGTCAAGGATCCCGTCGCCGACCGGGCCGAGTACACGTACCAGGGACAGCTTGTCATGTTCCCGTCCGGCTGGGGGCTCTATGACCTCTATCGCCGCCACGGCAAGATCAACCTCTCGCCGGAAATCCGCAACCTGGCCATCAAGGCCGGCAAGCAGCACGACTGGAACGACATGGAAATCCTGGCCCAGGGCAACCGCATCCGCCTGGTGGTCAATGGCAAGCAGGTCGTCGACTGGCGCGACCCCGAACCGAAGCTCGTCGCCGAGGGCCCCATTGCCCTGCAACTGCACTCCAACAGTGTCCCGCAGGAAATCCACTTCAAGGGCCTGGTCGTGACCACGTTTCCCGAGGACAAGCTGACCACCGTGAAGGAGTAGACCATTCTTGTTTACGTT
This sequence comes from Planctomycetota bacterium, assembly GCA_016873095.1. Classification (GTDB taxonomy): domain Bacteria; phylum Planctomycetota; class Planctomycetia; order Gemmatales; family Gemmataceae; genus VGYC01. The sequence goes on along the minus strand of VGYC01000173.1, from coordinate 6,392 downwards.
TCGCGCTCGCAACCACCATTCACCATTCAGCGAATGGCGTTTGCCAGCGCGAGATGGAAACCGTCGAGGAAGGCGCCTGCGAGCGCGAAACGTAAACGGGTCTTCTGATGGCGTTCCCCTACCTGCAAGCTCTGACGGTTCGGCTGGCGGAGCGGCTCGGCGAGTTCCCGCACGACTTCCAGCAGCGACACGGTACTTACCTGGCACGCTGCCAGAATCCAGACGGCGGCTTTTCCGGCCGGGAAGGCGACTCGGATCTGTACTACACGGCATTCGGTCTGCGCGCCCTGGCAGTTCTCGGCCAACTCACGCCGGCAGCAAGCAAGTCCGCGGCGGGCTATCTGCGTTCATGCCTGACCGGGCACGCCAATGTCGTCGATTTCTTCTCGCTGCTCTTTGCCCGCATGATTCTGCAGGTCGATGCCGGCATTGACGTGCTCGACCAGAGTGCCGCCGACTGGCCGGGGCGAGTCGCGGCAACGCTGGAATCGTTCCGGACGCCCGACGGCGGCTACGGCAAGTCCGCCGGCGCGAAATCCGGCAGCACGTACCACACCTTTCTCGTCGGCCTGTGCTATCAGCTACTGGATCTGCCCTGGCCCGGGACAGATGCGCTCCAGCAGTTCCTGCTCGGCAGGCAACGCGATGACGGCGGCTTTGTCGAGGTGCCGGCCATGCGCCGCAGCGGTACCAATCCCACCGCTGCCGGCGTCGGCATCTGGCACCTTTTGCACGGGCCGGACGTGCCGGCGCCTCGTCAGGAAGACGTCATCGATTTCTTGGCCGAGCTTCCTTCCGACGAGGGCGGCTTCCGTGCCAATGACCGTATTCCCCTCGCGGACCTGCTCTCCACCTTTACCGCCGCCTGGACGCTGGAGCAACTTGGCGCCCTGGAGCGAATCCCGGTCGAAAAACTGCGTGACTATGTCTACTCGCTGGAACAACCGACGGGGGGCTTTCGCGCCGGCATCTGGGACGAGCAAGTGGACATCGAGTACACGTTTTACGGCCTGGGCACGCTGGCCCTTGTGCCATAGCGATGCGACGAAAGTTGCCAGGCTCGACTGGTCAATCCTCGCGTAACGGCGGGCGGCGAAGATAATGTTCAGCCAGCTGGCGGACCGTGGGACTGGGGTCGTCGGCAGCCATTTGCTGAATGCGGTCGCGGAGGTCGATATGGGTCTGATAGTACATGGCGCGCACGGCTGCCGCGCGGACGGCGGGCGACGTATCCTGACTCAGCCGCCTGAGCCAGACACCCGGCTCGAGGTTGTCGGTTTCGCTCAGGTGCGAGACGACCTGGAGTCGTGCTCCCGGTCGTGAGTCGCTTATCAGCCTGGCGAGTAGCAGATGGCTATCACCAAGACCGCGGCTGCGCAGAGCGGCTTCGCACAGGCGGCGCACCTCGGCGTCGGCATCGTGCAGCAAGGGCAGCAGTTCTTCGTCCGCGACGGCATCCCGCGAGGCGCCGACGGCGATCAGGGCGGCGCAGCGCACTTCCACGGCGGAATCGCGCAACAATTCCGCCGACTCGGCAAGCAATTGCGGTTCGACACGTGCAAGCTGCTGGAGCACGTGAACGGCACGCAGTCGCGTCTCGGCGTCGGCGTCCTTGAGCCCGGCCAGCGCCTGCTCCTTGCACAGCTCGGTCCATTGCCCGGGTATCGAACCAAGCAAGAGGGCTTGCGCCAGCAGCAGGGCCCGACTGCGCAGCTCGGCATTACGCGTCGAAGCGGACAAGAACTGGCCGACGATGGTAGTCACGGCTGCCGGCGCCGGTGTCACCGGGCTCATGCCGAGCCAGACAAGCGGCACGCGCAGCGCGGCGTACTGGCCCTCGACGCTCAGATCGTTGAACTGGCTGAGCAGTTCTTCGGCCAGTATCTTGCCGCGCGGATCGTCGGCCCCCCAGCGCCGCAGCATGCTCACCAGCGCCGCCTCGACATTGGCAACCGCGCGAGCATCGTTGTCGCGCAGAATGGTGAGCAGCCGCGGCAAGACCTCCAGGTCCAGCGCGGCCACACGTTCGGCGCAAGCTTCGCGATCGCCTTCCTCGGCGCCTGCCAGACTGCGGACGTAATGCCACTGAAGTATGGCTGACCATTGCCACGCCAGCAGTCCCAGCAGCAGCGCGGGCAGGGCCAGCAGGATCAACCATTTCTTGCCGCCACGTGGGGATGCGCTCATTGGGCCTCCGTTTCCAGGGACGGCAATATAGGCAAGGCGCGGTCCGCGGTACAAGTCCAAGTGGTGTCCAGGTGTCGGCGTCCCGAGTCCAAATCTTTCCCACGCTGCAAACTCCCGGAGCTTCTCGCAGCGTCACTGGAAAAATCGTTTAGATCGGCAGTGCCGGCGTACGATGCATAAGGGGACGGACTCCGCGGTGCGCGGCCCTGCCGCGCCGAGAACAGAGGTGATGCATGCGATGCGGGACGTTTGCGCTGACGGGTAGCGTGCTGGCGATGGGGGCAAGCTGGGCGCTTGCCGCCCTGCCGTTCGTCAACCGCAACGTCACCGCCCCCATCGCCTTTGCCGTCGCAGTCGAGGAACTCACCGAGCATCAGCAGGACGTTCGCCAGGTCTTGCAGAGCCCGACCGTGGCCGCGCGCGGTCCATCCGAGACGTTCGCATGCCGGCCGGAGCACTACTTCCATTTCCTCGACCATCCCGACGAGGCGGTGCGCGCCTGGCGCAAGCTCGGCGCCAAGTGTGTCGGCATCAGCAATCTTGGCGGCGGCCAATTCGGCTGGAGCGACGAACTGGGCAGCGAGGTTACCTGGAAGACCATCTATCGCGACCCCGGCAAGCGCGTCTGGTACGCTCACGGCAAGGTCAAGCCCAATCACTTGCTGCCCATGGTCCCCGTGAAAGTGGTCGTCGTGCTCCATCACACCGAGAAGAAGACGGATGGCGAGGCGACCGGCATCGAGCATCACGCGGAAGTTTTCCTGCACACCGATAGTCGGGCTGCCGCGCTACTGGCGCGAACGATGGGTTCCAGCACAACGCGCGTGGCCGAGCAAGGCCTGGGCCAGTTGCAGCTCTTTTTCTCGGCCCTGTGCTACTACCTCGATCAGAACCCGCAACGCGCGGCGATGGTTATGGGACGGTAGTCTCAGCTCGCCACTCGGCCTAATAAAGTCAGCATGTCACAATTCACGAACACACTCGGTAGCGAGGGTGTCCGTCAAAAGCAGTCTGCGAAAGAGCCTCTCAGCCTCGTTCCACGGGGCTTTCCGCAAAGCGGCTTAGGCCCGCCGTTGATGGCGGGTGCAACGGTTGCAAGGCCATTTCAACAGCCCCGTTCTACCGGGCTTTTCGCAGTTTTGCTTGACCCCCAAATCAACTTATACCATCGATCAGCAACCCCGCCGGGTTCTTCAGCGCCCGGATGAGGGCGTTGCCAAACGCTGCTCCTATGGCGCCATCCACTACCCGATGATCGAATGAGAACGACAGGTAGACGACATCGGCGGGACGAACCTGGCCGGCGTCATCGAAGACGGGCCGCTTGACGATCTTGCCAATTCCCAGAATCGCCACCTCGGGATGATGGATGATCGGCGTGGAAATCAGCCCGCCGATGTTGCCGATGGAGGTGATCGTGAAGGTGCCGCCGGTGAGATCCTCGCGCTTGCTCTTGCCGGCCCGGGCGTCGGCGCTGAGGCGTTCGATATCGCGGGCCAGCTCGACAATACTCTTCTTGTCCGCGTCGTGGATAACCGGAACGATGAGTCCTGCCGGGGTGGCGGCCGCGAAGCCGATGTGGTAGCGGTCGTGCAGGACGATTTCGCCTGCCTCGTCATCCAGCGAGGCATTGACGATCGGCACTTCCTTGAGCGCCGCGACGGCGGCGCGGACGAAGAATGCCAGATAGGTGATCTTGACGCCGCTGCGCTTGCCGGCCTCCTTGAGGCCTTCGCGGATGCGGACGAGGTCGGTGACGTCGCATTCATCGATGTAGCTGTAATGCGGGATCAACTGCTTGGCATGGTGCATGTGCTCGGCGATCTTGCGGCGGACGCCGATGAGCTTGACGCGCGTGCCGGGCTTGCCGTAGTCGGGGCGAGGCGAGGTCGCCTTCGGCTCCCCGCTAAACGCGGGCAGGGCGCGCGACAGGTCGTCGATCAGGATGCGGCCCTGCGGGCCTGTGCCGTGAATGCTGGCGAGTTCGACGCCCAGCTTGCGGGCCATGAGGCGGACCGACGGCGCCGCCTTCGCGGGCACTCGGTCGGCAGCGCCGTTGACCTCGCGGCGCGGTGCTGTTTTGGCGACGTCCGCGGACCTTGGTTTTGACTCTTGTTTTGGCTCGGCCTTTCGCCTGGGTGCTTCCGCGGGCTTGTCTTCCGCGGACTTGGCTTCCGCAGTCGGTTTTGAGGCGGGTTGCTTGTCGGCGCCGTCCTTCTCATGCTTGCCTGCGGCACCGGTCTGCTGGTACGAAAGCACCGTGTCGCCGACCTTGAGCTGCTCGCCTGGCTCGGCGTTCAGCTGGTCAATGGTGCCGGCAAACGGCGCCGGGACTTCCATCGTCGCCTTGTCGGTCAGCACCTCAGCGAGCGTCTGGCCCGGTTTGACCGCGTCGCCCGGTTTCACCTTCCAGGCCACCAGTTCCGCCTCGTACACGCCTTCGCCGAGTTCGGGTAACTTGAAATCCATCATTCGCCCCACGACGTAGCGGAATTCGCAAGAATTCCGATTTCATGCCTCTTCCTCGGCCAACTCGTGCATGGCCTGCTTGATGTCGGGAAGTTGCGGCACCGTGTTCTTCTCGTAGACCTGGTTGAGGCCGATGCCCGGGACATGCTTGCCCATGAGGGCGCGCGGGCGGACAAGCAAGTCGTAAAAATGCTCATCGATGACGCGGCGCAGCAGGTGCTCGCCGAAGTTCGTCACCTCGGTGTCCTCGTTGACGATCAGGATGCGGCCGGTCTTCATCAGGCTCGCCGAGATCATCTTCCAGTCATACGGGAAGATGCTGCGCAGGTCGATGACGTCGAAACTCCAGCCGTTTTCTTTCTCGAGTTGATCGGCGGCCTGCACACACAAAGGCAAGGTCCGGCCATAGCTGACCACCGTGGCGTGGCTGCCCTCGCGGACCAGCGTGCCGACGCCGAGCGGGACGAAGTGTTCCTGCACGTCGGGCCAGCGTGGCCGCCAGCGCGAACGATCGCCGACGGGGGCGTCGATCAGTTCCTTGAGCTTGCCTTCCTCTTCCGGTTCGCCGGGGATGAGCTTGTCGCCGCGGACGCGCAGCAGCGCCTTGGGCAGCAGAACCATGACAGGATTCGGATCGGCGATGGCGGAGAGCATCAGGCCATAGGCGTCGAGTGGATTGCTGGGCATGACGATCTTCCAGCCGGCGAGCCGGCTGGCGATGCTCTCGAAGGAATGCGAATGATACAGGCTGCCGCGGATGCCGGAACCGGACGGCGTCATGAGGACAATGGGCATGGAGTAATGCCCGGCGCCGGCCCAGCGCTGGTTGCCGGCGACCTTGAGGAGATCGATGGTATTGAAACCGTAATCGCAGAACTGGATCTCGCAAACGGGCCGGCCGCCGGCGTAGGCAATGCCCATGGCGGCGCCGACGATGCCGCGTTCATCGAGGGGCGAGTTCCATGCGGTCTTGAGCCCCTGCGTGGCCGTGAACACGCCCCCCAGCGGTGGCCCGACATCCTCGCCGAAGATATCGGTCACGCCAAGATGCTCCTCGCCATAGTGAAGAGCGAGGCGAACGGCTTGAACCAAGGTTGCCATGTTGGAAGTAAAAAGGAAAAAGTGGACTTATTTCGAGGCGATCTTTTTTCGGCTTCGAAGGACGATTGCTCCAAGGATTTTTTTGATCTGATCTGTCTCGTCGATCAGGTTTTGCAACAGTTCCAAGCGAACCAAGTCTGCACCAGCAACAAGCTTGAGCCAGTAATGAGTTTCTCGCGCTTCCTTCAAGGCAATGGAAGTCTTGGCGACAAAGTCAGCACGGCTCTGTCCGGCCTGCCCTTCCTGGTAGTTTGCTCCGACTGACGTGCCTGCTTTAAGGAGCTGATTCGCCACGACACGACCAACGCCGGGTTTCTCCATGAGCTTCTTGCACAACCGAACGATTCTCAATGAGTAAGCAAGCAGTCGCTCCTCAAGGTCCCGCCCCGCCATTTCTTTCCCTTTTGCCTTTTTACTAAAGTTTTGCAATCTTAAGCCAACCCCAGCTGAGCGACCACATGGTCCGGACTCTGCGAAAACTCGGTGACCTGCTTGATGGCCCAGCCCCGGGTTGTCCGCAGGGTTTCACGCAGCATCGCGCGACAGGCTTCGCCGATGGTCGTCAGCCGTTGGAGTGCCCATTCCTGCGCACGGTTCTGCCGCAGTTGCCGCACGAGAAGGCTGTACGCCAGCAT
>VGYC01000172.1 GCA_016873095.1 Planctomycetota bacterium | reverse complement strand
TTCTTGCGAAGTCGAGAGTTCTGCGGGGGAAGAGATTTTTGCCCCTTGGTGAGAACCGAAAAAAGACTGGCTCGTCGTACATCGCAACGGGCTCGGGGCATGACAAGCGCGATTGCCGCCGCGCGCGGATTCGGCTACGCTGGAGTGTCGCCTCCCACCTGAGTTGCCTGCCATGATAGCCGCGGAACCGGTTGCACACGATGAAGCCTCTGAGCTGGCGCGCTTGACGCGGCACAATCTCGTGTCGGAGAGTTTTTTCTCGGCATTCAATGGCATCTACCTCGGCCTGGCGATTTTCGCGGCGCCGGTGGTCGCGGTGACGGCCGTGGAAGTCACGCCCCTGGAACTGACGGTGCTGGTCAGCGCCTTTCCTGTGGGAGCGTTCCTGGGACCGCTGTGGGCTTATCTGGGCCGCCGCTGGGGCATGCAGACGCTGGTCACGCAGATGGCCATCTGGGCCAATATCCCGCTCCTCTTGATCTTCTGGATCGGCAAGAACGAGGCGGCCCTGTTCACGGCACTGATCACCGTGAGCCAGCTTCTCAACTCCGCCATGCGCATGGGTCAATCGACGCTGTACCGGGTCATGTATGCCCGCGAGATGCGCGGCCGGGTGCTGGGGCGGCTGACCTTCTGGTCATACGTCACGCTGGTCCCGACGATTCTGGCGACCGGTTGGCTGCTCGAAGCCAGCCGCGAGATCTACCAGGTGCTGTACCCACTGGCCGGGCTGTGCGGACTTGTGGGCAGCTGGTTTTACTCGACGTTGCAGGTGCCGCGCAGCGCGGAGCCCGTGGTCGGCTCGCTTAGCTTTCGTGCCGGCGTTCAGGGCGTCGAGCGCATCCTCGCCCAGGATCGCATGTACTTTCTCTTTCAGGTGTCATTCTTTCTCTCCGGCTCGGCGTTTTTCATGTCCACGCACGTTGTCCTGCTGCTCACGCAGCGAACGAGGGCGTTCGCATTCGGACCCTTCGAGCTGGCGCTGTGGATGACGGTCGTGCCACAGATCCTGCTGGCATTGAGTTCGCCGGCGTGGGGACGGATCCTGGACCGGCTGGGAATCGTCTACTGTCGGCTGCTCATCAACGTGATGATGACCGTGTACCTGGCCAGCTACTTTTTCGCCATTGATTATGGTGTGCTGCCTTTGATCTTTCTGGGCAGCATCTTTCAAGGGCTGGCCAACGGCGGCGGGCAATTGACGTGGGCGCTGGCGTCCAGCCATTTTGCCCCGCGCGCCGAGGACGTACCTCTGTATAATGAAATTCACTTCGTGCTCAACGGTATCCGCGGCCTGGTCATGCCGTGGGTCGGGTCGATCATGTTTGTCTTGAGCCAGGGACCGCTCTCGGTGCTGGCAGCCACGTTGATGTCGCTCGCCAGCATTCCGGTCATTGTGCAGGCCCTGAGGCTGGAGAGAACCGCGGCGCGGGACGACGTGATGCCGCGAGCGCAGGGCACGACAGCAAAACCGGAATAGTCCGCTGGATAGCTGACGTGGCATCGCGAGTTCCGCTACGAGACATGACTCGCACGCCACGAGTTCCGCGGGTCAAGAACCCCAGAGGCTGCCATGCGCATCCGCACGTTCCAGCCGGGAGACGAGGCGCTGCAGGCGAGCATCTACAATCGTGCCGCTGCCGCCTTGCCGCGCTTCAAGCCGGCAACGACACAGGAAGTGCAGCGCCGCAGCCGCGCTCGCGACTTCGACCCAGCCGCCCATTTCTTTGTCGAGCAGATGGGCGAAACCGTCGGCTATGCACACTTCCTGCCCAATGGGCGGGTCAGTCGGGCATGGACGCTCCCCGGCCACGAGGCTCTCGCCGGCCCGCTGTTCGCGCACCTGTTGAGCGCCATGAAGGAGCGTGGCTTTCGCAAGGTCTTTGCCGCCTACCGGGGCGACTGGCTCGAGGTACACGACTTCCTGCTGGGCCACGGCTTTGGCAAAGCTCGCGATATCGTCAACTATGCCATCGACCTGGTGGACATGCCGACGCCGCCGGCCCGGCCCAGCAGCGGTATCACGCCCCTGCGGCCGGACGACTTGCCCGCGCTGTTCACGCTGGTTCCGGGTCTGGTGCAACTGGCGAGCGTTGCCGACTGGGAGAAGCATCTCTTCCACAACCCGCAGATTCCGGCCGATGCTGCGTTCGTGCTGCGCAGCCACGACGGCAACACGCCGCTCGCCGTCGGCATCCTGGTCACCGATCCGAACTACGCCAGCCCCGGCAACGTGGACGCCAACATGCCCTGCTATCGCCTGGGCGCCTTCGGCAACGAACTGATGTCGGTGAAGCGCATCAACGGCCTGTTCAGCTTCCTGGCCGCCAATGATGCGAAGCTCTCGCCGCTGGGACTCGATCTCATGGGCCACGCCGCCTATCGGCTGCGCGAAACCGACGACGTCGAGTCGCTGGCAGCCCAGGCCCCCTCCGATGCCGACGGCCTGACGTGGTTCTACCAGCGCAACTTTCGCCGCCAGGGAAGCTTTCCGGTGTTTGAACGTCAGCTTTAGCAAGGCAGTTTTCAGTGTTCTCGTGAATCAGTTTTCAGTAGTAGAAAACTGTTGAACTGAACACGGAACGTTTCGAGGAGCATCGTCATGCCGTTCGCGTCGGCCCTGTCCACGAAAGGCAATACCGGGGAAGCCATCCGCGAGGCCTGTGGCCTGGCGAAGACAAGGTCGTCGGCGCCGCCCGACCTGGCCATGCTCTTTTACTCGGCTCACCATGCCGGCGAGGCGGACGCGCTTGCGCGTGTCGTCTACGAGACGCTGTCACCGCGCGCGTTGCTGGGCTGCCCGGGCGAGGCCATCGTCGGTGACGATCGCGAGATCGAACGCGGTCCGGCCATCAGTCTCTGGCTGGCCAGATGGAATGAACCGGTGCAGATTGAGCCGTTTCAACTGACGATGGAGGAGACGTCTGAGGGATATAGCCTGCTTGGCTGGCCGGACGGTCTGGCCGCGGCCGATCCGAGCCGGGACGTGGTGTTGCTCCTGGGCGATCCGTTCACGTTTCCCGCGGACACGTTTCTCGCACAGGTCAACGAGCAGCACGCCGGCCTGCGCGTGGTGGGAGGCATGGCCAGCGGCGGACGCGAGCCCGGCAGCAACCAGATGCTGCTGGGCGAGACGGTCGTCGAGCAAGGCGCCGTCGGCGTGGTGCTGCAAGGGCCGATCAAGCTGCGCACGGTGGTTTCGCAGGGATGCCGACCCATCGGCCAGCCGCTGGTCATCACCAAGGCACGCGACAACCTCATCACGGAGCTGGGCGGCAAGCCGCCGATGGCTCATCTCCAGGAAATCTGGGAAAAGGCGCCGCAGGAGGAGCGCGAGCTGATCCAGCAAGGCCTGCACGTCGGCCGGGTCATCAACGAATACCAGGCGGGTTTCCAGCGCGGCGACTTCCTGGTCCGCAACGTCATGGGCATGGACCGCGACAGCGGCGCCGTGGCCATCACCGACCGCGTGCGCGTCGGTCAGACGGTGCAGTTTCACGTGCGCGACGCCGGCACGGCCAGCGAAGACCTCAACAGTCTGCTGCAACACGATCAATCGTCTGGCCAGGCCCCTGCCGGAGCGCTGCTGTTCACCTGCAACGGCCGGGGCTCGCGGCTATTCGGCGACCCGCACCATGATGCCAAAACTGTTCGCAGCCACGCCGGCAGCATTCCCGTCGCCGGCTTCTTCGCCATGGGCGAGATCGGCCCCATCGGCCAGCGTAACTTCATCCACGGCTTCACGGCAAGCATCGCGCTGTTCGGGGAATAGCTCGCGATTTGAACCTGCGTGCCAAGAAGCCGCGGCCCGTCGCCGCTCTGTCATTGACTGCGCAGCTTCCTGTAGAGAAGATTCGGCAGGGCATGCGCCATATCATGCCGGCAACGCGATCTCATCACGGGAGTGCCAATCATGAAGCTCATTGTTCGAGCCCTGTCGTTTCTGGCGCCGGCCATCGGTCTCGCAGCATTCGCCCTGCCAGCGCCGGCGCAGGCCCAGGCCAAGCCGCCCGCCACCTACCCGAAGCTGCCGAGCGAGATCCCGGTCAAGTTCAAGCCGAAGAATGATAGCTTCGACTATATCAGGCGCACGGTGATGATCCCCATGCGCGACGGCGTCAAGCTGCATACCGTTATCTTGATCCCGAAAGGGGTGAAAAAGGCGCCGATTCTTTTGACGCGGACGCCGTATAGCGCTGACAAGCTTACCAGCCATGCGGAGAGCGCTCATCTCGGGCCGGTCCTCGCCGGCTACGACAACGCGCTTGACGTGATCCTTGAAGGGGGTTACATCCGCGTCGTCCAGGACATCCGCGGCAAGCACGGTTCCGAGGGGGACTACATCGTCAATCGTCCCTTGCGTGGGCCACAGAACCCGACGCCCGTCGATCATGCGACCGATACCTGGGACACCATCGAATGGCTCGTGACGAAAGTCGTTCGGAGCAACGGTAAGGTCGGCATCCTGGGCATCTCCTACGACGGCTTTCTGCCGTTGATGGCGCTCGTCAACCCGCACCCGGCACTAAAGGTGTCGGTGCCGATGAATCCGATGGTCGATGGCTGGATCGGCGACGACTGGTTCCACTACGGGGCCTTTCGGCAGATCAACGTCAGCTGGATTTACAACCAGGTCGCCACGCGCAAGGGCGACGCCAAGTGGTGGCGGAGCCACAACGACGAGTACGACATGTTCATGCAAGCAGGCTCGGCCGGCGAGCTGGGACGCCGTCACGGCCTCGATCAGCTCGGCTTCTGGAACAAGCTCGTCGAGCATCCAGCCTACGACGCCTTCTGGCAGGACCAGGCTCTCGACAAGCTGCTGGCCAAGCAGCTGCTGAAGACTCCGGTGATGCTGGTCCACAGCTTGTGGGACCAGGAGGACATCTACGGCGCCCCGGCCGTCTACAAGGCCATCGAGCCGCAGGACACGGCCAACGACAAGGTCTTCCTGGTCATCGGCCCGTGGAACCATGGCCAGATGATCGGCAACGGCAGCTCGCTGGGAGCGATCAAGTTTGGCAGCGACACCGCGCTTTACTTCCGCAAGAAGATCCTCGCTCCGTTTCTCGCCCAATATCTTATCGACGGCGCACCCAAGGCCAGGATCGCTCCGGTCATCGCGTTCGAGACGGGCAGCAACGAGTGGCGACGCTACGCGGCCTGGCCGCCGCCAGGGGCTAACGGCCAAGCCGTCAAGGCGACCCCGCTCTATCTTCGTGCCGGCCTGAAGCTGAGCCGCGAGCGGCCCGCGCAAGGCGATGCCAGCTTCGAGGAGTACATCTCCGATCCCGCCAAGCCGGTGCCGTTCGTGCGGCGGCCCATCAAGGCCATGGGATACGATGCCGGCAATCCCTGGCCGAACTGGCTGGCTGACGATCAGCGCGAAGCCTCGGGACGGCCGGACGTCGTGACGTTTGTGTCCGACACGCTGACCGCGCCGCTGAAGATCTCGGGCGAACCCATCGCCAACCTGGTTGCCTCCACGAGCGGGACCGATTCCGACTGGGTCGTGAAGCTGATCGACGTCTATCCCGATGAAGTGGGGGGCGATGCGGTGATGGGCGGCTACCAGCTCATGATCGCCGCCGACATCTTCCGGGGACGCTATCGCGAGAGCTTCGCCAAGGCCAGGCCGATTGCCGCCAACAAGCCTCTGGGTTACCGCTTCGCTCTGCCGATGGCGAATCACGTCTTTCTGCCGGGACACCGGATCATGGTGCAGATCCAGTCGAGCTGGTTTCCGCTGTGCGATCGCAATCCGCAGACCTTCGTGCCGAACATCTTCTGGGCCAAGCCAGGCGATTACCGCAAGGCGACGCAGCGGATCTACCACTCACCGGAGAACAGCAGCTTCATCGAGTTGCCGATCGCCGCTCCCGGCGAGGCGAAGCACGGCCTATGCGAAGGTCGACCATCCGTCGAGCCCTTGAATGTCACTGCGATTTTTTCCTGTCCAGCTCCGACTCTCGAATCAGTTTCTCCAGAGCCGTGTCGATGGCTTTTGCGCCTGGGGCGCCGACCCACTTGTGCCGGATCACTCCCCTGGGATCGAGAACGTAGTAACCTGGCGTACTGGGGTTCCATCTGGCACTGATCGCATCCTGATGCACGAACGACCGCCAGTTCATCTTTGCCTTGGCCATTCGTTCCTTGAGGTTCCTGGACTCGGAATCGTTGACGTTGACGCCGATCAAGGCAAATGGTCGGCCTTTCAACTTCGTCACGAGCGACCGCTCGTGGGGCCAGCTGGCCCGTCAGATCCGTCAGACGTGTTGCCAGAAATAGAGGAGCACGACCTTGCCACGATAGTCGCTCAGCTTGAAGCGGACGCCGTCCTGATCCGGGCCTTCGATGTCGGCTGCCACCTTGCCGACGGCGAGGTGGCGCATCGCGAACAGCTCAGTCCTGGCGTTGTCGCCGACCGTGCCACCGAAGGGGAGCTTGACATCGCCGTGTTTCGCGGCAGCCTGTTCAAGGAGTGCCTCGACCTCCGCAACGGCCTTGGCGCGGTCTTGCCCAAGCAACATCGCCAGGTAGTCCCGGCCAGTCGGTTTTCGACCGTTTCCCATATGTCATCGTCTCGACGGATCTCTGGCGCTGATCGTCCGCGAGCTGATCGACCGGGGGGAAGTCCAACGGTTCGCGGTCCTCTGTCCGCCGCAGATTGCCGAAGGTTAGCACAGCATCCCGGCAGAGGCGGTTGCGTAAAAGAGAAAGGAACATACCGATGGGCTTGACAATCCATTACAGCTTGGCGACGACCATTACCAAGGTGGAAGACATCCGCACGCTGGTAAAGTCCCTGCAGCAATCGGCCCGGGATCTCCCCTTCAAGGAAGTGGACGATGTGGTTGAATTCCAGGGCGAAGAAGCCGATTTCAGCAACTTTTCCACGGATGACCCAAAACGCTGGCTCAAAGTTCAGGCCGGGCAATATGTCAGTGATCCTGGCAACAAGGAAAGGTCTTACTCGGTCAATCCCCTGCACATCGTTGCCTTTTCCACTTGGCCCGGCGAGGGCTGTGAGGAGGCCAACTTCGGCCTGTGCCGTTACCCGGCAACCATCGACTCACGCGGCCGTCGTATCAAGACTGGCCTCACCGGCTGGCGCTGGCGGTCGTTCTGCAAGACCCAGTATGCCAGCGACCCACAATGCGGGGGAGTGGCCAACTTTCTGCGCTGCCATCTGTGCGTTATCCGGTTCCTGGACCTTGTCCGCAGTTCCGGCCTTGTCAAGGTCGAGGTCAGCGACGAGGGCAATTACTGGGAGCATCGCGATCTGAAAAAGCTGGGCAGTGAGGTGGGCGAGTGGAACGAGATGATCGCTGCCGTTTCGGGGATCCTGAAGGACGACGCCACGGCGCACGGCATCTCTCTCGAAAGTGCGATCGCCGCGTTTCCGAATTTTGAGCATCTGGAAGCAAAGGGCCGCGAACGCTTGCAATCCCTTCGTGAGCGGCATAGCCAGGGTTAACAATTCGCTTCTTGTTGTTTCCATCATCCGGCCGGGAGATCTCCGCTGAGGTCTTCCGGCTTTTTCTTTTCTTGAAAGGAAAAAACGTGACTCAATCCCAGCTCGAACGCGAAGTCTGCCGGGTCACCGGCGAGTCCCGTGATGTCGTTGCCAGGATGGGCTTCGGATTCGTGTCCATGCCCACGCCTCGCCGGCAGGGCCGACGGCGACGGCGGAAGAACCGCCATGGCCGGCGGTTTGCCAGCGTGCAGTCCGGCTGAATAATCAATCCAGAAAGGACAGTCGATGATCAGCATTACTCGATCTCTGGCCCGGCAAGTCCGGGCCGTCTTTCGCCGGCTGGTGCGGCGGTGCCTCGGGCCGCGGCCGCTGGTGTCTTTTCAAGGAACCAGCCAGGGTCTGCGGGTGCGCCTGCATGGCTCCGCCATCGCTGCCGAATATCACCTCCCTGGCTCACATGGCGACGAGGTCATCGTTCTGCCGCTGGAAGCGCTGGCCGCGTGCGAGGGATCACGTGAGCAGCCTGTCACGCTGGAGCAGGCCTCGGCCGGCATCCAGGTTCACTGGCGGGATCACGGGATGCCGCAGATCGCCGTTCACCCCCTGGAAGATTCGCCGAGCCTGGCGGATTTTCCCAGGCCGCCGGAGTCCATGTTGCCCGTTGAACCAGGTTTCCTGACCGCCCTGGCGGAAGCATCTCTATCGGCGGACCAGCAGGCCCTCAGGTACGCGACCGATCACATTCAGCTCCAGGGAAGTGCAGGATGCATCGTTGCCACGGATGGCAAGCAGCTCCTCATGCAAAAAGGCCTTGCCTTCCCATGGACCGACGACGTCCTGGTGCCGGCCTCGCCCGTCTATGGCTGCCGAGAACTGGCGCAGGCCGGTCCAGTCCAGCTCGGCAGGACAGACAGCCATGTCGTCCTCCAGGCCGGTCCCTGGACGCTTTCCCTGCCTATCGACAAGGAGAGCCGGTTCCCGCAGGTAGAGCGGGTCGTTCCCTCGAAGAAAGAGGCAACGGCTCACTGTCAACTGGGCCCGGAGGACCGGGATTTTCTTGTCAGGTCGCTGCGCCGGCTTCCAGGCGGCGACGACGAGCATGCGCCCGTGACCGTCGATCTCAACGGCGAAGTCTTGCTCCGCGCCCACGCCGAGGGCCAGGACCAAGCAGTCGAGCTGCTCCTGGCCCGGTCCAGGGCCACGGGCAAACCTTTCCGGCTGGCCATGAATCGAAAATGCCTGGAGCGGGCCATGCGGCTTGGGCTGCCGGAGCTGCATGTCCAGGATGCGGGCAGGCCAGTCCTGTTCGCGGACGAAAAACGCGACTTTGTCGTGATGCCGCTTGATCCGCAAGGTTCCGTGCCGGCCAGCGAGAAGGCCATTCGCATCTCTTCGACTCAGGAAGCCGCCGGCCCGGTGGCAATCAAACGTCAACGGAGGAAAAACACCGTGAACGATACCAACGCGATTGAAACTCAAACCACGAACGTCCCCAGCGAAACCATCGTCCCTGAAAATAGGCCCACGCGAACGCGAAAGCCCAAGACGGCGGGCGTCGCCGTCCTGATCCAGGAGGCCGAGGCTATCCGGAACGCACTCCGAGACCTGACCGGCAGGTCGCACAAGCTGCTCGTGGCCTTGAAGCGACAGCGGAAGCAGTCCAAGATCGTGCAATCTTCCTTGAAAGCCCTGAAGGAGTTGCAGCACATCGATGGCTGAAGCCAAACCACCTCCTCGGCCACGATCTCACTTCCTGGCAGCAAGCAACTGGAGATTCTCCGGCAAATTCCCTGGGAAATCCACTGGGGCGGCCTGGGAAATCCCCATGGTGGCCTGGAAGGCAAGCTCAGCAAGTGCCGCCTGGGAAAGTTGATCTTCTACGTTCGCGAGAACATCGCAGCACATGGCGGCCATTTCCTGGTCAGCGCTGGCGAGCGCATGGGGTGGCAACACGGCCGGCTGTCGCGGCGGCATATCCAGGTCCTGGAATTGCTTGCCCCACATGAAAAATGGTCCCGCCTGGCCCCCCTTGTCCACGAGGTCGATGCCCTCAAACGGCCAGTTCGCAAGAATTGCCGCTTCACGTGGGAGTGGGCCGAGCGGACCATCAAAGCAAACAACACTTCACAAAAGGAGAATCCATGCCGTTGAAACTTAATCTTGGCCTGAGCAAGAAAATTGGCGAGAGCAACTACGGTTCGCGTGGCGCCAGCGTGAACGTCGAGATCGAGGTTGAAAGCGCCCTGGCCGGCGATGCCACACGGCTCCGGGAGCGCATCCGGCAGGTCTTTGGCCTGGTGCGTGATTCCCTGGCCGAGGAACTCGGCAATGGCGATGTCCCGGCTGCTGCCGCCACGGCGGACAACCAGGGCAACGGTTCGCCTGTGGAAAATGGACCGCGAAAAAACGGCAGCAGTCCCCGGGCAGCGACCCAGTCCCAGTGCAAGGCCCTGTTCGCGATCACCAAGAGCCAGGGGCTTAACCTCAACCAACTCCTGCGTGAACGCTTTCGCATAGGCAAGCCGGAGCAACTTTCCATCCGCGAGGTGAGCCAACTCATCGACGAGCTGAAATCGTCGGCAAGCCGGGAAGGAGCCTGACGATGATCAGCCTGCCCATGGTCAAGCGCTTGCCTGCCGAGAAAATGCCGCGTCGGCACATTTCTTACAGCTCGCTGTCCACGTTTCGGGCGTGTCCTTTACGCTACCATTTCCATTACAATCTCGGCCTGCCGGAAACGACCATCGCCTCCAGCCTGTTGCTCGGGTCAGCGATGCACAGCAGCCTGCAATTCCATTACGAGGAGCTGCTCGCCGGTAAGCCGGCACCTGGCCTGGATCTGTTGCTGGACGTCTTCTGGAATGCCTGGAAACTCCAGGACGGCAAGAAGATCCTCTTCGGCAAGGGTGAGGACCTGAACAGCATCGGAAGTCTTGCCGACCGCATGTTGCGCGCATTTCAACGCAGCCAGCTTGCTCAGCCTCAGGGGAAGATCCTTGCGATCGAGGAAGAGTTTCGCGACACACTGATCCCAGGCTTGCCGGAGATGCTTGCCCGCATCGACCTCGTGATCGAGACCGAGGATGCCATTGACGTCATCGACTTCAAGACCGCGAGGAGTGGATGGAGCGAGGATCACGTCGCTGATTCTGCGGATCAACTGTTGCTATACGGCGAACTGGCAAAAGACCTGGCCGATGGCAAGCCGTTGCGGCTCGCCTTTGCCGTGCTGACCAAGACCAGAATCCCGGACCTGACGATCCATCCCGTGACGACGGCGCCGGAGCAAGTTTCCAGGACCCGGGCAGTCGTTCGCCGACTCTGGCAGGCGATTGAATCACAGAATTTCTACCCGAACCCCACCCCACTACAGTGTCCGTCGTGCCCCTTCAGGGAGCCGTGCCGGGCATGGAGAGGGTAGGAACAGCGGAACAGCAAAATAGCCCATCGGAACTGAGGAGAAGGCAAATGGGAGCGAGGAAAAAGATCAACAGGGCCTATTTCAACGGCTGCACGCTCGTGGCCGGGGTCATCGGTGCCCTGTCGGGCTCGTGGGTTGTCTTCGGAGTTGCCCTGGCGGCGGCCGTGACCCTGGGCATGTACTCCGGAGACATTCGCCTGAGCCCCAGAAATCGTCGTTGATAACGGCATCTTGCGAACCCGGCCTGGATTCTCTTTCGGGATCAGACCCTTTTTTAAGGAGGTAACGTCATGAGTCTCTTGTTTGTGTACGTCACGCTCGTGGGTGGAATGACCGCCAGCATCCAGGTCACACGCGGCGTCGTCCGGGGAGTCGGCAAGCTCATCGAGGGCGAACCCAGAGCCGCCCTGGGCGAGGTAGTTGGCGGCCTGGTAGCGCCCCTGCACTCGGCCTTCGCTCAAATGTACCGACTGGGTGATGATGTCTGTCAGGCCGCCAACGCACTTTCCCTCGACGAGAGCGAGCCAGCCCCTTCGGTCCAGTCAATTCATAGAGATCGGCAGCCGTTTCCACAACGAGACGGCGTGCCGGGCCTGAATCCCGCGTGAAGATCAGCAAGTTCGTTGCCGGTGAAGTCAGCCGCCCAGCGCAGATTGCCAGGGGCGGTCCAGCTTGGAGACCGTTCCCTGGCGTCCCATTTACAATCAAGAAAAGAAACAGGACATGGAAATGCTCAAGATCGAGAAGTTTCTGCACGTGGTGCTCACCCGGCCCTTGGCCTGGCTGATTTACTTCTGCTGGCTGGGCATGGTGGCGATCGCCTCGGCGACCCTCTGGGCCCGAAACCGACTCAGGCGTGCCACGAAGGCGCTGGCCGGGTGCGATGCGGGATCCGACCTGCCACGGCAGGCCGGTTTTTTTACCTATCGGTCACGCTCTTTAGGTCGCGGGACAAGCGAACAGGCTCGGCATAAGCTATGCTCGCCGTTAGAATAAACGAACTTGCTGGACGGTATGCCGGCGTTTCCGAAAGCCCTCCCCTTACCGATGGGGTAGGCAAGAGGTATTTCCGCCCAGCAAGGGAGGATATGGACATGAACCGACCGTCAAATGTCGGAAACTTGATCCTGATAGTCACCGGCATTTTGTGCGCCTTGATCCTTGGGGTAGGCATCTTGATGCTGACAAGAGCAAGGCCCCAACAACAACCACAGCAGGCACAGCTCGCCGAATCCAAACAAGATCCGCAGCAATCCGTGAAGCTGCAACCGATACAAGCAAAGAAAGAAGAAAAGCGAACCCAAGGCAAAAACGAACCTGTCGCGATACAACACCCAAAGTTAGAAAAATTTTCTGACACCGTTTCGCCATTTGTCGGTCTGCATGACGATTGCGAGTTAGTGCTTGTCTTCAACTTGAAACAGCTTCTGGATTCCGAATTGGCCAAGTCCCAACACAACTTCATCGAGCGCATCAAGGCCACATTGACCAGCAAACTGGCAAACCAAGGCCAACTGGTGGCGTATTTGAAGAAATTCAATGTTGACCCGCTCCGCGACCTGCACAAGTTCACTTTCGGTCACCCGGGTAGCAAGGACCCCCAAGATGGAATGCTGGTTGTCGAAGGAAAATTCGACCCGGTGAAATTCAACTCCACGTTCAAGGAACTGTCCAATAGTCCCGGGAAAGAACTTCGCATCCTGCTTTCTGGCAAGACCGCGATTTACCAATTTGACGGCAAGCCGCGCCCAGCCTACGTGGCGTTGCATGATGGCAAGGCCCTGGTTTTGGGCTTCGACCAGGACCGCGTCACCACGGTGGTGGCGCAACTGGGGGGTACCTGCAAGCCGAAGCTAAGACCTGAGATTACCAAACAGTTGGCCACCATGAAAGACAAGCAAACCTTGTGCTTTGTGGCCACTGCCGGCGCCATGGCCAACGTCCTGGCGGCGTCTTCCGTGCCTGCCAGCAACACGCCCAACTTCAAGAGTCTCAACATCAAAGAGATGATGGCCTGGCAGAAAGATACGAAATCATATTCGTTGGCCCTTACTCTCCGCAAGGATCTCGACCTCCAATTCGCGACTGGCATGGCGGACAGGGACACTGCCAGCAAAATGGCCGATGCCGGCAACCTGATGCTCCCTTTCTTGCGTGAGATGGTGCCCCAGGAGGCAAAGACGGTCATCGATACCATGCGATTCAAGGCCGATGGCAGCAGCGTCCTGCTCCGTGCTGAGGTCCCCTTTGCGACCCTGAAAAAACTGCTCGATAACGCCAGTTCAGTTATCGGCCAATGATCTTCCACCACGACTCTTTGGCGCTTCCCACACGCGAACCGTCCCATCATCGGAGGCACTGGCCAGCAGGGTTCCGTCGCGGTTCAAGGCCAGGGCCGAAATGGAACCCGTGTGTCCCCGTAACACGAGCAGCGCCACTCCCTTTTCGGGCTCCCATAGACGTAGGGTATGATCACCCGAGGCGCTCACGAGTCGGCTGCCGTCGGGATTGAAGGCGATCGCCAAGACTTCCGCGGCGTGACCTTTGAGAACGTGCAGCTCCTCTCCTTTGGCCACGTCCCAAAGACGGATAGTCTTGTCCCAGGAAGCACTGGCCAACACTCTGCCATTCGGGCTGAATGCGCACGCCTGAACCACTTGGTCATGACCCTTGAGGGCGACGGACTTTCCGGGTCTGCTGAGATCCCAAAGCCGCACCACACCATCCGCCGGTGATGCAGTGGCCAGGCGCTTGCCGTCGGGGCTGAAGCTGGCAGCGCTCGCAACAAGAACATGCTGGCCGAGAACGGTCTCCTCGTCTGGCCTCTCAACGTTTAGAAGTCTCACGGTACCTTCTGGTAGAGCGATCGGCTTGCCCTGGTCCGGCAAAGCAGATCCGGCGATGACCAGGCGCCTGCTGTCGGGGCTGAAGGCCACGGACATGGCCGCGGCCTGCAGAATCTTTGACTCTTTTGGCTTGTCTACCTTCCAGAGCCGAACCGTGCCGTCATGTGACGATGCGCTGGCCAACAACTTTCCGTCGGGGCTCAGGGCCATGTCGGTCAGCTCCCGAGTATGCCCAGTGAAGATATTCGGCGGTTGCTTGTTCTCCACGTCCGACAAACGCAAGGTACTGTCATATGAAGCGCTGGCGAGTCGCTTGCCGTCCGGAGTGAAAGCAACTTTGATGATTTTTCTGGCATGGCCCTTGAGAACCAGAGACTCGTGTCCTTTTTCCAGATCCCAAAGCCTGATCGTGCCGTCGCTGCCGGCGCTGGCCAGACGGGCGTCGCCGGGACTGAATGCCACACTGCTTACCGCGCCCGTGTGCCCCTTGAGGACGAGGGACTCCCTGGCCGCATCCACGTTCCACAGCCGCACGGTGTGGTCACGTGAAGCGCTGGCCAGGCGCTCGCCATCCGGGCTGAACGCAACGGCCGTGACTCCGCGGGCGTGCCCCTGGAGGATCAGCGCTTCCTTTTCCTTGGTCACGTTCCAGACTCGGATCGTGCCGTCGGCGGACGCGCTGGCTAGTTGCTTGCCGTCGCGACTGAATGCGACTGCCACTGCCGGCGCCAGATGCCCCGTGAGCACGACCGGGCCTTCTTCTTTTTTGTCCAGGCTCCAAACGCGCACCTTGTTGTCGTCCGAGGCACTGGCCAGGCGGTTCTGTTGCCGACTGAAAACCAAGTCGCTGACGCGCTCGGCGTGACAGTCGAAGATGCGGAGCTTGTGCCCCTTGGCCGTGTCCCACAGCAGCACGGTTTTGTCGTCCGAGGCGCTGGCCAGCGCTTGTCCGTCAGCGCTGAAGCCAACACGATTGACCCAGCCTGTGTGCCCGTTGAGGACGTGCAGTTGCTGGCCCTTGTCGATGTCCCACAACCGTACGGTGGTATCGCGCGATCCGCTGGCCAGCCGACTGCCGTCGGGGCTGAATGCCATGGTCAATACCAGGCCGCTGTGTCCGTTGAGCACATGCCGTTCCCGTCCGGCCGCTGCGTCCCATACCCGCACTGTTTTGTCATGTGAGGCGCTCGCCAGGAGCCTGCCGTCGGGACTGAATGCCACCGCCACCACGCTGTCTTTGTGCCCATTGAGAACGTGATTTTCCCGACCGTTGCCAATGTCCCATAAACGCACCGTGCCGTCATGCGAAGCGCTGGCCAGCACTTTGCCAGCGGGGCTGAACGCCAGGGCCACGACAGGCTCCTTGTGCCCCTCAAAGACCTTGCGCTGCTGCCCGTTATTGACGTCCCAGAGGCGCACCGTACCGTCCTTGGAAGCACTGGCCAGGAGGTCGCCGCCAGGGCTGAAGACGACGGCCACCACGTCCCGAGAATGCCCCCTGAAAACAGTCTGGCCTTTCTCGAAAAGAGCACGCAGGTAGCGGTATTCCCAGTCCCGAAATTCGCGTGGGGTATTTTCCAGATGGAACCAGGCTTCCGGTCCGCGTTGGGCAGCCCACTCTTGTTGGGCCAGTGAGATCTCGGCTGCGTAGTGCTGGAGCTGGGACATGGCCAACGCTTCCTTGGCTTCCTCCCCGGCCTTCTCAGCTTTCAGGCGTTCTTGCTGGGCTTCAATTGCCCGGTGATTGGCTTCGGCGGCCTTGCTTTTCTCACGCTCGGCAGCCGTCTGCAATTGAGTGGTGAACTCCCCGAGCTGATGGAGGTACCATTCGCCGGCCACGGCGGCGGCAGCGAGGGCCAAGGCCGTTACCGCGATTAGCGCGGCGGCGGCCGGGCGCCGCCGCGCCCACTTGCGCGCTTGTTCCCACCAGGAGACTGGACGCGCTCGAATCGGCTCGTCGCGTAGAAAACGGCCTAGGTCGTCGGCCAAGCTGGCGGCGCTTTCATAGCGCTTTTTTGGCTCTTTACGGAGGCATTTCAGGCAGATCGTCTCTAGATCGCGCGGTACTTTCGGTTGCAACCGGGCCGGTGGCACCACGTCCTGTTCGATGACCTGCACTACCGTGTCCCACGGCGTCTCCGCCTTGAACGGAGGCCGGCCCGTCAGCATTTCATAGAGGATCGCTCCCAGGGCATAAACGTCCGCGGCCGGACCGATGGCGGCGGTTTTTCCCGCCGCTTGCTCCGGGGCCATGTAGCTGGGCGTGCCCAGGATGGCCCCGCTCTGGGTTTGACCAGCGGGCGAATCGAGCTGCTTGGCCAGCCCGAAATCGGCGATCTTCGGCACGCCATCCGCATTCAAAAGCACGTTGCCCGGCTTGAGATCGCGATGAATGATGCCTGCTTGATGGGCCACCTGCATGGCCTGGGACAGGGGGCGGACCAGCTCGGCAGCGGCGCGGGGATTTTGCGGATTGCCGGCGAGCTTGCGGCTCAGGCTGCCGCCTTCCACGAATTCCAGCGAGAAGAAGGGCAGCCCGTCATGCTCGCCAATTTCAAATACCTGCACGATGTTTGGATGTTGCAAGCGGGCCACCGCCTGGGCCTCGGCGCGAAAGCGAGCCAGCAGTTGCGGTCCGGCGTGCGCCCCCGTCACGATCATCTTCAACGCCACCAGCCGATTGAGGGCCAGGTGCTTTGCCTTGTAGACCACTCCCATGCCCCCGTGACCCAGCACGCCGAGAATCGCGTAACCCGGAATTCCCGGTAAGGCCAACTCTGTTTGGGGTTGGCCTGCGTAATCCTGCGTCTCGGGCAAGAAGTTGGCCTGTGCCACCGGCTTCGAACCGGCCGACGACCCGCTGCCCACCTCGCCCCATTCACGAACCAGGCCTGGCGTCGGATTCTCATTTCTCAGGACCTGGTTGCAACGCGAGCAGGATTCCAAATGCTCGGTGATTTGCTCGGCGCGGCCCGGGGGAAGCGCCGACGGCAACGACAAATATTGCCTGAGTTCTTCATCGGACGGATGAAGCTCGTCTTGGGAGGGGCCAATCATGGCTATTCCCTCAATCAAAAGTGTTTCTGCATGGAATCCGTTTAGCTTCGCTTGGCGTCGGCGTGTCGACGACGAGTCGAATGTCGAGATCTCCAATTGGAGGGCGAGGTAACCGTTCACAGGTCAGTCTAGCGTTTTCTACTCGGAATGGGGTATCCTTGCAGCTGGCATGGATGCTTCTCCGGTTGTTTCTGAAGCTGATCTC
>VGYC01000171.1 GCA_016873095.1 Planctomycetota bacterium | reverse complement strand
GGCATGACCGGACCCTCCGTGGTCGTCGTGCGCCATGTGAAATTACCAGGAATTTGAACGAAATTGCCCATTTTGACAAGGCCAGCTGCAGCTTTGCAAAACCTTAGATTCATCATTCATCGGTCATCCTTACTTCTTGACGGTCCACATGTAGAGCGTGTGCGTGCGCTCCGGGCCCTTGAACTCGATGGTCACGTCCGGTTCCCACTTGGTGTCCCACTTGTAGTCGTGGGAGACGATGCGCGTGCCCGGCTTGAGAGTCTTCTTGGCGATTGGCTCGAGCCAGTTCATGAACTCGGGGAGCATGTAGAGCACGACCACCGACGCCTTGTTAAAGTCCTTGACCTTGAGGGCATCACCCTGGCGGATCTCGACCAGCTTCTGGACGCCGAACTTCTTGATGGTTTCGTTCGATTCCTTGATGCGGACGGGATTCAGATCGACGCCGACGCCCTTGCAGCCGTACGTCTTGGCGGCGATGGCCAGCATGATGCCGTTGCCGCAGCCCAGGTCGAAGACAATGTCCTTCTTGGTGACCTTGGCCATGTCGAGCATCTTCTCGACAACCTTTTCCGGGGTCGGCACATAGACGAGATTGAACTTGGACTCTTCCTTGTCCTTGTCGTCGGCCCGCACATCTTGTCCCAAGGGTAGCAGGACCAGAGCCAGTGCGGTTACGAGAGCCCCCGCGGCCAACAAGCGCAGTCGAATCATGTTGCGTCTCCTCGATACCACGAACAGAGTTTCCAGTCAGACGGACGACGATTGTTTAAGCATATTTGGATGCGTTGGCAAGGAGGCAAAGGATAGACTGCCATTCATTTCAGGATAGGCAACGGTAGGTCCTTGGGCAGATCAGGCAGAATCTTCGCACGTTGCTCTTGATTGCGCAGCCCAGCGTCGGCGGCAAAGTGCCACGTCTCGCTGCGGTCATGAGAGATTGCCAGGAGATAGCCGTCGTCCACTCGCTTCATGTTGTCTCGCTCCGTTATCATTTTGGTCGGCACGATCAAGTAATGATCGCGTCCCGAGCGTGCGAAATCCGTCGGGTCACTGACCTCGAACCTGAACGTCGCTCCTGTCGCCTTCAATTCGCCAAGAGTGTCGCGTAGCTTCTGCATCGCGGCCTTCGTGCCGCCCCCAAGCCGGATGATCTTGGAGTAAGTCAAGCCCGCAGCCACGTGGTAGTCGCCGGCAACCAGGGCTCGCGTCAACTCCTCAGCCCTCGCCTTGGCCACGCGGCGCTGCTCGGCCTCCGTTGGCGGCGGCTTCTCGGGAACGACTTCCTCGTCGTCCGTGACGGGATGTGGATTGGCGGCACGCTCGCTTGAGCAGCCGACGATGAGTGCAACCAGCAACACAAACTTGACTTGGGTAAGCATTCGGCACACGATGACAAGCAGACACAGGCCGCGCACGAAGTTAGCGGCAAACAGTCTCGCACTCCTCGGTCACACGGATTGAGGGGCGCTGCCCAGCGCTTACTTCGTGCGCGGCTCTAGAATTCTTGACGAGTCGATCAGCGTGCCGCCATTGCCGGCGTGCCCGCGGCGCGGCGCAGGGCGTCGGCCTTGTCGGTCTTTTCCCAGGTGAAGGTGATCATGTCGCGGCCAAAGTGGCCATGGCGAGCGGTCTCGCGATAGATCGGCCGGCGCAGGTTCAGGCTTTCGATGATGCCTTGCGGCGTCAGCTTGAACGTCTTGCGGATCAGATCCACCAGATGCTCGTTGCTGAAATTGGACGTGCCGTTGGTGTTGACCCAGATGTTGAGCGGATCGGGGTAGCCGATGGCGTAGGAGAGTTGCACCTCGCACTCACTGGCCAGGTCGGCAGCGACGATGTTCTTGGCGATGTAGCGGGCCATGTAGGCGGCGGAGCGATCGACCTTGGTCGGGTCCTTGCCGGAGAAGGCGCCGCCGCCATGCCGGCCGCGGCCGCCGTAAGTGTCCACGATGATCTTCCGGCCCGTCAGGCCGCAGTCGCCGTGCGGACCGCCGGTCAGGAAGCAGCCGGTCGGGTTGACGTGGCAGCGAATGTGGTCGTCGTTGATGTCGCCCGGAGACGAGCCGGGTTTCACCATGGTGAAGTCGCCCTTCACCAGGTCCGGCCATTCTTTCTTGAGCGTCGGGATGATCAGCTTGTCGATGATCACCTGCCGGGCGTCGTCGGAGAAGTAGTCCTTGCCATTCTTCTTGGCCATCACGCTCTCGTCGTGCTGCGTGGACAGGACGACGGTGTGGATGCGGTGCGGCGTGCCGTCGGCATCATACTCGACGGTGACCTGGCTCTTGGCGTCCGGGCGGACAAACTTCAACTCGCCAGATTGCCGCATGTTGGCGTGATTCTCGATGAGCCGATGGGCCAGGTAGATGGGCAGCGGCATGAGCGCCTTGGTTTCCTTGCAGGCGAAGCCGAACATCATGCCCTGGTCGCCGGCGCCGCCGAGGTCAACACCCATGGCGATGTCGGGCGATTGCGTGTGCATGTGCGAGATGACCTTGCAGGAATCGGCGGCGAAGCCGATGTTCGGGTCGGTGTAGCCGATCTCCTTGATGGTGGCGCGGATGATCTGGTCGATGGTCTTCTCGGACAGGTCGGCCTTGGTGGTGACTTCGCCGGAGACAATGGCCAGGTCGGTGGTCACCATGGTCTCGCAGGCCACGCGACTGGTGGGGTCGGCCTTCAGGCAGTGGTCCAGGATGGCGTCGCTGATCTGGTCGGCGACCTTGTCCGGATGCCCCATGGAAACCGATTCGCTGGTGAAAAGATATCGACTCACGGAATGACCCCTCATTATGGAGAGCCGTCCGAAAACCGGCGACCGCCCCCGTCGCGGATCGGCTCCTGGTCTTGCTGGCAATGAGATGTTGTAACGTAATGAGGCAAAAAAGAAAAGGCAAAGTGGGGCAAAGGGGTGGGGGTTGCGGATAGCCGCCAGGACAGTGCCATTTCCGGTCTTGGCGACATCGGGCAGGTTCTGCTGTGCTGGCAAGCAAGGGCCCGACGCGGCCGCGGGAACGCTGCTTCCCTCACGGTCGCGTCGGGTTGCTGGGGGGAGATTGTCGGTAACTTCTCAGTAGGTCTGGTTTGAAGCGGCCAATGGACGCGCGTGGGTATGTAAAACTCGTAAGCGCAACGCAGTCCAAAACGTCGCACTCAAGGCAATTGAGAACCTACGATTGTCGGTGCGAGTAACGGCGATGAACGACCGACCCCGGTGAGCGCGATCCCTTGACTTGGATCCAAAGTGAGGGAAAGGGATGATCCTAGCGCCAAGGGATCGGGCGAATCAGGGCTTGCGAAGGAACGGAGCTACCACTGGCTGAGCACTTCCATGGCCAGTCGGCCGAGACTCTCTTCGCTGACGGCGACTTGCTCGCCGCAGCATGGGCAGAAGATGCCGCCGCGCGAGGTCAGCGTGGAAAAGATCATATCCTCGAAAGTTTCGCCATCGCCCAGGCCAAACCACGGGCCATCGCTGGTCATGCGGTCCACGATGTCGTCGGACGAGGTTTCCGGCGGGGCGGCGAAAGAAGTGCCACAACCAGCGCACAGCAGCTCGACTTGCATCAAAGTCATGAATGGCCTCCGTGTCTCGATGGGTAAGATCAATCGCACGATGTTTTTCAAGAGCAAGCGCAATACCAACGGTTCGCTCGCGCCATGCCGTCGCGCGCTTTCATTCCACAACTAACGTGGCAGCAAGAAGTTGGAGTTTGTTTTTTGCGAGGAATTGCTGGAAAGCTGGACAAGAGCGGCATTTCGTACGCTGTCGCGATTTGCAACGTGCAAGGGAAAACCTACAATCGGGCCGCGGAATTCTCTGCAAGCGCGTCCCGAGCCGCCACTACTAAGTCAACACCTTCTCGAATATCACCAGGTTATCACCGCGATCGGAGTCCCAGCGTATGCCGACGATGTCGTAGCCGAGTGCGATGGCGAGGTGCAGCATGGGGCGATGCTGGTTATGGCATTCGAAGCGAATCGACTCGTACTCGTTTTGCCTCGCCCAGGCGTGTACGGCGTCCATTAGCTGCGAGGCGATCCCCTGGCGGCGGTAGTCGGGCAGGACGCCGTAGAACCACGCGAAGAAGACCGTGGGCTTCAGTTCGAAGCCCAGGAAGAAGCCGACCGGCCGGTCATCGACGCGGGCGACGAGTTGCAAAACATTGTACCGGCCGCGAAAACGACGCTCGAAGGTGTCCACGTCGCGCGGCGGGCGGATGATCTGATTGAATATCGACACGATAAGGGGTAACTCGTTGGGCCCAACCAGCTCAATGATGGCGTCGGCCATGATTGGTGCTCACGATCATCATGTGTCAGCGGTCAAAGCGCTTGAGAGACGCGATCAGCTCGGACCAGGTGACGACGTTCCAGTCCGCTGGAGCATCCTCTTCGTCGATTTCATCGTCTTCGTCCACGGGAATCGGCTGATCAAGCACGTCGTCGCCGACTTCAAGCGGATCGTCAACGGCGTCGCGGATGTCGTCAACGGCTTCAACAGCAGTGAAGCGGTCGTCCGGCCGCCGCGAGCGCGGCGGCGGTGGTTCCAGATTGGCTTCCTCCGGATCGGCCATTGGGTCGAAGTCCGGGGCCGGTGAAACGCCGGTCTCGGCTGCAATCGAAGTCTCGTCTCGTTGTCGCTGATAGGGCTTGTGGCGCGCGTCGTCCTTGCGTTCGCCACCGCGGCCCCGTCCGCGCCGCCGCCGCCCGCCGCGCCGGCCACGGCTTTCATCACCATCGCGAGCCTGTCCCGGATGCGACTCGTCCCGCGCAGATTCGTCGGCGTCCATCCGTGAGACATCGTTTTCCGTGGCCGGCTCCTGGGAAAGAACCTCGACTTCGTCAAAGGCGGGCGCCTGCGGCGGCTCCGCCTCAATTTGAGGATTTGCGCGCGGCCCAGGATCCGCGGCCGGCGCCGGCTGCGCCGAGATGACTTGTGCCGCGGGCGACTCCGACTCGATGCCGAGAAGAGCGGCCAGTTCTTTCCAATGTTCCTCCCGGCTCTGCTGGTCCTGATCGGCCATATGGATGCGTGGCTCCTTAGTTGGCCCTGGTCGTGAAGTCAACCATCAACGAGTCCCCGGCGCGAACGGAAACGCGGCGCGTTTCCTCCTGGGGACTGCCATTATCCCAGCGGACCTTGACCTCGTAGGAATAGCGGCTTTTCGGATCGAGCGCCGGCGTGACGAAGCGGCGACTGGTTCCGGTCTGCGTCATGCGCACACCGTCGAGCCAGACCTGCGCGTTCGCGGCCGGAACGCGAATTTCAAGGCGGGCGCGGTCGTCGGCAGCCTGGGAGCTGGCCGGAATGATGAGCGTATCGTTGTTGTTGTTGAGGGCGCTTGCTGCCAGCGCGGGATACAGCGACGAGCGCCAGCGCGGCGAGTAACCGCTGGCTGCGAAACCGGGCAACGCGATTGGCCCGGAGTAGCTGTACGAGTTCATGCCATAGCCGTATGGATTGTAGAGGAACGGCGAGGCTCCGTAGCTTGGGTAGTGAGGCCCCATGCCGCCGTAACCGAAGTTGGGTCCGCCAAAACCGCCCCAGTAGGGATAGGTCCCGCCCCAGCCGAGGTTGCCGAATCCGCCCCCCCAGAATGGCGTGCCGAAAAAGAAGAAGGCCCCCGCAGTGCCTGGAATTGCCAGTAACAAAACCAGCACCAGACAGGCTGCGCCGATTGTATTACGTTTTCGCCACATGACTGTACCTCCGAAAAGTGGGTGACCGCCGAGAAAGATCACCCTCCACCGTACCTGTATTATGCAAGAACGACGGGGTGGGCCGCAAGGGGGTGCACGGCAAGGAAACGCGCCGGCTCACGATTCATTGATACTTCGGATGGCCACGCGAGCCAGGTCAGCCAGGCGCGGATCAGCGCTGGCGGTTGCCTGGTCAAGATCCATGCGTGCGGCTGAAGCGGCCGGGCCGATGGCGCCCAGGGCCCAAGCAGCCCGTTGGCGCACAGCTTGATGCGGCGAGGTTGCCAGAGCCCTGGCGAGAGCCGGCACCGCAGGAGCGGCTGCATCCTTCGAGCGCCCCAGCAGCGTCGCCGCCCAGTAAGCGACGTCGCTGCTGCCCTTACTCAGAAGCGACGCCAGCGCCGGCAAATCCGTATCGAACGGTGATCCAATTTCTTCCAGCGCGGCCACCGCCCATTCACGAACTTCCTCGGATGGGTCGTCGCAAGCCCGCACCAGGGCTACCGCCGCCGGACGCGCCTCCTCGCCGAGGCGCGACAACTCTTCTGCAGCCTGGCAGCGCTCCGCCGTGTCCGATGACTCAAGGGCCGCTCTCCAATCCAGCTCGGATGCCACCGTGTGATTCTCCATTTCAGAAAACTGCTTTCCACCCAGGGAGAGTATACGGCCTTGCGCCGGATGGATTGATACGTTGACTGCAGCTTGGCGGAGTGCGTGTCCGCTGAATGATCAAGGGGTTGCCATGAGATTCACAAGCTGGCTTGCGTCGCTCTGCGTAGGGATATTGTTGCAGGGATCTGTTGGCGGCGACGAGAACAAGGATTACCTATTCGTCTGCCAGGACGCCGGCGCCGGCGGCTACGAGGCCTTCCCCGATGTGTGCCGGCTTCGCGATGGCCGGCTCATGTGCGTCTTTTATGCCGGCTATGGTCATGTCGCGCTGCCCAGCGCCCAGTTGCCGAAAGGCGGCCGCATCTGCTTTTGCACGTCCAAAGACGAGGGAAGAACCTGGACCAAGGCGCAGGTGCTCTATGACGGTCCCAACGACGACCGCGATCCGTCCATCGTCCAGCTCAAGAGCGGCAAGCTGATCTGCAACTTCTTTTCGCTGTCCCGGAGCAAGGACCCAAAAAAGCCCTTCGACGGCCTGGGCTCGTGGTCGGTGATATCTGACGACCTCGGCCAGAGTTGGACGAAGCCTGTGCAGATCTCGAAGACCTACTATTGCAGTTCGCCGATCCGCGAGTTATCCACCGGTCGGCTGATCTTGGGACTGTACAAGGAAAATGACAAGACCGCGCAGGGCGCAGTGATCTACAGCGACGACGGCGGCAAGACCTGGAGCAAGGAAATCGACATCGACAACGGTGGCAGGCGCCTGGACGCCGAAACAGACATCATCGAACTCAAGGACGGCAAGCTCTACGCCGCGCAGCGCGACCACATGTCATTTGCCACTTCTGCCGACGGGGGCAAGACCTGGACCGTATCACGACCGATCGGCTTTGCCGGGCATTGCCCGTACTTTCTGCGGACCAGAGACGACATCATCATCCTGGCGCATCGACTGCCCAAGACCAGCTTGCACTACAGCTTTGACGAATGCCGTACCTGGAGCAAGAACGTCCTCATCGATGACGTGATCGGCGCGTATCCATCCATGGTCAACCTCAAAGACGGCAGCGTGCTGGTGGTCTACTACGAAGAAGGACGCGGATCAAGCATTCGCGCCAAGCGTTTTCGGGCATCACGGCAGGGGATTGACTGGTTGAAATGGTGATCGCCCTGGCTGTCAGTATCCCCACTCCTCGAACGCCCGCCGCCATTGCGTGGCAACTCGACGCCGCATGGCGGGTTTGAGAGGCGCATACTCGTTCTTGCGATAATCGGCCACGGTGGACAGATAACGACGTAACTCCACTTCCACGCTGTCAAATCCGCCCAGACCAAGCTGCTGGTAAATCGTCTGTACTTGACCGACCGCGTCTCTTTCCAAATCCGTGAAGGCGATCTCGCAGAATTGGCCAGGTGGAATGCGCCGGCGTTCCTCGAAAAAAGCATCGTACATAAGGCTGAAGCGGCGGAGGATGCCCTCAGCGGGATCGGTCTGGCTGGGGCGCGTGACGTGGTTGGCAACGACCACGGTGTCATGAAGCTTGCGCGTCGACTGGAAGATGGTGTATGGGTCGCGGTGAATGTGAACGAAACGAGCTTGCGGAAACATGTCGAGCAGCAATCCCAGGCGGGCGGTGTGTGGCGGCGACTTGAGCAGCATGGGCCGGCCGTATTTTACGGTCAGCTTTTTCAGAAACCACAGAAAACCCGCGCGCCAGCGCGCCAGTTCCGGCTCGGCAACTTCGTGCATCGTCAGGTAGCGATCATAATACCGCTCGCGGTGAGGGAACATCCAGCCGAGATAGGGAGAGCACAAGGTGGCCACGCACAGGCCGAACTCATCTTCCTGTGGCATGCCGACCTCCACGCGAACATTGTCTTGCGGGCGGCGCTCCGGCATGAGCAATCCGGTCATCGCCTTGAACTTGTCTTCCGCCGTCAGAAACGTGTGCGGGAACGCTGTCTGGAAGTTGTTGGGAAAAGCGAAACGGCGATCCAGGCAGAGAAGGTTGTGAAGATGCGTGGTGCCGCTGCGCCAGTGGCCGAGTATGAAGAGCGGAGGAGGGACTTCGGCGGCCGCAATGGCCTGGCCATGCTGCCCCTCCTCGATTCGCGCCTGATCGGAATTCGAGAGCGCACCCATGGTGATGAGGGCAGCGCGCGGCCAGTGCGCGATGTCGATGGCGTAGTCATTCTCCTCGAGCAACCTCAGCCAGTCTCCAGTCTTCATTCCCGCAAAGACGCTGAACAGCCGGCGATGCAAGAACAGCAAGATTCGCTCACGCAGGCTCATGCTTCAAGCCTATGAAAATCGTGTTACCTATGAGAATCGTGTTACACTGATGGCTATGAGAACTCACGCGCCGGTAGCGATCGTGGTTGTCGCTCTCTGCAGTCTCCTTCGAGCGCCGGCCGATGAACCGGCCAGGCTCGGCCCCGTCCGCTTTGTGCGCGAATGGGGCAAGGAAGGGACTCAGCCGGGCGAATTCCATTTCCCGATCGGCATCGCCGTCGCGCCAGGCGGTGAAGTGCTGGTCACCGATCATTACAACAATCGCGTGCAGAAGTTCAGCCCGGACGGCAAGCTACTGGCTGTCTTCAAGGTATTGCCCAATCCCGGCGGAATCGCGGTCGCGCCCTCCGGCGAATTCTACGTTGGACATTTTCCGGCCGCGAGACTGAGCAAGGAAAAGTATCCGGACCGCATCTCCGTTTACAGTTCCGATGGCAAGTTGCTGTTCCAGTGGGGCAAGTCGGGCGCTGGGCCTGGCGAGTTCGATTTTCTCGGCGGTATCGCATGCAGCAACGACAAGGTCTATGTTGCCGATCAGACCAACCGTCGAGTCCAGGTCTTCGACAGGAAAGGCAAGTACCTGTTCCAGTGGGGTGAGTACGGCAGCAAGCCGGGACAGTTCGGCGGCAATAGCTCACGCAGGTCGCGGGTCGGCGGCCCGCAATTTGTCGCACTGGACAGCAAGGGCAACGTCTACACGACGGAGGGTTCCATGGGCCGGGTTCAGAAGTTCACTTCGGAAGGCAAGTTTCTGGCCGCCTGGGGAGACAACGCCGATCAATCGGGTAGCTTCGGCGGCGCCTTCGCGGGCTTCAAGGCCAACCTGCAAGGGCCCATCGGCATCTGCATCGACGAGCATGACCGTCTCTGGATCAGCGCCGTCAGCGGCCGTGTGCAGCATTTCACCAGCGATGGCAAGTACCTGCGCGGCATCAGCAACAAGCAAGGCAACTTGCCGGGACAGTTTCTGGCGCCGCACGGCCTGGCGGTCGATGGCAAAGGGCATCTCTACGTGGTCGATGCCTACAACCATCGCGTGCAGAAGTTCGCTGTGAAATGAAGCACTCGTTTGAACTGGCTGGCTACCGCAAGAAATTGGCCCCCGGTCCGAACGGCGCGAATGGGTTAGCGTTCGGGAATGCAAACTGCGGCCCGAAATTGTTAACCGCCGGGTTGAGAGCCCAGGGATTGTTGTTCCAAGGGTTCAACGGATTGAGCGGGTTGACCATCGGATTGAATGGATTGTTCATCGGGTTCAGGTTGACCAGCGGATTGTAATTGGGCCCATAGACCCAGGGATTGATCCAGGGAGTTGCCGGCGTGCTCCAGGGATTCAACGGCGGGATGGTCCATGGATTGACAGTCACGTAATTCCAGGGATTATTGACGGGACTGTAAGGATTGAGCGGACTGACCAGCGCGGGGTTGTAGCCGCCGCCCAGGTAGCCGGTGACGCCGTTGATGACCGGCGGCGTGACGAGTCGGGGGCCGGTGCCGAAACTGGGAGTGTTGGTGGGAACTGCCGGCAGACTCGGCGTGAAGTTCGTCGGGCCGCCTCCCGTGGGAGAAACTCCCTTTGACGGACCCTTCGGCGATATGCCCTTGATCGGACCTTTTTTCGGAGGTGGACTGTCTTTGGGTCGCGGCCGCTGAGCGAACACGTTCGCCGCCACGGCGAAACAGACCAGTCCCGCAAGAACCAGAAGCATGCTTCGTTTCATCGCCGCACCTTGACTGCGAATGTCATTCTTAAGAATACCAGCGGCGGGCCTGGTCGTAAATGACTCTTCTCCCGAACATCGCCCACGCTGGGAAGACGGCATTCGCTCGCGAACTTGCGCGTCACGGCACGACATTTCGCTGGCGAGATCGTGTCGGACTGGCTAGAAAGAAGAAAGGTTGCGCGCCCATTACCCGAGGCATTCATGCAAGAGTTCATCCGCTTTGTCACGCAGGACTGGTACTTCGCGTTTCCGATGTTCGGCATGTCGCTGGCGGCCCTTACGCTGGTAATCTGGCGGGCCTTGCTCAATCACAGCGCCAGCACCAACATGAGCGTGTTTCTTCCTGAGTTTCAAGAACGGCTGTCGCGTGAAGGCGTGGATGGGGCTTTGCGCTATTGCAAATCGCTGCCGGGCATGATTCCGCGGCGATTGTATGCGGCCGGCTTGGAAACGTCGCGCCAGGGGCTGTCTGCCATGCGCCGCGCCATGGCCAACGTCGTCGAACTGGAGATCATGCCCGACCTCAATTTCCTGCTGCCCACCATCCTGGCCATTGCCAAGATTGCGACCATGGTTGGCCTGCTGGGAACCGTCATCAGCATGATCGGCACATTCACGGAAATCGAGGCTCTGCGCCGCGAGAGCAAGGACATCACCAGTCAGAGCGGTTCCATCGGCCTGGCGCTGTTTGCCACTGCCCTGGGCCTTGTGACTGCCATCCCGCTGGTCTTCACGCATGTGCTCTTCAAGGCGTGGATTGCCAACTTCGAGATTCAGATGAAGAGCGCCGCCCAGAAGTTGCTGTTGCTGGTACAGGCCGCCAAGCCCGCCGCGGCGCCGCGCAAGAGTTCCACAACGGCACAGACCGACTCCGCCGTGCGCGCCCGGTAACAACCATCGTAATTCTTGCGAATTCCACGACGGCGCACCGCTCAGCGACCGGGCACGAATTGCGGCGCACCGAGCTGGACGGTGCCGTAGCGCGGGGGCAAGGGGGCTGACGTGCCGGCGGCAGCCGGCGTCTGCTGTGGAAACGAAGCGGGCGTGACCGGCTGCCAGCCGCGGCCGATCAGCGCGTCGTAGTACGGCGCGGCAGCGGGACGGGTTGCCGGCGCGTTTCGCGGATCGTTGCCGCGCGGATCGTCCAGGCGCGGATCACTGGTGCGACCTTCATCACTCGGCGATTGACCACGGATCACGGGCGGCGGGTCGAGCGGCGGAATCGGCGGCGCTGTCAGGCGGACCATCGTACCTGCCGGATTGCGATTCGGCGTGGCATTTTGCTTGTTCTGGGCCAGCTGGGTGCCGCCGGGCTGCCGTTTCGTGTCGCGCAAGTGTTGCAGCCAGGCCTGCTCCAGTTCCTCGACGCTCTGAAAGCGGTAGAAGCTCTGGGCGGCGCTATCCCAGCCCGCTTGCATGCCGTGGGCGACGAATCGCAGAAACGTCTGGCGATCGCTACGTTGCACCAGGTAGTCCGAGACGGAGAAGCCCTGGGCGTAGAGGTTCATCACTTCGCGCGGATAATCGCGCAGCGAGAATAATCGTCGCAACGGGAACTGCCGGTTCGAGTTCAGGATTTGCCGGACGAGCTTGTCGTGCCGGTCGCGCTCAAGATCATCTTCGGAGAGCACGGATCCCCCTTCGTCGGCCCAGCGCGGCACCGGCGTCTTGAAATAATACGCGAACACCGTGTGCGTGATCTCATGTGGCAGCACGCTGGCGATGAGTCGGTCGAGCGGGCCCTGAATTTCCATTTTCTGGCTCATGACGCCGCTGGGGCCGAAATTGAATGAGGTCGCGCCGCTGGGCCCTTCCATGCTTACCTGAACAATGAGCGGACAGGGTTGCGGCCAGGTAGGCATCTCCTGGCCAATCCACAGCCTGGCCTTCTCCTTGCGATAGTGCTCAGCCCACTGACCGACCTGCTGGGCGATCTGCGGCGTCGGCGCATGCACGACGAAATTGGTGGTGCGATACGAGGCGCCCAGGGACAGGAAAGCGTTGGCGAGGACGATGTACAGAATGCGGCGGTTCATCCACTGCCTCCGGTGACGTGTGGCAGATGACAAGGCTTTCGGGCGCAGCCGGCCCGGGGGTTGATCCCCCGCGAACGGGCCAGAGATGTCTGCTGGAAGTCTACAGCAAAACTTGAGCCGATGTCGGAGACGGTCGCTCGGTTTTACATGTCCCGCGCCCTAATGTGCGAAGGGCAACGAAGTTCCGGATCAGAGAAAATGGCCGCCGCCCGCCGACCTTCCCTTTCGGCGTTGTAACTTTTACCGAGACGTCCCTGCGCAGCTTGCCAGGCTTGCGTGCATTCGGCCTCGATCGTCGTCAACGGCGCCTGACCCGCTATTTGCGAAGCACCCCGGCCTCTTCCAGGATCGACCAGAGTTGCTCCCAGACAGCTTCCGGCTTTGGCTCGTGTGGATTGCCGCGCGACCAGGCGTAGGCCATCGTGCGCAGGCACTGGACGGCCTGGTCGTCGACCTGGTCATTGCGCAGCGGCGCCTTGCCCTTGGCTGATTTCGCGGGCTTCTTGCGGTGCGCGGCATCGCCGTCCAGCGCCTCGTTGCACAATCTGTCGGCCCGTCCGTTGGCCTCGCGGCGGACATGCTCGAATGCGACGTGCTCGAAGTCGGTCGCCAGTTCGCGAGCCTGTTCGAATAACGCCAGCAGTCCCTCGTTCTTGACCTTGTAACGGCCTTGCATCTGCCGCACCATCAGCTCGCTGTCGCTGTGGACGCGCACACGCCGGGCGCCGAGCTTGCGTGCATGTTCCAGAGCGCGGACCAGGGCGGTGTACTCGGCCACATTGTTGGTGGTGTCACCGAGCTTGCCGTGAGCCTCCACGTCCGGCTTGCCTTCTTGCTTGAGAACGTAGGCAAACGCTGCGGGCCCCGGATTGCCGCGCGCCGCTCCGTCGGTGTAAATCGTCATGTCGTCGCCCTGGCTCATGGCTAGAATTGTATCA
Source organism: Planctomycetota bacterium (assembly GCA_016873095.1). Classification (GTDB taxonomy): domain Bacteria; phylum Planctomycetota; class Planctomycetia; order Gemmatales; family Gemmataceae; genus VGYC01. The sequence continues at coordinate 3,718 of VGYC01000171.1, read as the reverse complement.
AGACAACGGGCAGCGGAGAGCAACGCATGCATGCACTGGCGAATGTCAACGGCGAAACCATGCCGCTGGCCGAGGCGCGGGTCCCGGTTCTCGATCGCGGCTTCCTGTTTGGCGACGCAGTCTACGAGGTCTTGCGCGTCTATCGTGGCCGGCCCTGGCTGCTGGATGCACACTTCGCGCGGCTGGGACGCGGGCTGGAAGCGTTGCGCATCCAGGGCGTGAACTTGTCGCGCCTCAAGGAGCGCATGCTCGCAACCATCGCCGCCGGTAAGTTTCAGGAAGCAGTCGCCTACGTGCACATCACCCGTGGCGCGGCGCCGCGCAAGCATGCATTTCCTCTCAACGCAGTGCCGTTCGAGTTGCTGTATGTGCAGGAGTTCAACGATCCTTATACCGAGTTGCGGCGCACGGGCGCGACTGTCATCACCCGGCCGGACATTCGCTGGGACCGTTGCGATATCAAGTCCACCAATCTGCTCGGCAACGTGCTGGCCATGCAAGCCGCGACCGAGGCGGGCGCCGTCGAGGCGCTCCTGTACTTACCGGACGGTACGCTGACGGAGGGCGCCCACACCAGTTTCTTCGCCGTCCACGACGGCGTGCTGCTCACCCGACCGAACAGCTCGGCCATTCTGCCGGGAACCACCCGCGATCTGGTGCTTCGCCTCGCCGCGGAAGTTGGCCTCCCCGCACGTGAGCAAGCGCTCAACCGCGCGGAGTTGCCCCTGGTCAGCGATCTGTTCTTGACCGGCACCACGTCGGAGGTGCTGCCCATCATCCGTGTCGATGAGCAGACGATCGCCGATGGCCGGCCAGGAAGCGCGACCCGCAAACTCCAGGAGGCGTTTGTGCGGGCGGTCGGCGCGGGCTAGCCAACTTGGACGCCATTCGCCGCCGGGGCTTGTTGCCGGTCGGGCGATTCCATTCTGCAAATGAACCCGTAGAATAGCTGCGCCGCACGGGAGTTGCGCGTGAGTCTCGAATAGCAAGCCATTCCGTCGAAAGGAGTTAAAGCTGGGAGGATCATCGATTTCCTCCGGGCAAATGCAAGCGGGCGCGGAGGCCCACATTACGTAGCAACCCTGGCAAGCGAGAAAAAGCGGGCGAGATTTAACTTCAACCTACCCGGCCGCCGATAACGATGATGGGGCCGGGTTCCCTCTTGGAGGTCCTACCATGCCCCTCGTGCCTTATGTCGTCGAGCGGAGCGGTCGCGAAGAGCGCGTCTACGATATCTACAGCCGCCTCCTCAAGGATCGGATCATCTTCCTGCAGGGGGCGATCGACGATGCGGCGGCCAACGTGATTGTCGCCCAGATGCTCTTCCTGCAGTTTGACGACCCAAAGGCGGACATTCACCTGTACATTAACTCGCCGGGTGGCTCGGTGACAGCGGGGCTGAGCATCTACGACACCATGCAGTACATCACCTGCGACGTGGCCACCTACTGCATCGGCCAGGCAGCCAGCATGGGCGCGGTGCTGCTCACGGCCGGCACGCGCGGCAAGCGCAATGCCCTGCCCAACGCCCGCGTCATGATCCATCAACCCCTGGCCGGAACAGAGGGAACCACGACCGAGATCCTCCTACATTTGAAGGAGTTTCAGCGGCTAAAAAAGGCTCTCAATGACATTCTCCTGAAGCACACCGGGCAGACACTGGACAAGGTTGAGAAGGACACGGACCGGGACAAGTTCATGTCCGCCATGGAGGCCAAGGAGTACGGCATCGTGGATAACGTGCTGGAGCGGCTGCCGATCATGCCGACCAAGCCCGCGGCCACGTGAGCCGAGCGGCAGGACTCCGATCCTGCCTGTCGCGGGCCGCAGCCAAGTAACTCGGGCAGGATCGGAGTCCTGCTTGACAACGAGCGAAACGAGCGATCTGGATCATGCGGGCCGCCTGGCCAATTCGAGTTTGCCTCCTGGGATTGCTGCTCTTGCCCGCATGCGGCCGCAACAAGCACCTCCTGGAAGCTGAGCTGCGCAGCCGTGAGATGCAGTTCCGCGAGTTGCTTGACGACTACGACCGCGTGCAGCATCACAACCACGCCATCGAGCACGAACTGGCCGCGATGCGGCAGGGCTGGGCTCCGCCGCCGGAGGTCGCCGCCCATACCGTCACCGTGCAGAAGATCACTCTTGGCCGCATGACCGGCGGCACCGACATCGACGGCTGCTACGGCGACGACGGCCTGCTGGTCGTCGTCGAACCGCGCGACTGCGAAAACCAGACATTGAAGGCGCCGGGATCGTTACACATCATGGCCCTGGCCGTCGATCCACATGGACTCAAGGCGCCTGTCGGAACGTGGGACGTGCCGCCGGATCAACTCCGTTACACCTGGAAGCAAGGTCTGTTGAGCAATGGCTACAGCGTCACGGTACCGTTCCAAGTTCCACCCATGACGGAAAACGTCCGCGTCGCGGTGCGGCTGGTGATGCCCGATGGGCGGACCTTTGAGACCGATAAGGACGTGAAAGTCAAGCTGGCCGCCCGACACCAGCGGCCGGGCATTGCTCCGGACGGCCCGATGGTCGTACCACCGTCAATGGGCCCGCGCGGCATGGGCCCGGCGATCGGCCCACCACCGCCGATCGCGCCACCGGGCACTCCGCAGGACACACCCATCTTCATGCCAAGACCAGCCCCGGACGCCATGCCGGCCCCCGCGCCACCCGGACCGGAGCAATCGCTGCGCTCTGCCATTCGCGTCAACCGGCCAGTGCCCGTCAATCCGTAGAGGCGACCGAAGCGCCCTATACCAGTTGCGGCCTTCGTCGTAGAATCACCGATGGAGATGGCCAATGGAAGTCACTTTGACGATTCCAGATGACTTGGCTACTCGGCTGCGCCCGGTAGTCAACGACTTGCCACGCATCATCGAGCTAGGTCTCCGACAATTCCGACCGACGTCAACCGGTTTTTCGGGACTCAATGAAGTCGTCGAGGCTCTCGCCAGCTTACCCGGGCCGGAACAAGTACTAGAGCTTCGCGCTTCACCCGCCCTGCAATCGCGTGTCGAGGAACTGCTGACAAAAAACCGCACCGAAGGTCTATCGGCGACTGAGCAAGACGAATGGGCGCAGTATCAGTACGCGGAACATCTAGTAAGGCTGGCGAAAGCAAAGGCGGCAGCTATTTTGGCGACTCGTTGAGGCTAGGCCATGAGTCTGACCCATGTGCCTGCTTCGCTACGTCGTTTGGTGCGGGATCGAGCGCGGGAATGCTGCGAGTACTGCTTGATCCCCGAAGCGTTCACGCTATTCACTCATCCCATCGATCATGTCATCGCCCAGAAGCACGGCGGAGCGACCATCGCCGATAATTTAGCGCTGGCATGTGTCATCTGTAATGGGCACAAGGGAACCGACTTGACCTCGGTTGATCCCGCGAACAGGGCGATCGTTCCGCTGTTCAACCCGCGTCAAGACCACTGGCTCGAGCATTTTCGGATTGAGGACGGACGAATCGAGCCGCTGACGGCAACCGGTCGTGTCACCGTGCGCTTGCTGCACTTCAACATTGAGGATCGGATTGCCGAGCGGAGGCTGCTGATGGTTGCCGGAAAATTCGGAGTTCTGCCATGAATCTAAGGTTTTGCAAAGCTGCAGCTGGCCTTGTCAAAATGGGCAATTTCGTTCAAATTCCTGGTAATTTCACATGGCGCACGACGACCACGGAGGGTCCGGTCATGCCAGGGATTGTCGAGTTCCC
>VGYC01000170.1 GCA_016873095.1 Planctomycetota bacterium | reverse complement strand
CGAGTTTGCAGATCCCCATATGGAGACTCTTATTTCTGACGTCACCGCGCAGCTGCGCAACATTTGAACACTAGCCCGGTTGCGGCGCGAAACTTGTCAGCTGGAAACGGCACTAGTACCTTCGAGTGACTCCGACCTTGATGAAGGCGAGTCCTGCCGTGGATATCTGTCTTGTCCTGACGGTGGCTATCAATTGTCGCACAGCGATGGTCGGATCTGCACCGTTTTTGTGTTTCTACAACCGACGCAAGAGCATCGACCATTTCTGGGTCTACTAACGGAAGGATTATCAGCTTCCTCATCGCGCGCAAATGTGCGTCAACAACTTGGCATGCCCGACCGCAGCGGTGAAGCTCAAACACTTCCACCGCTAGGCCGACAAGGCGCCTGGGATCGATACAACCGTGGTCCGTTGTGCTTCCATTTCCAGTACACTGAACCAGAGGAACGTGTGCGACAAATCACGGTGATGACTGCTGAGGTCGCTCCATAGGCGGATGACATTATGCCCCTCCTGGACCATTTTCATCCGCCGCTCAGCACCTGGCGGCACTGGCACGCCTTTCACAACGCCTGGGCGACCTACATTTCGTCCGACTTGAATCGCCGACTGCCGAGCAATTTCTTTGCCGAGGCGAACGTAAAGTTCGGCATCGAGATTGATGTCGGCACTTTCGAGGAAAAAGGACGACTCGAAGGGGGCGCCAACGGCGCTCCTGTTGCCGCAGCGACGGAAACTCCGGAAGCCTGGTCCCCGCCGGCGCCGACGTTGACCCTGCCGTTCACCATCACATCGGACATCGTTGAGATCCAGGTGTTTGACAAGAGCGCTGGCCCGGTACTCGCCGGCGCCATTGAGCTTGTCAGTCCGGCGAACAAGGATCGGCCGGAACATCGAGATGCGTTCGTCTGCAAGTGCGCGGCCTATCTGCAAGTGGGGGTTGGCCTGGTCATCGTGGATGTCGTCACCGACCGCAAGGCGAACCTGCATGCCCTGCTGCTCGATCATCTAGGCACGCGCAACGACGGTGCCGATGATGGTCTCTTCGCCGTCGCCTATCGGCCGTTGCAACGCAATGGGCATGCCAACCTGGACATCTGGCAAGAAGCTCTCGCCATCGGGCAGCAGCTTCCGACCATGCCCCTCTGGCTCAAGAACGGCCCGTGTCTGCCCGTCGATCTCGAAGGCTCCTATCAGCGAACCTGCGTGGAACAGCGCGTGCCGACCGAGTGATTTCCTTGTCATACAGGCGAGCGTGATCGATGCTCGCTCGGGGTTTCGCGCGCGAAACCGCGAAGCGAGGTTCGCTCACCCGTGTCTTTGTGCTGCGCATCTTGCCGATCCTACCAGCTCATTTTCCGAACGCGTCGGTTTTGCCTTGACAGAACTTTAGCGATTTCTTATCCGCCCCTCTCCCAATTTTCGCGCCGCGCTTTTCAGGGCGAGGGACCGTGTATGGGTCGGACCGGCAACCAGCTTGCGAAGCTGCTGTCAAACAGCAGCACGCCACACAGCACGCTGCCATCCAGGACGCTGCCAGCGGCGGCGAAAGTCCTGACGCTGGCGACGCTGCTGGCGCTGGCGGCGCTGGCGTTGCCGAAGGGCCGCGGCCAGGAATCCGATACACCACAGGTTGCCGACGTCATTCCCGTCGGCTGGCAATTGATCGCCCCGGACCGCATCATGACTTACATCAAGACCCGTCCGGGCAGCGAGTTGTCCCGCTCCCGGTTGCAGGAGGATGTCATCCGCCTGCTCGATACCAAGCTGTTCAAGGATGTCCGGCCGGTGATCAAGGATCTGCCCGATGGCCGGGTCAACATCTATTTCCACGTCCAGGAGTTTCCCAATACCGTTCAGGAAGTCATCTACCGAAACGCTGGCCACATCAGCCAGAAAGACCTGGAAGAGATGTCGCGGGTCCGCAAGGGGGCGCCGCTGGACCCGCGGACCAACCACAATGCCTGCAACGCCATTCAGGACGCGCTGAAGAAACAGGGCCGCTACTTTGCCACCGTGACGCTGGAGGAAGGCAGCAAGCCCACCGACAAGCGCGTGATCTTCAACGTCACCGAGGGCCCCAAGGTGCGCGTGCGCCACGTCAGTTTTACCGGCCAGGACGAGCTGGCCACCTCCAGTCGGCTGCGGACCCAGACCGACACCAAGCGCTCGCTCTTCGGGCTCATCGGCGGGACTTACAACGCCGCCATCCCCGACAACGACGTGCTCAAGCTGGAGGATTACTACAAGGCCAACGGCTACATGGATGTGAAGGTCACGCGCGAGCTGAAATTCAGCGAGGACTTCCAAGAGGTGGACATCATCTACCACATTCACGAAGGGCAGAAGTACCAGGTCGAGGATGTGGTCGTGGTCGGCATGGCGCAGATGAACCAGGAGCAGATCCTGACGCTGCCGCGACTGCACAAGGGCGACTATTACAACGAGGGCGTGGTCACGGCCGACCTCCGCAGCATCACCGATTTCTACGGCTGGCGCGGCTACGAGGTAGCGGCCAAGAAGGAGGTCTTCTTCGAGCAGCCAGGCATGGTGAAGGTCGTCTACGAGGTCAAGGAAAAGCCGCAGGCCCAGGTAGGTCAGGTCATCATCGTGGGCAACGACGTGACCCAGGACCGCGTCATTCGCCGTGTCGTCGGCCTGTATCCCGGCCAGATCCTGCGCTATCCCGAGCTGCGCATTGCCGAGAACGATCTGGCGCGCCTGGGCATCTTCAACACCGACCCGGAGAAAGGCATCCGGCCGACGTTGACCGTGCTGGAGAACGACAGCGGCTTCCACGATGTGCTGGTCACTGTGCAGGAAGCGCCGACCGGCAGCCTGATGTTTGGCGCCGGCGTGAACTCCAACGCCGGCCTGGTGGGCAGCATCGTCTTGAATGAGAAGAACTTCGACCTGTTCCGGCCGCCGACCAGCATCGCCGACATCATGGAAGGGCGGGCATTCCGCGGTGCCGGGCAGGAGTTCCGCGTCGAGGCTGTCCCCGGCACGCAGTTGCAGCGCTACAGCGTCACCTTCCGCGAGCCGTTCCTGTTCGATCGGCCCTACAGCCTGACGACCAGCGGCTATTACTACAACCGCCTGTTCAACGAGTACACGGAAGGCCGGTTCGGCGGCCGCTTCAGCGTCGGCAACCAGGTGAACCGCGAGTGGGGCGTCAACATCGGCGCCCGTGTCGAGAATATCAACGTTTCCGGCGTGCCCGCCGGCGCTCCGGTCGATTACACGTCGGTGCTCGGCAACAACTTCTTCGTCGGGCCGCGCCTCGGGGCCGTCTGGGACACGCGCGATTCGTACCTGCGGCCCACCGAAGGTGGCATCGTCGATTTCTCCTACGAGCAGGGTTTCGGCTCGTTCACCTTTCCGATCTTCAACGTCGAGGGCAGCCGCTACTTCACGCTCTGGCAGCGTCCCGACGGCAGCGGCCGGCACGTGCTCGCCTATCGCGGGCACTTCGGCTGGGCCGGCGACCAGACGCCCGTTTACGAGCGTTTCTTTGCCGGCGGCTTCATGAGCATGCGTGGCTTCGCCTTTCGCGGCGTCGGCCCGCGCGTCAACGGCTTCAACGTTGGCGGCGATTTCCTCATGCTCAACAGCCTGGAATACCAGATCCCCATCCTGGCCAATGATCAGCTGTATGCCGTCGCGTTCGTCGATTCCGGCACGGTCGAAAGCAGCATGGCCATCCGCGACTACCGCGTCGCCGCCGGTTTCGGCCTGCGCGTGACCGTCCCCATGATGGGCCCCGTCCCGATCGCGCTCGACTTCGGCTTCCCCATCAACCGCGCTCCCGGCGATCAGACGCAAGTCTTCGCCTTCTGGGTCGGCCTGTTCCGCTAACGATGCGATACTTGTCGATTTGCAGTCAATCCGCGCACGGGTGACCTACGTGATGGATGCTTCCAGGCGTGGCGAGCGTTCCAGCGTCTGGTAGATGACGCAGTAGCGCTTCGTCAATTTGATGAGCGTCTCCTTTTGCTCGGCCGTCGCGTCGGTGTCCAGGTCGAACGACAGGCGGATGGCCTGGAAGCCGACGGGCGTCTCCTTGCTGACGCCGAGCGTGCCGCGGAAATCGAGATCACCCTCGGCCCGGACGGTGCCGCCGCGCACCGGGATGTCGAGAGCCGTCGCCACGGCCCGCAGGGTGACGCCGGCGCAGGCGACCAGCGCTTGCAGCAGGATGTCGCCGGAGCAAGCCGCCGAGCCATCGCCGCCGGTGGCCGGATGCAGCCCCGCCTCCACCAGCGCCTTGCCGGTCTCGACCCGGCAAGTGACGGCGTCGCCGAGTTCGCCTGCCGCCTTCAGCGTCAAGAGGGCGGCGGCCGGATCGTCGCGGTAACGCTCCTTCAGCGGAGCTTGCATGGTGCGGAGGTCGGTGGCGTTCATGGGGATGACCGTGGCTTGATTGCGTCCCACCTCAACTCAGGTGCAGGTTGTTCCGAAACGAAGAAAACGAGCGCGGCCCCGCCTATCAACATCGCGGAGACGGTCCCGAGGAGTAGAGCGATCCATGGGTGATGTCGCATGGCGATCAATCGAGCGTGCAAGGAAAAAACGCAGCTGGCAGCCTCTAACAACTGCGGTTCGCGCGAGCGCGAAACGCAAGCGCATGGTCACCAGTTGCCGTCCCAGATCATGTATTCACTTGAAACTTGCCATCCAAAAAAGAGATACAGCAGCGCCCCACCGATCAACAGCCCAGCGAGAGTCCCAAGCACGACCGCGACCCACGAGAGCTTTCGCACCATGGCTAGAGTCCTCCACCTGGACCTGATTTAGCCTAGCATGCCCCATGAACGGGTCAAGCTACGTCCTTCTTGCCCGCCATCCCTAAAATAGAAAACGGCGCCGGCCAGCGACGGCGCATGTTACCACGGACGCTTCAAGCATGACTACCGACCTCACGAAAATCCGTAACCTCGGCGTCATTGCCCACATCGACGCGGGCAAGACGACGACGACCGAGCACCTGCTCTACTACGCCGGCGCCAAGCACAAACTCGGCGGCGTCGACGAGGGGACCACGGACACCGACTACGATCCCGAGGAGCAGGACCGCGGCATCACCATCTACTCCGCCTGCGTCCCCTTCGCCTGGCGTGATTGCACGATCAACCTGATCGACACGCCTGGGCACGTCGATTTCACGGCCGAGGTCGAGCGCAGCCTGCGCGTCCTCGACGGCGCCGTCGTCGTTTTCGATGCCCAGAAGGGAGTCGAGGCGCAGTCGGAAACCGTGTGGCGTCAGGCGGACAAGTACAACGTGCCGCGCATGGTGTTCGTCAACAAGATGGATGTGGTCGGCGCCGACTTTGCCAACGTCGTGGCCGAGGTCAAGGAACGGCTCGAAGGCCAGCCGGCGGTCGTCGCCATCCCCATCGGCAGCGGCTCGCCCAAGGACAGCGCCACACCCTTCGCCGCCATCATCGACCTCATCGAGATGAAGGCGATTTACTTCGATGCCAAGTCGCAGGGCAAGTCGTTCCGCAAGGACGCGATCCCGGAGGCGCTCAAGGCCGAGGCGTCGCGCTGGCGCGAAACGCTGTTCGAAGTCCTCACCCAGCACGACGACAAGGACCGGCTGACGACGGCGTACCTGGAAGGCAAGGACATCGCCCCGGACGCGATCCGCACCGTCATCCGCGAGCAAACGCTTGCGGGACAGATTCAACCCGTGCTGTGCGGTTCCGGGCGTGAGCACATCGGCATCCAGCCGCTCATGGACGCCGTGTGCTGGTATCTGCCCAGCCCGCTCGACCGTCCGCCGGTGGCCGGCACGCATCCGCAGAAGAACAAGGAAGAGAAGCGCAAGCCGGACCCGAAGGAGCCGTTCTGCGGTCTGGTCTTCAAGATCAACGCCGACGCGCACGGCGATCTCTACTACGTCCGCGTCTACTCGGGGACCTTGAAGCTGAACAGCCGCGTGTGGAACCCAGGCCGGCAGATCAAGGAGTTTGCCAGCAAGCTGTACCACATTCACGCCGACCCACGGCATCGCGATGAGCTGCCGGCGGCGGTGGCCGGCGACATCGTCGCCATCATCGGCCCGCGCGAGTCCATCACCGGCGACACGCTGTGCGACATGCAGCATCCCATCGTCCTGGAGTCGATTCGCTTCGCGGAGGCCGTGGTGAGCCGGTCGATCGAGCCGGAATCGTCAGCCGACAAGGACCGGCTGGTCGAGACGCTGGAACGGTTGCGGCGCGAGGACCCAACCTTCACCTGGCGCGTCGATCCGGACACGGGGCAGACGCTCATGAACGGCATGGGGTTGTTGCATCTGGATGTCAAGCAGCACCGCATGGAGCGCGATTTTCGGCTGAAGGTGCGCGTCGGCCAGCCGCGCGTCAGCTTCCGCGAGACGCTGCGCAAGCCTGTCAAGATCGAGGGTGAATGCATCAAGCAGGCGGGCGCGTCCAGCCTGTTCGGCAAGATCACGGTGCAGTTCACGCCGAAGAAGGACATCCTTGGGGTCGAGGTGGTCAACCGCATCGCGGAAGGCACGTTGCCGGCCGAGTTCATCGCGGCGGCCGAGCAGGGCATCCGCGGCGCCCTTTCCTCGGGCGAGCTTGGCTATCCGGTGATTCGCGTGGAGGCGGCCATTGTCGGCGGCCAGATGCAGGAGGAAGTATCCAGCGATGTGGCCTTCCAGGTCGCCGGCGCCGATGCCGTGCACCGCGCCCTGCGCGACAACATGCTGTTGCTTGAGCCGGTCATGCGCTGCGAGGTCACGGTCCCGGAAGAGTATCTCGGTCCGGTGACGGCGGACATGAACGCCCGCGGCGCCGAGATCACGCAGATGCTGTCGCGCGGCAAGCTGCGCCTCATCGAGTCGCTGGCCCCACTCCGCAAGATGTTCGACTACTCCGACAAGGTCCGCAGCCTTTCCCAGGGGCGCGCCAGCTGGACGATGGAACCGAGCGGCTATGCGGCGGTGCCGGATGACGTGGTGCGGCAGATGTTGAATCCGGATGAGGGTTGACTGTTTAGTGGGGAGCCGAATCGCGGAGGTCGACGTGGTGCGGTTGAGTCATGAGATGATGCCGATTCTCGAGTTCGAACTCAGCCGAGGAAATCAGGTTGTGCGTGTAGACTGTCCGGCTGGCACGACTTGTCCCTTGGTAGTCGTTCTTCGAGATCCTCTACACTTTGACGAAATCAACAAGAATCTGATACTGCCAAAGTCTGTTACCCATTGGATTAACAAGGATTCCCACTACCCGATTGAGGCCGGCTTCCAGTCAAGTACAAGCTTGCATGCGATAGCTGGGCCTTAGTCAAGAGCTTGAATGCACGTTCGCGCTCAACGGCTCCGATCATGACGTTTGGGCTTCACCAGCTGCTTCAGTATCCGGCGATCTTCCTGGCTGATCTTCTCATCGCGAAACACGCGGTCGAGGGCGGCCTGCTCGGCCGGATCGGTGATCGGCGTTAGTTCAATGTCGAGAAGCTGATCGCGACGAGGAGTCTTGCGCGGTCTTTTCATTGAAATGGTTCCCTAGCTCTGAACAAGTTGAATTGCTGTCTCACCCTTTACTATATCAGTGCCCACTTCTTGAAAGAAGCACACCTGGACGGTGTACCGTCCTGGAGTTGCAAATGAACAGCGGATGCGAAGTCGAATCGCTAGAAGTTCTACCTCGCCTTGAAATCGGGGCGTCGGCTTCAGGTGACTATAGAAAACCGCTTTTTCGGACTGGTCATTGATTACCCGAAGATAACCTGGGTACATTCCCAGGCGTGGACTTGAAAGAAGCAGGAAGAGCGCTAATCGCCTGGGAGCGAACGGAAACACATCCGCTTGAATCTGCTGCCGAACTCCCCGGAGGTCAAATACACCCGGCTCCCCTCCGCGTTCGCGCACGCTGTCGCACACAGCCATGATTCGGACTCGCGGTGCTAGCGCGGCAGCGGCCATGAGCATGCCTCAACCTTGCTTGACCGATTCAGCCAAAGCCCGCTGCGCCGCCGCCACGCCCTTGCCTGGCTCGACGGGATGACCCATCTCCTTCAGCACCAGTTCGACGCCGGCGATGCCGGCCAGGACGTCGAACTGATCAATATAACCCATGTGAGCGAGGCGGATGATCTTGCCCTTGAGGTTGTCCTGGCCGTTGGCCAGCTTCAGGCCGTATTGCTTCTCCAGCTTGCCGAGCAAGGTGGTGCTGTCGATGCTGGCCGGCATCTTGACGGTGGTGAGGCCGTCGGCCGGACGGGCGGCGAAGAGTTCGAGGCCCAGTGCCTGGAAGCCGGCGCGGGCGGCCCTGGCGATGCGTGCCTGACGGGCCCACAGGTTTTCGATGCCCTCGGCCCGTATCTTCTTGAGGCTTACGCGCAACGCGCGAATCAGCGTGTGTGCCGGCGTGTACGGCGTGTCCGAGGTCTTCAGCTTTTCGCGCGCTTTCTTGAGGTCGAAGTAAAACGCTCGTGGCTTGGAATTCGCGTCGATGGCCGTCCAGGCCTTGTCGCTCACCGACAGGAACGCCAAGCCCGGCGGCAGCATCAGCGCCTTCTGCGAACCGGTCACGCACATGTCGATGTGCCAGCCGTCGACCCGGCATTCCATCGCTCCCAGGGCACTGATGGCATCGACCAGCAGCAGCGCGGACGAGGCGGCGACGAGTTTGCCGAACCCGGCCACATCATGGGCCACGCCGGTGGAGGTCTCGCTCAGCGTGGTACATACGGCCCTGGCGTCTGGATGGTCGGCGAGGGCGCGGGCAAGTTGCTCCGGCGGCACGGGCTGGCCGTACGGCGCCGTCACGTTCACGGTCTCGATGTCGAACGCCTTGCACAGGTTTCGCCAACGCTCGCCGAAGCGGCCGGCGCTGACGCAGATGGCCTTGCTGCCCGCCGGCAACGCATTGGCCACCGCCGCCTCCATCGCGCCCGTGCCGGAACTGGTCAAGGGGACGACGGCGTTCTTGGTGCAGAACAGATACTGCAGGTCGGCCAGCACCTCTGCCAGCATCTCGCGGAACTCCGGCGAGCGGTGAAAGAACACCGGCCGAGCCATCTCCAGCAGCGTCTCTTCGGGCACCGGCGTTGGCCCAGGCGTCAGCAAGCGTTGCTTCATGTGCATCCGTTCCTTTCCTTGTCATTCCAGCATTCGGGCGCAGCGCAATGAGGTAATTGTAAGCAATTCGCAAAAACCGGTCTGCGCGAAGTGGCACGGCGTGGCGGCTCGTCACGCCGTGAATCTTCTCGGCAGACCGTCAGTGCGGTATCATATCCGGCATGAGCCCCGATCAATCCGCGACGATGCCGAGCTGGCGGCAGCGCTTGCAGCTGCTCGATGTTTTCGAGCAAGCCTGGGAGCGCGGCGAACGCCCCAGTGTCGAGAGTGCCTTGCCGGCGAGCAGTTCAAGCCGGTCCGCGCTGCTTGTCAATCTGATACTGGTCGAGCAGGAGTACCGTTTGCGGTCCGGAGAAGCCGTTCGCGCGGAGGAATACTTCGCACGCTTTCCGGAGCTGGCGCACGACGCCGACGATGCGCTGGAAATCATCCTTGCCGAACGCCTGGCCCGGCAGCAGCGGGGCGAGGAACTGTCATCGGCAGAGTTTCTCAAGCGATTTCCGCAGTATCAGGCGGAACTGGCCATACGGCTGGACGATGCGGCGACATCACTTGGATCGGACGCCACGGAGCGACCTGACGCTTCGGCAAGGTGTGGCGACCTGCCGGAGCGCGTTGGCCGGTACCGCGTAGACAGCGAGATTGCCCGCGGCGGCATGGGCAAGGTAGTGCGCGTTCATGACGAGACCTTTCAGCGCCCTCTGGCGCTGAAGGTCCTGATCGGCCTGGACCCGGCGGAACCCAGTCTGGTCGAGCGGTTTCTCCGCGAGGCCCGTTTGACGGCACAGTTGCAACATCCCGGCATTCCGCCGGTGCAGGAAATGGGCCGCCTGCCCGATGGACGGCCATATTTCATCATGAAGCTCATCAAGGGCCACAGCCTGGCGGCGCTGCTGCGCGAACGCCCGTCACCGAGCCACGACCTGCCACGCTTCCTCAGCATCTTCGAGCAGATCTGCCAGACGCTTGCGTATGCCCACGATCGCCGGGTTTTGCATCGCGACCTGAAGCCTGGAAACATCATGGTCGGCGCTTTCGGCGAAGTGCAGGTCATGGACTGGGGCCTGGCCAAGGTGATGGGCGACGACAAGCAGCCGTCGGCATCGCAAATGGAGGCGGAGGCGCTAAGCGTAGCCGGCTCGGTGTCGCCGTCAAGCTCGGACGACGGAAAGACGGCCGCGGGAGCAGTGCTGGGCACGCCGGCGTACATGGCGCCAGAGCAGGCGCGCGGCGAGATCGAGAATCTCGATCCGCGCTGCGATGTCTTCGGGCTGGGCGGCATCCTGTGCGACATTCTGACCGGCAAGGCCCCATTCGCCGCTCCCAGCGCCGGCGAAGCGCATCGCCTGGCCATGAAGGGAGACCTCAGCGCCGCGCATGCCCGTCTCGATGCCTGCGGCGCCGATCACGAACTCCTGGACATCGGCCGGCGCTGTCTGGCGCCGGAAACCGCGGACCGCTTTGCCAGCGCCGCCGACGTGGCCAAGGCCGTCGGCAAGTATCAAGTCGATCTGCAAGACCGGCTCAGGCAAGCGGAAATCGACCGGGCAGCAGCAGAGGTACAGGCACGCGAAGAGAAGAAGCGCCGGCATGTGTGGATGGCACTGGCAGCAGCCGTGCTGATCCTGGTCTCAGGAGCCGGCAGTGCCTGGATCTGGTATCAGCAGGACCAGGCCGCGCGGCTGGCCGAGGAGTTGCAGCGTCAGGCCGAGGCCGATCGCAGCCAGGCGCTGGCCGACAAGGGCATTGGCGAGGCGCTGGGCCAGGCGAGCAAGGCCCGGACGGAATTGCAAGTCGAGCTGGAGCGGCCCGGCGGAGTCGTGCAGCTGCTCAACGAGCCGGCGCGCTGGCTGGGACATATCAACGCTGCCCGGGCCGCACTCGATCGCGCCACCGCACTGCAGCCGGAGACCTCTTCCCAAGAACGGTGGATCGAGCGGATCCAGGAACTTGCCAGGCAAACACGGCAGGACGACGCTGATCGCCGTCTGGCGCAGCGTCTCGAGCAGATCCGGCTGGAGCGTTCCATGCTTTTTGAGGGGAAGATGAACCTGGCCCTGGCCGAGCGCGAATACCCGCTTGCCTTCGCCAGTTTCGGATTCCATCCGGAACCCGGCAACGAAAAAGACATGGCGCGCCTGATTCGTGAATCGCCCATCAAGGAGCAATTGCTGGCCGCGCTCGACGACTGGACCTTCGCCATCGGCCTGTCGCGCGAAGAGAAGCGGGAACTGCTGGAGAGGTTGTCGCACATCGCCCGTCAGGCTGATCCCGACGCCTGGGCGGCAACGCTGCGCGATCCGTCGTTGTGGCGCAAGCCACGAGCCCTGAAGTCGCTCGCCGACAAGGCCCTGAAGGATCCAGCGGTTTTCGCCAGGTTATCGCCGCAAACACTATACCTGATGGCGCGGCGGCTCGATGGGCAAAAGGGTCTGGACGAGACCTGGCTTCGCCGCGGCCAGTCCCTGCATCCCGCCGACTTCTGGTTGAACTTTCAGCTGGGGGTACTGCTCATCAAGCGCAAGCCTGCCGCCGCCGAGGGCTTCTTCCGCGCCGCCATCGCCGTGCGCAAGGAAAGCGCCGCCGCGTGGTACAACCTCGGCAATGCCTTGCGCGGCCAGGAACAGGTCACTGCCGCCATTGCCGCCTATCGCCGGTCCCTGGACATCGCCCCCAACACGCCGCTGGCCTGGACGGCGCTGGTCGCCTTGCTGAACCGTCAGAAAGACGCGGCCGGCGCTCTGGCAGCCTACCAGAAGGCCCTGGCTCTCGATCCCAGGCTAATCGTCGCCTGGTACAACCTCGCCGTGCTCAGATCGAATCAGAAGGACCAGGCTGGAGCCATCCAGGCGTACGAGATAATCATCCGTGAGTTGAATCCGAAACACGCCATGGCATGGAACGGTCTCGCCGGCGCGCTACGGCAGCAGGGAGACTGGCCGGCTGCCACCCAGGCCTACGAGAAAGCGGTCGAGTGCGATGCCACGTTCGCCAATGCCTGGCTAGGTGTGGGTTCGGGGCGGTATCACGCCCGGGACTATGCGGCGGCCCTCGCCGCCTTCGAGAAGGCGGTCGCACTTGACCCGGCCAGCGCCATTGGCTGGTACAATCTGGGCGTCATCCGAGGCTTTCGGAAGGACTTGCCCGCGGCGATCACGGCATACCGGAACGCCGTTGCCGCCCAGCCGGATCACGCCGACGCTCAGCGCGAACTGGTACTGACCTGCCGGAAGCTGGGCCGCTTCGCGGAGGCCGTTCAGTGTGGCAAGGCGGCGCTGGCCGTACTGCCGGCGAGCGCGCCGCAGCGCACCGCGATTGCACGTCAGGTCACGGAGTGTCAGAAACTGCTAGATCTGGACAAGCGCATGGCCGAAGTGCTGCGCGGAAGCAAGGCGAGCACGCGCGAACAGATCGCGCTGGCCGAGTATTGCTTGCGGGACAAGCGCGATTACAGTCAGGCGGTACATTTTTACGGCGTCGTGTTCGGCGCCGATCCGAAACTGGCCGACGCGATTCTCGGGCATCGCTACCATGCTGCCCGCGCCGCGCTCCTTGCCGCCGGTCGAGAGGGCAAGTCGGACGCCGCCGAAAAAGCACGCCTGCGCCGGCAAGCGCTTGACTGGCTTCGCGCCGATGTCGGGCAATGGCAGGAGCTAATCGCCGCCCGCAAGCCGATCGACACGTTGCAGGCGACATTCTGGATGCGTTCCTGGCTTGAAAGCGCGGACCTGGCCGACGTGCGCGACTCAAGCAAGCTGCCCGAGGCCGAACAACCACCCTGGCGAAACCTGTGGTCGGACGTGGCGGCTCTCGTCAAGCAAGCCCGTGCACGGTTCGTGCAGACGCAGTTCAAGGGCACGCTCACCAAGAGCGAACCCGAGCGGGCTCATGAGGCGAATCTCGTCGCCGGACGCACCTATGTGTTCGAGATGCAAAGCCAGCAAGTCGATGCCTGGCTGCGCCTGGAAGACTCGCACGGCAAGAAATTGCTCGAGAACGACGACATCAGCCCCGACAACAAAAATGCTCGAATCCTGTTCATCCCGCAGAAGTCGGGGACCTACCGGCTGGTGGCGACGGCGCACCCCGTCAACGACAGCGGCGCTTATACGCTGTTCATTTTTACGTTCGCAGCGGGAGAAGCGGGCCGCTGAGCTGCAGCGGTTGGCCCGGCCGGCTGCAGACCCGCCGGCTATGGAAACATCGGGCTGCGGTCGAAGACGTTGCGCGGCTTGAGATCAAAACTGGACCACATGATGGGGGTGACACCGGTGAAGTTGTTGCCCTTCATCTCGCCGTCCTCGGAGCGCGGCTCGTGGTGGCACGGAGCGCTGTACCACAGCACAACGTCCGTGTCCATGACGGGCTCGGCATTGGCGACGTATTCGGGAAGGCGCGTGTAGTAGATCTCCTTTGGTCTGGCGCGGGTAACCCAGAAGTCGTGCTGAGTGCAGGCCTCGTTCTTGCCGCCGAAGTGGCGCGAATTGCCCATGCGGGCCGGCATCAGGTCGTAGGCGAACGGCATGTTGCGGACGTTCTTGCGCGTCTCGCTGCGGACCTGGAGCATGGTGAACTTCTTGGGATCCCAGTCGTGCCAGCCTTCCTTGCCGCCGTTGAAGGGCACATGAGTCGTCTTGGCTCGACCGGGGTTGCCGTCCGGCTCGTGATGCTCCATGACGTAGACGGAGTTGTTGTCCGGGCCGTCGAGGTTGACGTCGATACGCCAGAGGGTGTTGTGCATGTGCGACTCCCACTCGCGGCTGCCGTAGTTATGGCCGGTAGAGCCGACGCGGAAGTTGACGGTCCCGTCATCCTGGAAGCCGTACTCGATGGCGTAGCGATAGTTGGCAGCGCTGATGATGCCGCGCAGAACGAGCGCTTGCCCGCGGCGCGAGCCGCTGGTGTGCACCCACATCAGGCCACGGTCGCGGACTTCCTGGGTGACGGTCGGCGGCTTGCCGAGCAGCTTGCCGAACGGACCGGCCTCGATCCTGGTCGCCGGACAAAGTGGGAAGTTGTAGGAAACGTCCCAGAAACGCGGACTACCGCTGTGATACGGCACGAACAGCTCCGACACGCGGCAATCCCCCAGCACCTGCATCCACGGCTCCATGGGGCTCTTCTTGAAGTACGCGTCCTGGATGATCAGGCCGAAGCCAGACTGGGTGGCGTAGTGGACCTTCCACGCCGTCCTGGCCACGTCGTTGCTGGGGAATTCCTGGATGATCTCGTTGGGCAACACCTTGGGGGCGGGCTGCACTTTCGGCTTGAAGGGATTGGGCACCGGCACCGGCTGGGCCAGCACGGGCAAGGTCGCCGCCAGGCAAAGCAGCGCCATCGTGGACAATCGCTTGCGAAACATGCGTCACACTCCGGGGTTCGACTCAACGATGAAAGCTCAATCGATGACTTCGTTCACGAGGACCGCATCCGTGGACAGGTCGACAAGGACGCGCGGGCTCGACAGATAGCTCGAGCCATCGCGGAGCAACAGGTGGACGACGCGGCGGCCGTGCAGCGGCTGGTTCGCCGCAAAATCGATTGGCCGGGCCTCCACGCGAAGCCTGTCCCCGGCGAAGACGGTCCGCAGGCGGTCGTCGGCCCGGGCCAGCCG
The DNA here is from genome assembly GCA_016873095.1 of Planctomycetota bacterium. GTDB lineage: Bacteria > Planctomycetota > Planctomycetia > Gemmatales > Gemmataceae > VGYC01. Next base: position 2,376 of record VGYC01000170.1, on the reverse strand, counting down.
TTCGGCCCGTTCCACTTCTTCGGCCGCCAAACCGGTTGGAAAGTGGGACAGCGTCTCGACGCCCAGCACCTCGAGTCGGTTGAGGTCCACATGCGTGAGCACGGTCCGGTCGCCGCGATAGCGATAGTGGTGCACCATGACCTGTCGCTGGCCGGCGCCGGCGCGTGCATCCGGCAACATGTCCACCTTGACGAAGACGATGCGGTCCGAAGGGCTGGCCGGCTGGCGTGGCATGCCGAGATCGCGTTCCGCCAGCTCGCGTGCCAGGCGCATGTCATCCGCTGTCAGCTCATAGGGACCGGGGACATCCTGATCGCTGTTGCCTTCCAGCCGAGCACAAGCGATGGGGAGCAGCGCGAACAGGACGAGAACGTTTCGGCGGCACATGATGGAAGCTCCGGACCGGCACGTGATGGAACAAGTAAAATCTTAAATGCCGGCTTGCGGAAAGGCAATCGTAATCATGAGGGAGTTGCTCGAGGATCGCGCAACCGGACGTGGAGGCCAGACCCTTTGCGACCGCGTCGGCTGCTATGAGGGATGGTTACGCAGGAAAACGACCGCCGGGCCTGCCTGATGGCTGCGCCGCCAGCGCGGGGAACTCTCGACATGCGGCAAGAGGCCGGATCGAGCGTGATACTCGACATCCAGGACCAGCGCGTCCACCTGGTACCTGTCAAGGATCTCTTGCCAGTCCGGCTGTCCGAGCGTGATGGCGCTATACTCATCCCAGACACGGTCAGGGAAGACATCGCTCCGGCCATCCATGAAGACCAGGGCGCGCGGAGCAAGCGACCACGCCAGATACTCTCCCCAATCGAAGCGGCAAAAAATGCGGTGGCCCGTGTTGCGATCCGCCAGGAAGCGGTGGATTTCTTCGAGCTGTTCCTCCAGGCGCGGCGCGTCGCGCCGGCCGGCGAGCAGAGGGTTGTGGCCTTGCAGACCGGGCAAGCTCAACAGAGACATGAGCGCCAGCGCCGCCAGTGCCAGTCCCGCGCCGAGCGATGGCCGGCGACTCGCCTCGACATCGTCACGCGCTCGCGGCAACAGTTTCCGCCAGCCAGGCCGTCGCCAGCGGAGCGCACACGATCAGCCACCACGGCACCATCCGTGTCGACCGGATCGACAGCGGCAGGAAGCAGGCGAACAGCGCCAGGTCGCGGGCCCGCGGCAGCTGTCGAGTCTGGAGCCAGCGTGCCGCCATCAGCCCTGCCATGAGCACGATCGATAGGATCCAGACTTGACCGATCCACAGATCCAATCTTGGGGGCAGCCATTCATCCACACCCCGCGTGGCCGAGCGATAAGAGTTCAGTCCGACAAACTGGTAGATGCCCCAGCCATAAGGGTTCAGCAGCGTGGCCAGCAGACTGGCTGCGAGGCAGGCCAGCAGCTGCCAGGTCTGCGTGCTCGTGAACAACCGGCCCGCGCGCCATCCCTGCCACGCCGCGCCCAGCAGATAGCAACCGATGAGCATGAGTCCCGCCGGAAAGGCTCCGTGCAGGTTGCCCCACAAGCCCAGGAGCGGCGGTATGGCCAGCAGCCAGGCGGGCCTTTGCTCGGCCCGATCCAGGAAATCGTAAACCGCGACGAACAGCAGGAACGAGAGCGACTGCGGCCGGATGGTGAGCACCTGCCACATGCCCAGAAAGACCGCGACGGCCGCCGCCGCCGCCAGCCCGGTGGAGGCGCTCGACCGGCGGCAGATCACGACGAGCCAGAAGAGAGTGGCCGCCAAAAGCAAGGCGTTGACCACGCGCACCAGCGCCAGCCCGCCCCAATCGAAAAGCAGGAAATAGCCTACCTGCGTCAGCCAGTTGACATCTTGAAATGCCTGGCCGTGAATGGTGAAGGTGAACAGGTCGTGATCGATCATGGCCCCTTGCTCGACGATGGCCCGGCCGCGCGCCAGATGATGCCAGAAATCGAGCAAGTAAGCATGGTCAGCGGCCAGGGCGATGAATACCAGGGCCGGGGCCAGCGCCATCCGCAGCCACGCATCACATGGCAGCCAGGTTCGACAGGTAGGTGACATGAGCAACTATACGTCATGCGCAAGCGACTTGCCCGGCAATGGCCGGGCCGTGGCCGGGCCAATCGGTCGTTCTGGCCAACGGCTCTTGCTTTGCCGCGCGAGCCAGTTGCGTTGCTGGGCCGGCGGGGGGGCAGGCGCGGGGCCGCGGGGTGACGGGATGACGCGACGCGGGCGCGGAGAGGCCGGGCACGCGATGCGGACGGGGGACGGGACCAGGGGGTGAGCGCGGGTCGGAGGCGTGGACGTTACACGGCGGCGTCTTGCTCGGTCGGCGCCATGGGTGCTTGGATCAGGGCGCGCAGCGATTTAGCGATGGGCGACAACTTCATCTTGCCGTACGT
>VGYC01000169.1 GCA_016873095.1 Planctomycetota bacterium | reverse complement strand
GCGATCGTCCACGCGCGTGAGACTGGGGTAGCCGGCGCCGCGGCCTTCATCGAGAAGTAAATGGTGCGACCCGGGCCAGGTGAGGCCATCGTCAAAGCTGACCTGGATGGTTTGATGCGTTCGCCCCTTCTGCGTGTGCGGATTCGAGAAAAGGAGCACATGCTTCTTTTCACCGGCTTCCAGGTAATCGACACGGAGAAGGCTGCCGTTGCAATTCGGCTCGACCAGCTTCTTTCGATTGGTCGGGTGCGGCTGCCAGCTTGTTCCCAGGTTTTTGGTCACGAACACGGCCCGGAAGCGCTCGTGCTCATTGCGCATGTTGAGCATGAGGGAGCCATCGCCAAGCTGCACGGTCTGGCACTCGCTGCCGCCGCTATACGCTGGCGCGCCCACAGTCCAGTTGGCGCCATGGTCGCCGCTGGTCATGATCGTCGAGAACTCAACGCCCTTGGCGTCACGCCCTTGCACGGGCATGACCAGCGTGCCGTCAGCCAGGTTGATGCCCTGTTGCGGCGACGGCGCGAACAGCCACCATTCCGCCGGCTTGAGCTTGCGCGTCAGGTTTTGCGGTTTCGTCCAGGTGAGCCCGTCATCCTTCGAGCTGACCATGAGAATCTGCGCGGCATTGCCGATTTCGTAACCTGGCGCCGAGCCGTCGCCAGTCCACTGGTGCTTGCCGGGATTGCCGTGCATCCACACGGCGAAGCAAAAAATCTCGCCGGTCTTCTGATCGACGATGATGCCCGGATCGCTGCAACCGTTCTGCTCCTCGGGAAGTCCGCCGTACTTGCCCATGTCCATGATGACACGCACCGGTTCCCACGTCTTGCCGCCATCGGCGCTTCGGCTCAGGCCAATGTCGATGTCTTCCTGGAGGTCGCGTCCCATGCGCCGGCGCATGTCGTACACGCTCAGCAACGTCCCCTTGGGCGTTGTGGTAAGCGCCGGGATGCGATAAGTATGGACGCCATCGTCCCTGTGCTTGCGCAAGGCGACGCCGATGCGCTGACGGACTTGCGGCGCGACATCCTTCGCCGGAAAGGCGCCGGTGGTTGTTTCGACGGACGTGCAAGCCGCGCGCACCCTGCGCATGAGGTCAGCCGCCGGTTTCAACCGGCAAGACAGCCAGAACACGTTGTCGCCGGGGCGGAGCATAAGATTGCCGCGGAAGACGAGTGTCTTTGCGGCGACCTGCGGCTTTCCAAAGGAGGTGGTCGTCATAAACTCCTGCTTGTCGCCGGTGACGAACAGACTGAGCGACTCCAGGTCGCCAATGTCGTCGGTGCCGTCGAGCGTGAAGTGCATCGCCTGCAAGCGCTGGTCCTTGCCAGGCGGCACGGTGATGACGATTCGCAGCAACGAGCCGGCTTCGTTGCGAATCAGCAGTGGATGTACCTGCCGTGACGTCGTGACGCTGACATCTTCGCCGGCGGCGTGGACGCATGAATGACCGAAGGATAACAACCACACAAGTCCCGTAGCGATCAAGGCGCGACTCATGGCGGGTGCCCTTTCTGAAACATGATCGTTCATTCAACCTCGGCCCAGACGATCAATTGCACCGGACTGTCCAGGGGCATTTCGTGGATGCCCAGGGCGGTGCGGGTGTGCCGGCCCCGCTCGCCGAAAACGGCGTTGAGCAGGTCGGAAGCGCCGTTGAGTACCTGGGGATGCTCGCGAAAGCCAGGTCCGCAATGCACGTAACCCTCGACCCGGACGATCTGCCGCACTCGGTCGAGATCGCCGGCCGCAACCTTTAGCTGCGCGATCGCGTTGATGGCACACAGCCGGCTGGCTTCGGAACCTTGCTCAACGGTCAGGTCCGTACCGAGCTTGCCGCTGAAAGCCAGGCGGTCCTTTTTCCAGGGGAGTTGTCCGGATGTCACGATGAGATTGCCAGTACGGATGACGGGCACGTAGGCGCCCACCGCTTTGGGCGGCTCCGGCAAGTCGATACCCAGTTCACGAAGTCGATTCTCCACCAGGCTCTTGGTCATGTTGGCTCCACGTACTTCAGAAAACCACTCCGGACGAAAACGTTGGCGCTTAAATTCAGCGTTGAGCGGATCGTCGAGGGCCAGCCTCACACCTCTCCCCTCCGCTTGCTTGCCTGACGTCAGCGCTTGAAATCTGCTTGATAGCGCTCCAGGATCTGCCGTGCCGAGCCGGCGGCGACGTAGAGCCGGCCGCGAATGCGGCGCTCCTCGCCAGGCTGCAGACTGAGGCCCAGGAATGGATCGGCGTGGAAGCAGTGGTTGCCCGTGCTGCTGAAGATGCTGTGCGCCTTGTCGAACGCCAGAGCCACCGTGTGCCTGCCGAAGACATCCTCAACCAGCACGATGGGCGCCGCGGCCTGGATGGGGCCGCGGGGGAGCTTGCCGTGCAGGGGCGGGATGAATCCTGCCGAGTCCTTCACCAGAAACATCTCTTCCCCCTTGCCCTTGCCGCTCAGCTCGGCCAGTGACCGCAGCCGCTTGCCGTCGAAGAGAAACGTCCGCTCCAGGGTCGGATCGCCGATGGTCGGAGCCTCGTAGCCAACCACGCAAAAGTACCAGTCAACGTACTCCATGACGCGGGGGAGATCGTTGCGAACCGTGAAGTCGATATTGATATGGTCCTTGTCGGGGGTGAGGCCAAGGCGAAAGTAGCCCTTGTCCGGCACGCGGCATTCGGCGACAAACGAGCCGGGCGAAGTTCCCGGCCGGAACTTGAACGGGATGTGCCGGTAACTCTTGCCGCGGCCGTCCTGCTCCTGCACGGGGAAGTGATCATCGTACAGGTAACCGGCGTCGTAGCCGACGATCTCACTGGTGCGGAGGATGAGTCGCTCGCCATCGGCCATCCAGGGAGCGCGCAGGTCGAGGCACAGTCCGGTGTCGTGGCGCGTGGCGTATTTCTCCCGCATCCTGCTGTAGGGTCCAGTCCATTCGTAGGGCCGCAGCTCAAGCTGTGAAGAGCGCTCGTCCTTTGGGCCGCCGCGAAACTCGAAGCCGTAGAGAAAGGCCCGCCGCAGGTAAAAGCGTGCCTGCCGGGCCGCCGCCGGCGCAACGTCACCGCCCTTCCACGTCACCGCCAGCTCCGCATGATCGCCCTTCAGCGGCGGGCAATCATCGCGGCTGAAGCCGGGTACGGGCTTGCCGGCGGCATCCAGCAATTCGACTTGCAAGTAGCCTTCATGATCCTTGGCCGATGCTTGGGATTTCGCCGGGCGCGTGGCGAGATTGACGAACAGCTTCCTGCCGGCGAGGTCTCGCGGCCTGGTGAGGGCCGTGCCAACAGTTGGGCCGCCGGCCGACGACACCAGGGCGTAAAGCCGATCATGCCGCCACGACACCCGGCACAACGCGGAGTTGAACGGCAGGAAGTGGGCGCCGTGGTCGATGACCTTCTCCTGGTAGCCGATGTCCTTGGAAGGGGCGCGCGTGTCGCTGATTTGCCGGTGCGGTCCCTTGGTGCCGCCGTAGTAGATGTGCAGCCGGCCCTTGTCGATGATGGGATACTGGCTCTGCCAGATCATGCCGCCGCCGTATTCGCCGAGCGGCGGGTTGTCGAAGCAGGGGCGGCGATCGGGAAACCACCACTGCCGGCCGTTGCGCGACGCCGCCATTCGGAGGTTCAGAGTCTGCGTGATCGGATGGTACATGGTGACCATGCACAGGTAGCCGCCCGGCACCTTGAGCGGCACGCACTCCTGATACTGGGTGTCGCGATGGTCGCGCTCATCGTTGGTCAAGGCCATCATCGGGTCCTTGACCCACTTGTTGCCGTCCGTGCTGACCGCCCGAAAGCAGCTGCGGCGCGGAAAATCCTCATAGACCGGCAAGTGATCGGTCTGCTTACCCGGCGCTCCCAGGCGATAATAGGCGACGTAGCCCTCCTTCGGGTCGCGGTAGCAGAAGCACAGGTCGCCCTTCATGGGATCGTTGACGACGTTGCCGAAGCGCTGCCAGCGCCGGCCGTCCCGCGAGCGATAGCGGTAATAGCCATTTCCCTGCGGCGGCTTCCCCTTCACCTTGCTCCAGCTCTCGCGCAGCACGAACATCTCATAGGGCCAGTCCTTGTTGGCTGGATCGACGAGGATGGACGAATAGGCCGAGACGCCGTCGTCGGTATCGAAGATGATGTTGGTCTTCTTGTGTTCGCCGAAAGCTACATTGTCGAGCTGGGGCCGGGTCCAGCGGACGCCGTCGTCGCTCTCGAACAGGCACACGCGGCGGTGTGCGTGGTTCTCCGAGGCCCATGGCTTTTTGGGATCGTCTGGCATCGCCTCGGCCGGCGTGCAAACAAGATATGCCTTCCACTTGCTGTCGATGGGATCGCGGAAGACCGATCCGTGTATGCCGACGCCGCCGGCGTCCCAGGGCATCTCTCCCTCGATGAGCGGATTCTTCGCGTCCGGCGTGCCCAGCTCGACGCGCCAGCCGACCAGGTTCAGCTCGCTGAAGTCGTCCGGCATCAGCAGCGGCATTCTCGATTGCCCGAATGCCGATGCCGAATGCGCCAGAAAGACCAGGCCGATCATCGCGTTTCGCATGGGCTCACCCGTCCGAAAGAGAATACGAGCAATCGGTCACGCAACACCAGGAGCTATACTCCACTCACCTACCGCACCTGGAATGCATACAACCTGGCGTTCTGCAGCGTGAACTTCAGCCGGATCGTCCTGCCTTTCAAGGCCGCAAAGTCGGCGTCGGATTTCCACCGCGGCTGCCAGCGCAGCTCGTCGATGTTGCCTGCGTTGCGGGCATCGTCCCCGGAAAAACCTCGGATTGGCTGCCCCTTTTCGTCCAGCACTCCAACCATGACCTCACCCCGTTTGGCGTCCACGTTGACCTGCAGCTCTTTCCCTTCCTGCAAAAAGGGCCGAGTGACTACGGTTCCCAGCTTCGCTTTTGCCTCAAGGCAGACAAAACCATCCAGGCGCAGCTTGGCCAGGCCGACGGCGTGCTGCCGCTCGAACAACACAGGCGGCTTGATCTCGAAAGTGCCGTGCCGCTCGTTGGCCCCAGCGTAGTACAGCCAGTGCTCACCTTTGTGCGTCACGACCGTGGAGCTGGGGAAGACCATGTCCATGTCGAACGAACCAGCGGGGCCGCGCGGAACTATCGGTCGGCCCGCGTAGACCCAGCTCAGGTCCCAGGAGTCAGCGTCCCGGCTCGTGGCGATGTAGAAGTTCATGACGTCGCGTTCGTGGCGCGTCTTGTGGTCGGTTTTCTTGCCTTCGCTCACATCGCCGGGGTACTCGTAAACCGCCATCAGGGCGAAGTAGATGCCCTCGTGGATCCAGCAGCTCAACGCATAGACCTGCCGCCGCAGGTACTCTTTTGGCCCCTCGCGATTGAAATGCCAGTGGCGGGCGAGCTTCCAGTCGGCGGGGTTCTTATGGATGTCAGGATTGGTCATGCTCCGCGTGCCGCGCACCTCGAAGTCCCTGGCCACGGTGCCGGCCAGCGGCCCGCCGCCGGTGCCGAAGTCGGTGCGAGTGAACAGGCGGTAGAGATTGGCCTCGCTGTCCCAGAGGATCTGGTTGTAGCTGTCGGCAGCGCGGTAGGTGACAGCCTTGCCGCCATGAGCCGGGGTCCAGGTGATGCCGTCCGCGGAGTAGGCCAGGCCGGCGGCCATCCCCTTGGCGTCATAGCTGGCGATGTAGCCGTGCTTTGGATCAGATTGGTTCGGGTCGATCTCGACGGCGAGGTTGTAGTCGCCGGCAAAGGGAATGCCTTTGACATCGGCTTTCTTCTCGAAATGCAAGCCGTCGTCCGACTCGGCAAAGCCATAGCCCTGGCTGCCGGGCTTGCGATACCACAACTTGAACTTGCCCTGGTCGTGGAGCACGGTCCCGTAGAACCAGCCATCGGTGAAGATCGGCTTGCCGCCGTTGGCCTTGGTGACCTTGCCCAGCTCGCGCGTCACGCCGGTCTTTTCTGCGATGACGTAATCGTCCACGAAGAGCTGGCGGCGGCCTGGAACCACCTTGACCAGCTTGTGGTTGTCGTCCGCGTGCCCGCCGGCGATCTCACGCAGCGTTTGGATCAGCCGGGCGGGATCGTCGCTTGAAAGTGACTCCGCCTCAAAGGCCAAGAGCGGCAGCACTTCCTCTTTCGTTCCCTTCGGGGCGCTCAGGTGAAGTTGTTTCTTGTGCTTACGCACCTTGGCGACGAGCGACTTGTCGGTCAACCACTTCGGCCAGAGGCGGATCGTTTCCACACCGGCGTCAGCAAACGCGGAGATGTTGCCTGTCGTTGGAATCAGTCCGATCTGCGGGGATTCCGGCAACAGCTTGCGAAACTGCCGGGCTTGCTCGGCGCTGCGCACGCCGAGGATGGTTCGCTTGGGCTCGCCGTGCTTGTGAACCAGGGCGGCCACCTTCTCGGTATAGGCTTGCCCAGCCTCCTTGAGATCGAGCATGACGTCTATTTTTCCGTGGCAGAGCGTCAGGATTTCCTGCACCGTCGGAATGCGCTCGCCCTTAGATCTCGGATCGAACCAGCTACCGAAATCGAGGCGTCGCAATTCGGCCAGCGTCATGTCGCCGACCAATCCCTTGCCATTGGAAGTGCGGCTGACATCGGCATCGTGCAGGCTGACCAGGATTCCATCCTTGGTAGTGCGGACATCACATTCCGTCACGGTGGCGCCGGCCTCGATGGCTCGGCGATAGCTGGCCAGGGTATTCTCGGGCCGATCGCTGCTCGAACCACGATGCGCAATGATCTGCCGGACCTTCTTCGCGGTCTGGGCCGGTAATGACGGACCGTCCGCTCCAGTCGCTCCGGCTGGTTGCACCGGCACGGGCGTAACCGATGCCACAAGCAGCGCCAGTCCCACCACCAAGAACGGTCGTCGCATCGCTTATCCTCCCATGGTTGCCGAATAGTCTACACCGAAGGGGCAAGACGCGAAACCTCTGCATGCCGTGGCCACGACGTGATGACCATGACAATTCCGTCCAACGCGAAGAACGTCCTGCTTACCGGCAACCCCAGCTGTGGCAAGACGACTGTCATCCTTCGGCTCGTCGAGTTGACCGCCGGCTTGCGGTTGTCGGGTTTCTACACCGAGGAACTGCGCGAGCGCGGCCAACGTGTCGGCTTCGAGGCGATCGGGCTTTCGTCAGGGTTGCGATGCGTGCTGGCGCACACAAGGTCGCGCTCTCGAATCAAAGTGGGGCGCTACGGCGTTGAACCGGAGCGGCTGGTGCCGCTGGTGCATGCCGAGTTGGAAAAAGTCGATGAAGACATGGATGCTTTTGTGATCGACGAAATCGGCAAGATGGAGTTGCACTGCGAACCGTTTGTCGAGGCAGTTCGACGCCTGCTTGACAGCAAGTTCCTGGTCGTTGCCACGGTTGCCTTGAAGGGCGGAGGGCTGATTTCGGAAGTGAAACAGCAAACGGATGCCCATCTGATTCAAGTCACCGCCGAGAATCGTAATGCTCTACCTGAGGATTTGGCCGACTGGCTGCGAAAGTAGGCGTTGTCATAGGGCGCTGGCCACCAGGGAGACCCAACGGTCGATCACGAAGGGCCCGTCCTGTTGGCGTCGTATCATCGCCAGGGCATCCAGGTCGAAACAAATCGGTTGCCACGATTGTTGGAGATGATGCAGGAGCTGTTCAGCTTCGTGCGCCGTTCGGGCCTGGCCAACGCTCAAGTGCGGAGTGAAACCGGCAGGAAAGCGTGACAGGTCATCACATTCCGGAAAGGCGGCTTGGAGGGCTGCTTGCAATGCGATCAGCGCCTGCGCGGGTTCGGGCGCGAGCCAGAGCGTGGCCGTTCCTGAGGGATGGCGGAACATCCGAAACTCGGACAAGGCTATCGCGAACGGAGCGATCCTCGCGCAGACATCTGTGAGTCGGGGCGCGGCTTCGCCAAACTGCTCGGTCGAAACGAAGGGATACAACAGGTTGATGTGGGGCATCCAGCGGCGAAACTGACGGTCATGCTCTTGCCGTATGACCTGGATCGGCGCCCAGACCTCCTGGGGTGGAATGGCGACAACAGCGGTTCGGTGGGTCTTGGCAATCATATGCTACCTGACGAGGCTGAGCTTCTAGCCGGTCCTTCAAGAAGCTGCTGACTGGGATTCCGCCCATGGGCGCGGTCATCTCCCTTTCCTGCATCTCAAAGGGGGCGCAGGATGAATGGTGAACTGGAATGCGAGATCGACACCAACGTTTCGGACACGGTTTCCAAGGTTAAATCTACGCCCGGCCCATGGGTTGCCGAGTACGGTGAAAAACACCGCTTCCACTGGGTACGCGATTTTCCGCCGGGCGTGGCGGCGCCGCAGCGCGTGCGCATCTACCAGCGTGCTGGTCATTTCGTTCTCCAGTGGTGGGATCCGCAGGTCAAGCGCAACCTCAGCAACCGTGTAGACGGCGACCTGGTTGCCGCTATCGCCCGCGCCAGGCAAATCGACGAACGACTGACCCACTTTCGATCGTCCGGCCGGGGCGGACATCGGCGACTGTCCCACGAGGAACTGGTTTCACTCTATTTGATGGACCTGAAGCAGAGGGCCAATGCTGGCGACATGAAACCAGCAACTGTCGCCCGTTACACAGCGGCCCTCAATCACTACCTGGATTTCTGCCGCCAGCCGCCGATTCGCAAGACGCATGCACATGTCGCCGGAGTCAACCGCGACTTTCGCATGGCTTTCGCCGCCTTCCTGACCAATCGCTACGTCACCGGAAAGGGCAAAGCCAATGCCGCCTCCAGACCGATGAAAAGCCAGGCGTTTGTCATTGACACCGTCCGAGCTGCATACGAATGGGCAAGCGACCGCGACCGCGGCAACCTGCTGCCGGACGGTTTTCGCAACCCTTTCCGGCGCGATTCCGGCTCGCGGCCGGCTCATCAAGGCGATCCGCTTGCCGATCCCGACATTACCGTGGGCATGGCCATCGACTTTCTCAAGGCATGCGACCAGTACCAACTGAGGCTGTTCGTTCCGATGATCCTGTTCGGTCTACGGGCGGCCGAGCCGTGCATGCTCTTCCGGGAGCATCTCGACGCCGAGTGGCTCCGCGTCCTTTGCTTGCCCGAACTGGCGTATCGAACCAAGGGTAAACGCGACAAACGACTACCCCTGGTCGAGGAGCTGCGCTCGTTCTGGGATCTTCTCCGGGCCGGAGCGGACCATGGCCTGCTCTACGAGCGGCGCACCGTCGATGACGGACGAGAGCACGTTCCTCTGCGCGGGACCTCTCTTGCAGACCTGATTGCAGAATTTCGCAACCGCTGTGCCCGGCACAAGTCCCTCGACGCGGCTGGCCGGAAGAGGTTGAGAGTCGAACTAATACGCAAGGCGGGGGGATTGAACTACGACCACATCGAGCAGGAATTTCGGGGGCTGGCGACCCAACTACGATGGCCGCCGGCTGCGACGTTGAAGGACTTCCGTCATCTTTTCGCCACCACACTTGGCAACACGTGGATGCCCGAGCCATACAAGCGGTATCTTCTGGGTCAGTCCCCCGGCAAGGCGGCGATCCTTGCCTACACACACTTGAACCAACTGCGCCAGCAATTCGGCTGCGCCATCAACCTGGAATGGCCTTCGCTCCTGCAGATCATTAACCAGCGTGTCCATCACATCACCAAAGGCTTGTAACAGATGCATGAGACGTGGTATCTCACGCCCTTTGCTGCGTTGACATTCGCGACGGTGGGCGCGGTCAAGGATCACAGGCTCGATCGGCAGAAAGCCGTGGCTTCCACTTCGTTCGTGGTCCACGACGTCATGCCTTACCCCGTCAGCAGCCGGCTGCCGGGGCCTTGAAGGCAGGGGTCAAGACGGGCTGTAACTGCCCTTTCGACTGCCGCGCCGGCGGGCAACTGGCAACCTCCCGAATGGGGCGGCCGTCCTGGCATCCGACAGTACGTCCGGGGAGCCGGTCAAGGCTGCGGCGCGAGGTCCGCCGATCTGGGCGGCGCGGTGGTCGGCAAGAGGCCCAGATACCATGCCGGACCAGCCCCTGGGACCCAGCCTCGAAACACGCCTCTGAGGGGTGGTTTCAGTGGCCTCGGAGGCCGCCTGGATCGTGGCCTGGAGGCCGTGTCGCGAGCCGCTTGAAGCCCACCTCAAAGCAGGGTCTGGAGGCTGGGTTGCAGGCGGCCTCACCGGCCGCCAAACCAGGCCCTGGAACCGGCCCCGGAGTAGGACCTGGAGGCCGTCGCAGACCAGGGACGGAAGGCGGTCGGTGGCCCGGTTATCATAACTCGGTGACGCCCAACAAAAAGCGCACTTGCGTATGGAGACTTCCGGCAAAACTGCAGGACACGGGTCCTTGGCGCTTGGGCGAGAGTTTTGGTCGATCCGCTTGTGCGCCAAGGGCTTCCGTCAATGCTGTTCAGGCGATGGAAAATGTGAGACTTTGCAAGGAGATTGGATCAGTTTCCGGAAGCTTGTTGCGCCTGGTTTCGGATGACGCGATCCCAGAGCCAGATCCCAGTTCCAGGGCATCTGGAAGGCCCAGAAAGGCGTCCAGGTGCTCAAGGCGGTTTGTAGCTATCTGGCCCACTGCAACGCTGTCCTGAGCCGTCCTGGACGATCTGGGGGCCTGCTCTGTGGAAGAGAGCAAGTTACGTGAAACTTAGCCGCAGCAGCACCGCCGAAGCGCGGCCATGTTGTCCACGAGCGCGTCGATGGCTCCGGCAAGCCGGCGCAACTCCCGAACCGATCTGTCGCCTTTCTGGCGGACCTTGCCATTGCTGGCGGCGCGGGCCTTGCCCTCGGCAGTGATAGGACCGGTGGCGTGGCTCCAAGGCCGATGAAGGAGGGCTGATTGGCGTAGCTTTTCCTGGCCTTCCGGCGTCAAGCCCTTACGCTTCAACCGGTTCACTTTTCCTGCCGCCTGGCGCCTGGGGTTCGGCACGTTCATGGAAGTAGCCGTTCAAACGGTTGTTACTTGTCAGTTCGGTGCTGCAAACAGTTCGCGCCGCCTTACCTTGCTTTTCGGCACTGCGGCTGCCGTTGACGCTGATGCCGGCCCCATTGTGACTCGGCCGGCTCCTGGGCTTCTCGGCCAGCGGCATGCGGTAGGTTCGCAAGGCCAGGGCACTGCGTCGAAATTCGGCCGTCAGGCGAGCAGTGGCAGCATTATATACGTTGGCTTCCTCAGCATTTCTGGCCGTGGCAGCGGCAACGTGCAACCGGCCGATGTTGTGGTGAGCAAGGACAAGCTGCTCGATCAGCATGCGCTCGATGGGGTCGGTTGGATTACCAGCAGACTTCATGATGTCGTCGAGATACAGTTTGAAGACCTCGACCTGATTGCCGAGGCCGAAAACCGGCGCAAGGGACGCAAGGAGATAAGTCGCCGCCGTCGTCTGTTTGACGTTCTCGGCGGCCTGCTCGATCGACGAAGGAAGTTTGGTTGCCACCGTGTCAACGCCCTGCGACTGTTCGTGGGCAATGTTCTTTTCCGTAGCTTCCTTGCTGGCCATTTTTGATCGCTCCCAGAATGTGTCCCCAACACCATCAATGATACCTTCTGCGAGTGATCCGAGTCAATCGGGGCGTCATCGAAGTTTCGCGAAACTTCCAACGTGCTCGGCCGTTGGCGTGGTTTATTGCTTTACGGCAATACCAGTGCTAGTCTTTTCTCAACGCAAGAGCTGGGGAGAATCATGGCAAAGGTCGAAGATGCGCGCGAAATCGTTCGCAACAGGGTCCTTGCCGCTCTTGACGACGGCGAACGTGAGAAATTCACCGAGCTTGGGGAGATGCTCAAGAATGTTAGCGACAATCTAACCTGGCACCGCGCCGTCGGTAAGTTTGTCAACGACTCCGGCCTGCTGGATAAGGTCACTTTGCGAGAGCTGTCCTGGGCATGCGGCTTCAAGAGCGACAACTCGCTTGGGTTGAGGGTCCAGTTGTGCCAGGACTTCACGGCTGACCAGGTTAAGCAACTTCAGTCATGGCAGATTCCCCTGGGCGTTGTGAAGGCTACGCGGACGGTCAAGGATGCCAAGAAGCGGTGGGCCGCTTTGCTGAACGCGAAGCAGCACCACTGGACTGCGGTTGAAGTGCGACGGAAGCTCAGGGCGAAAATGCCATCGCCTCACCCCCATGGTGGCCGGCCTCGCAAGAAAGCGCAGACCTACGGCGCCAAAGTTGACCTGGCTGAGCTGGTGCGGCTCAGCAAAGCATGGCTGCACATTTATGAGGCGGCCAAAACAAGCATCAAGGGACGGAAAGGACTACTTGCCATGGTCCAGAAAGCCGCCGTTGCCATGCGCAGATTGATTGATGCCGTTGAGTCAAAAAGACAGTAGTGCATCACATCACAGGGGATCGGCATTATCTGCGGTATCACCGGTTCCTGATGTTGTTACGTTTCTTGATTAGCGATCCTTCTCATGGCAAGGCCACGAAAGGCCTGCAACTGAGAGCGATCAAGATAATCGATGCTCCCGCGCTCGAGATAATCGATGGGAGCGCCGCGGCGTGACGGGTGCCGAAGTACCGGTGGCCTCTTCTCTGTGCCGTTGGTGGGGTGTGACAAGGTTGGTGTGGGTGGTCGTCACCAGTGATGAATCCAGGGAACCTGTCGTCCCAGCCGTTCGCAGAGATCGATCGCGGCCTGATGCAGGGGGAGTTTGGTGGCTGCCGCCCACAACTCCAGCGGGTTGCCGTGACGGTGACAGCGGTGGCAGTAGTAGCGGCCAAGTGCCAGGTTCACGGAGAAGGAGCGCCTGCGCTTGGACGTGGACTCATGCAAGGGACAGCGGCCGTAGCATTGCTGGCCGGAGCGTGCCGTCGGCTCGAAGGTGAGCAAGTCGAGTACCTGCTCCATGGTGATCTCGGCACGCAAGCAGTCGAAGTCGACACCTGGCATGGTGCGGTCCTCCTCAGCAGTTCGGTGGCCCAGGACCGTTCCGTTCCCTTCTAACTCTAGAGGGGGGAACGGGAACGGTGCTGCTGGGGTCAGTCGGGACGTTGCCAACCGGTGGCGGTGCGGCAGAGGCGGCCAGTTCGTTCGAGCGTCTGCAGGGCCTCGCCCAGGCGCTCGTTCTTGACCCCGAGCATGTCGCGGAGCTTGGCTCGGGTGAGGACCACGTTGGGGGCCAGCAGCTCGAGCACTTGGTCCTGCAGGTTGCGTGGGCGGTCGAGCCTGTCGGCGATCACTTCCAGGTGGGTCGTGCGGGAGTCGGTGGCGCACAGTTGCAGAGCGACCGGGGGCGGAGCCGGGGCAGCGCGATGCTCGCTGGACAGCACCAGGTGTTCCCGGGTGCGTCGGAGGTAGAGGTTGGAATCGCCGAAGGCATGAAGGTCGCCCGAACCGCGCAGTCCCTGGCCGGCAGCGACGCCGGGAGCGGCGTTCTTGCGGGTGTGATGGACGAGGATGACCGCCAGGTCGAGCTGGCGTTGCAGGGAGCGGAAGTAGGCCAGGAGCGCGGCGACGTCGCCGGCATGGTTCTCGTCGATGGCATGCAGGCGAACCAGCGGGTCGAGCACGAGCAAGCGTGGCTGGAGGCGACGTGCCGTCTCGAAGAGGCGGCTGCGGTGCGGCTCGCGATCGAGCTGGAGGGTCGGGGCGGTGATGACCTGGATATCGACGGCGGCCAGTTGGAGACCACGATGCTGGGCCATGCCGGCGACACGTTCGCGGACGATGGGCAAGGCGTCCTCGGCCAGGTAGACGAGGACGGGGCCGGGGTGGGGCACGGCGAACTTGCCCAGGCAGGCGGTGCCGGTGGCGACACTCAGGGCCAGATCGAGTCCCAGCCAGGTCTTGGCGCACTTGGGGGCGCCGCCGATGACGCCGACCGACGAGTCGCCCCAGAGTTGTTCGACCAGCCAGCGCTGGGGCTGACCCTCGTGGGGAATGTCGCCGATACGCACCACAGGCAGGAGGTTATCCACGGCGGGCATGTTCATACCCATGTTCACACCCATGATCACACCCTCGCTTTCTTCTTGGCTGCGGGGCGGGGCAGTTTCGCCTGGAACACTTCCAGGTAGAACTTCTCGTCGAGTTGCTGGATTTCGTGGGCCATGCCGTAGGCGAGCAGCTCGGCACTCATGGTCATGAGCACGCGGTAATTGCCGGCGGAATGATCGACGAGGGTGCCCTGGAGTTCGGCGGTCATGAGGGTGGCATTGCCGGCCGTGGCGAGGGCATGGCGGAGCAGTTGAGCGAGTTCCTCGCGCGAGACGGTCTCCAGGAGGAGTCGGGTGCGGATCCTGGTGCCCAGGGGGATGAGGTCCTCGTGCCGCAACCGTTCGAGCAGTCGGCCGTCGCCGGCGAGGACGACGGTCAACAGCGCGGTGGAGTCGAAGTCGGCACTGGAGAGGATGCGCAGCTCGCTGAGCACGTCGGCAGTCATCTCCTGGGCCTCGTCGATGAGCAGCACGGGCTTGATGCGTGTGGAGGCGACATGAGCCTTCCAGCGTTCGCGGAGAGCACGGAAGCCTCCCCAGCGATTGGAGGAACTGAGCTTGACCGCGAAGATGTCGCCCAGCTCGCGGTAGAAGTCGGTGGTTTTCGACTGGGGCCGTTCGAGGGCGCCGACCACGACGTCACGCAGGGCCGCCAGGCGGCCGGCGACGATGCGCAGGGCCACCGACTTGCCGGTCCCCGGCTCGCCCGAGACGAGGGCGAAGCCGCCTTCCTGGACGAGTTGTTCGACGCGCCAGGCGAAGTTCTCGATGGCGGGGGTGACGAGCAGGGCTTCTTTGGGTAACTCCGGCGAGAACGGGTTCCACTTCAGGCCCCACAGGGCCAGCAATTTTTTGCTATTCATGAGGCACCTTCTTCCTGGTTGGGGATTCTCTGGGGGAGGTAGGCAGGCGGTAGGCCGGTAGCCGAGTAAGCGGCGAGGATCCGCTGCAACAGCGGCGGCAGCGCGCTGGGCTGTTGGCGTTCGGCGGCGACAGCATCGGTGCCGGTCGGCGGTTCGACGACGGCGCGGCGGCCGTCGGCATTGGCGGCGCGGTCGAGGGGATAGAGGGGGGCGAGCAGCGTGCCGTGGCGTGGGTCGACGAGATCGACCCGGCTCAGGTCCCAGCGTGCATAGCGAACGACGACATCGCGGAAGTGGCGGAAGCGTGCCGGGACCTCGAAGCGTACCCCTTCGAGGGAGATGGTGCCGTCGCTGTGTCGCTGGCGGCGTGTGACCTCGAGGCGAAAGGCCTCGCGGAGGGTGTCGCTGCTGGGGCTAGAGCGCAGCACGTCGGGCGTCTTGGCGAAGCGTTCGACCGGAGCGCAGGCCAGTTCGCGATGCACGGCGCGGTTGTACTCGATTTCCACCCAGGCCTGCGTCGCCTCGTTGAGGAAGGCGAGCGTCAAGTCGGGGTGCCCCTCAAGCATGGCCAGCAGCCGCCCCTCGACATTCCCCCAGAAGGCCTCTTGCTTGCCGTTCTGGTAGGCGCTGTACGGCAAGGTCCGCTCGTGCACGATTCCCAGGCGAAGCAGTCCCTGGGCGACCTCGTCGGCCACCATGGCCGCGCCGTTATCCGTCATCAGGGCCCGGGGCAAGCCGCGCTTCTGGATCGCCTGCGCCAGGCCGTGGACCAGGTCGGCGGCGGTCTCCGAGAGGTACCACTGGGCATGGCAGCACAGGCGCGAGTGGTCGTCGAGAATGGCCAGCGCGAGTGGATGCTGCCACTGGCCGCGGGGACTGAGCACCTTGAGGGAGCCGTGGTGGAAGTCGAGATGCCAGAGGGAGCCGACATATTCCGCCTCGAAGCTGCGGACCTCGCGCTTTTGGCGGCGCTCGGCGGCGCGTGCTTCGCCGGCATGCCAGGGGCCCAGGCCGGGGCTGGCGCACCAGACCGTGAGCCTGCAGGTAGCGGCGGACCGTGGCATAGGAGCGCAACGCCCCCAGCGTCGGCTCGGCTTTGACGAGCGCCGCCAAGTTGTCGTAGTGCAGTTGGTAGGTCCAATGCGGGTGTTCGTGGTACTGGCGGCGGAGACGCTCGGCCACGGCCGTCGGCAGCGACACTTGCCCGCAGTCCTTGCGGACGGCGCGACGCAACCCGCCGACCGGATCGTCCTGCTGGCGCCGCGCGGTGTAGTACCAGCGTTCGATCGTGACGGCGGCGAAGTGCACATCGCAACCCGTCACGGGATGCGTCCAGGTCTTGGCGGCCAGGGCGCGGATGGTCTCCTTGAGTTGGCCACGCGGCGGCGGCGCGCTCAAGAGCGCACCGATCACGCCAAAGCGAAACCGGCCCCACAAGGAGCCACGTGCTGCAGGGGTGTTGGTCATCACCGTCCTCCAAAAGTGGCGAAAAACGACTGTGACCACCTTAGGTCGCGCCCCGCCCGGATGTCCGCGCCCATCTTCTGCGGGCCGTTGACCACCGTCAGGAGAACCCGCTCGGCAAGCCTCCCGTGATCGTGATCGGTGACAGAAAACGCAGCAGATCTCCCCATGGCCGGCAGGGATCAGCACCGTGGAGGAATGCTTCCACAAGTGATCGTGGCAGGATGCTGCTCTGGGCCGTCGCCGGCAGACGACCGCGCGTGATCTTCCAGAACGGCGTCTGCGGAATCTGCTCCCGCCAGAATACCTGCCAGCGGGCAATGGTCCGTCGGTCGGCGCCGAAGAATTGCGACAGGTCGCGGACGCGGCGTGGCGACGGCCCTTGACGCATGGCGCTCACCAGCACGACCACCGCAAAGAGATAGACCTTGCGGCCGAGAAAGCGCACCGACGGCGGCGTCACGCGCTTGCGGCAACCGTCGCGCTCGCAGCAGAAACTGAACCGGTAGCCGTAGTCCTTGGGAAGATCCTCGGCACTGCCGCGCGGCTTGCGCGGATAGTTGGCACGGTGCAGGCGGCCGCCGCACGGGCAGGCTTTCTCCCGCGCACTCTGGGCAAGATCCTGATCGACCGAAAGAAGAAACGACAAAAAGGTGGCACCGCGCGGCCATTCATGGTACATCGTGGAGTACTCCGTGGTCGTGTCAAACCATTCGGAGTACACACCTCGGGAACCTCGATCAAGCGATCAGGCTCTGCGAGGGGATTTTGTTGGCAGCATCACAGAAGTTGATCAGGATCGGCAGGATTTGCGTCGATTATCTTGGTCACGCACACAACGACACCTTCCTGGCCGTGGGCAAAAGCCACGCTTGTGCGATAGCTAACCTAGGCCTTAATCAAGCGTAGGCTGAACGGTTTGCGGCTTGGGCGCTGGCAGCGGGCCGGGGCGCGGGATCGGCGCATCCCGTAGCCGGGTCGCTTGCGTCG
>VGYC01000168.1 GCA_016873095.1 Planctomycetota bacterium | reverse complement strand
CAGCGCTAGCCCCGCCTCTCCGAAACGGTGTTCCAGGCCGCGCTCGATACTGCGCCAGAGTGCTTCACGACCTTCTTCACGACCTTCTTCACGACCTTCTTCACGACCTTCTTCACGACCTTCTTCACGACCTTCTTCGCGACCTTCTTCGCGACCTTCTTCGCGACCTTCTTCGCGACCTTCTTCGCGGCCTTCTTCGCGGCCTTCTTCGCGGCCTTCTTCGCGGCCTCGACTCAGGGCCAAGCGCTCGATGCTTGTCACGTATGGCATGTTCTTCTCCTTCTCAAGCCGATGCAAGTCGTCGCTGAACTCTTGCTCAAGCTCCCTGGGAAGATCCATCATCCAGTCGATCAACCGAAACAGTTGACGGATGTCGTCTGCTGACAATCCGCGCTCGAACAGACCACGGACGACCCGAAGCTTCCAGTGCTTGCGGGCCGGCGCATCGCCACGAGTCTCCACCGTCTTCAGGTGGCTCAACACGACAGCGGCCATCGGGTTCGGCTCGCGCTCCAGCTCGTCTTCCCGACCTGTCCAATCGCGCTTCCTGGCCGCTTCGCCGCCAGACCTTGAACAGCTTGTCGGCCAGGCCTCGTGAGCCACGGGAAAGAAGAGCCGAAAAACTGGCGCCAGAAACCGATCGAGGACTTCCTTCCAGGGGCTATCGAAATCGCTCACTCCGGCACCTCGTCCCTCCAATGCTACCACCCAGCGGCCAAGCAAGCCAGACTTCTCATGCCGAGTCTGCGGGCCGTCTTGGCCTGTATATCATCTTTCATTGCTCATTTGCGATTGACCGGCCACAATCGTAGCCCTTATAGTTGTAATATCGGGCCTATTCGGCGCTCTGGCGAAGGGAGATGGCGTGGCACGCAAGGGTAATCCCAGACAAGAGGTGCTCGGCTTGCTCGGAGTCGCGTTCGACGGCGACGACGGCCACAAGCGCATCACCCGGAGCGAGGAGTTCCTGATCGTCGGCGGCTCGCAGGAGACGCATGAGGGCATGCAAGATGTCGCCCTGCGTTTCAGCGATTCGCTCAAGCAGCGCGGCAAGGAGCTGCGCGAGACACCGGTCGAGGAAGTCATCGAGCTACTCTACAAGGCCGCCGACAAGTAGCCCGGGTGGACCAGCTTGCCGGACTGGCAGCAATCCGCCGCCTGCAACACCCTCCAGTCACGAAACTCTCGTCCCGTCTGCCGAGTAGTACCATCAGAAGCCGCGGCGTGGGGCCAGACGTGTCCGAAACTGACGCCATGCTGGTGCGAGGGGCCTTGCGGGGCAATACCCAGGCCATCGAGGCGCTGGTGGTGCGCTTCCAGTCCGACGTATTCGGACTGTGTGTGAAGCTATTGCGGCATCGCCAGGATGCGGAGGATGTGACGCAGGAAGTGTTCCTGCGCATCTTTCGCAGCTTGCAGCGCTGGGATTCATCCCGGCCGCTCAAGCCGTGGATCATGGGCATCACCGTGAACCGTTGTCGCACCTGGCTGGCTCAGCGCGTGCGCCGGCCGGAGCTAGCCGACTATCTGCACGACACCGCCGCTGGCAAGGCAGACGACGAGCCGGTCGAGATGGTCCAGGAGATCCAGGCGGCGGTGGCGGAGTTGCGGCTGGAATATCAAACGGCTTTCGTCCTCTATCACGATCAGGGTTTGCCTTACGAAGAGATAGCCCAGGCACTCAAGAAGCCAGTGGGCACGGTCAAGACCTGGCTGCATCGGGCACGCATGGAAGTCATGGCCCGGCTGCAGCGACGCGGTATGGTCGAGGTTCAGCATGAAGTGCCATGATTTCCAGGAACTGCTGCAACGGCGGCTCGACGGCGAGCAGTTGGACAAGGACTGGGCCGTTCGTGAGCACGCGGCGGCATGTCTTGATTGCCGCAGCTTGCAGCAAGCGGCCGATTCGATGCTCGATCAGTTGCGATCCCAGTCGCCGACCATGCCACCCCTGGATCTGACAAGGCGCATTCTCGTACGGGTAGAGGCGGACCAGAAGAACCGGTTGCCGCGACGGTTTCGCGCACCGGCGCGCCTGGGACGCCTGGGACGTCTGGGAACTTACCTCGCTCTGGCGGCCTCCGTGCTGCTCGCCGTTCTGGCTGGCATGTACGGACTGCCATGGTTACGCGCGCCGGCTCCCAAGCAAGAGCCGCAGCAACTTGTCAAGACCGAGCCGCCACCGTCGATGGAAAAGAGCGTCGAGGAAGCGCGGCAGGCAGTGGCGTCGCTCGCGGACAAGAGCACGGACCAGATGCGTGTCTTGCTTTCGGTCACCAATCCGATGGAAAACGTCGGCATGGCCGAATCGGCGCCGCCGCTTGAACCGGCGGCATCCTTGCGGCAGGCCGGGCAGGGCGCTGCCGAGGGGTTGCAGACCGTAGCGTCCTCGACGCAACGTGCCTTCGCCTACTTCTTTCGAGAGTTTACCCAAGCGGACGCAGGCAAGCAGAAGGATTCACGGGTCCACTGACCCCCTGCAACGAAAAAGCGGCTTGAGTGTGTGGTATGCAACCTGTGTTTTCCATTGTGTTACGGCAAACTCGGGTAACTTCTCAATAAGTCTGGGTGAAGAGGGGCCTCAATGTCTGTGCGCGTGTGCAAAACCTGCAGGCGCGATGCAATCCATCGCCACGTTTACCCAGGGTTATTGAGAAGTTTACAGTTCTGATCGCGACACAATTCGTTGCTGGGGTACCGAGAGGGGGGTGGCAACGCAATGAATCTTCGGATGCGAGCGAGTCTTGTCAGCCTGCTGGCGGCGCTCGCGACGCTGGCATTGCCCGGAATCGTACAGGCGCAGGCTTCCCCGCGCGAGCGATTGCTTCGCCTGGTGCCGACCAATACAGGCGTCTGTCTGGTCGTCAGCGACCTGCGCGAGCACTGGCGGAAAACGCAAGACACGCGCTGGTTCAAGACCCTCATTGACTCCCCGGTCGGTGCGGCGCTAGCGCGCGCTCCCGAATTCGGCAAGCTTGTTCGCCTGGAGCAGGACTTCAAAAAGCACTTCGGCGTGGATGCTGCGCAGCTTCGCGACGAGATTCTGGGCGACGCCGTGGTTTTCGCTTACACGCCGGCCCAGTCGCAGCGCTCCGAGGACGAGGCAGGGCTGCTTCTGTTATGGGCGCGCGATTCGCCGTTGCTCGCCAAGCTTGTCGAGCGACTGAACAAGGCGCAGAAGGCTTCCGGCGAGGTCACCGAGTTGGCAACCGTCGAGTACGCGGGCAAGTCTTATGTTCGTCGCGTCGAACGCAACAAGACACATTACTATCTTCTGCTTGGCAATCTGCTGGCAGTCGCCGGCCACGAAAAGAGCATTCGCGACGTCATCGACGCACTGGACAGGGAGCCGTCGAGCGTATCGCCCCTGCAGCGCAGCCTCAGACGCGCCGGGACCGAGAGCGCGCTGGCAGCCCTGTGGCTGAACCCGCGTGCCTTCGACGCCGACCTGCGCGGCAAAGCGAAGGGGACCGATCCGCAGTCACAGGTCATCAACGCATTTCTGAAGTACTGGCAAGCTCTCGACGGCATCGTTTTGTCGGCCAGCCTCGCCGCCTTGCCGGAAATCCGTCTCAGCGTTCAGGCGCGAGCGAATGACGTACCGGAAGCCCTGCGGGCACTGTTTGCAAGAGACTACCAGGCATCCGAGCTTTGGCAGCGTTTCCCGAGCAAGTCGATGCTTCGCATCGCCGGCAAGATCGATGTACCGGCCGCCGTGGAGATGGTTCGCGAGTTGACACCCGATCCGGCGCGTGAAGCGATCGGAAATATGCTGCGGAAAACCCTGGCCGCCACGCTCGGCCTGGACCCGGCAAAGGACGTCCTGCCACGGCTGGGACCGGACTGGGGAATCTGCGTTGCCGCTGCCGACGAAGCGGGTGCTTTTCCGCATGTCATCGTCGCACTCGGAATCCAACCGGGACCGAAGCCAGTATCTGCCGGCGCGGCCCTGTTCAAGTCGGCCCAGTTTTTTGCCCGCTGGGCGGCCTTGCAGCATAACCTCGCCAACAAGGAGCCGATTGATGTCAAGACGGCGCAGCAGGATGCGAACGAGGTCTTGTACCTTGAGAGCCGGCTGTTTCCCGCAGGCATGCGGCCAGCCTTGAAGCTTGCCGACGGCTATCTGCTGCTCGGTTCGTCACCGGAGGCGCTCGCACGATTTCAGCCCGGGCAAAAAGTCCCCGCCATGTCCGGCGCGGTGCCGTTGCTGCACCTATCCATGGCCGAGATCTCCGCCTGGTTGCAAGGCCGCAGGGACAAGGTTGTCTCGTTCCTGCAAGAGAAGAATCAGCTCAGTCCCGCCACGGCCGGGCAATGGCTGGACGGCTTGCTCGCCGGTCTTGGCCTGTTCGACAATCTCACGCTCGCACAACGCAGCGACGCGGGACAAGTCACCTGGATTCTCCGCCTCCGCGAAAAGTAGGCGACACGCGAAAACTTGCCATGCCCACTGGCAAACGCCTCCGTCGCCGTGCTACACTAACTGGCAGCGGTCTCGTGGAGGATTCACCCGGGCGGAAATCCATGCAAATCACCAAGCTTCTTTGCCCACACTGCCACGCCGTATTGCGATCACCGGAGCCGGTAGCGGCGGGGACCGGAGTCCAGTGCACGCACTGTCAGGCGCCATTCACGATTTCTGCGGCGGATGTGGCTCCCTGCGAGCCGATCGGCGCCGCGCCCATGAGTGGCATACTCGAACCGCAGCGCGACAAGGCGACAACGATGCGGCACACGAGGTCGGTGGCGTTGATGTCCACGCCGTACCTGCCGCCACCCACGCCCAAGGATATAGGTCCCGCGCTTCCATCGGCTCCTTCCAGGCGTGTCGCGGCGCCGCTTGTCGCGGTCGTCAGCGGACTGGCACTGCTGGCATGTGGCTGCATCTGGGCAACCTGGTTTGGATTCGACAGTGAACCTGCCGCGGCGACGGAACTTGTATCGCTGCCACCCGTGCCCGAGACGATGCCGTCAGCCCCGCAATTTCCAAAGATTGAGTTGGTGAACACGCCAGTGCCCCCGAAGGCCGTCAAGAAGGCGCCGACGGCAGCGCCCGATGTGCCACTCAAGCCCGCCGCCCAGCCGCGCGCCGTGCCACAGCCGCCGCCGCTGGAAGTTGTCGCGCTTCGACCCGCCAAGCCGGCTGCACCGGTCAAGTCAACGAGGACGCTGACGGATGCCGAGCAGAAAAAAGTCGACGCCGCCATTGAAAAGGGCGTGCGCTACCTCAAAAACGTCCAGCAAAAAAACGGCACATGGATGAACTGGGGCAAGCATGTGGTGGGTTACGCAGCTCTGGGCGGATTGACCTTGCTGGAATGCGACGCGCCGGCCGGCGATCCGGCAGTGAAAAAGGCCGCCGCGTTTGTCCGCGCCTACTCGGCGAATCTCAACCAAACATATGACATGTCGCTTGCCATTCTGTTTCTCGACCGGCTTGGAGATCCGAAGGATCGTGCCTTGATTCAACAGCTTGCCGTACGCTTGATCGCCGGACAGACAGGCAATGGCGGCTGGAGCTACGAGTGTCCCATCCTGAGCAATCCGGAGAAGAAGGAACTGCTCACTTTCCTGCGGATCACGCGACCGGAAGCGGCCAAACTGCTCAACCCGCTGCCCGCTGCCTCAAAAACAACGATGCCGAATGCACTCCGCAAGGACGGGCTCACGACCGCCCTTCCCCTTGCCAAGCAAGCTGTTCCCACGTTGCCCAAACTGGTTCGCGGCAAGGAGAATGGCAAGGAGAATCTTGTAGGCAACGATGCCAGCGTCGCCCTGATCAAACCGATTGGCCTGGAACCGGACGCGACCACAAAGAAGGTAGCCGCGACGCCCAAGGAGGCTCCCGGCAACAACAACATTGCCAGTCCCGCGGTCAAGCCCCAGAAAGCGCAAGCCAAACCCAGGCCGCCGGCGCTGCGCATCGATCAATTCTCGCAGCGCATCCGCAATGTGCGAGTGTTACTCGATTATTTTTACAAGGGCAAGGCGCCACAAGCCTCTGCGGGCGACGACAATTCGAACAGCCAGTTTGCCATGCTGGCGCTGTGGGCAGCGCGGCGGCACGATGTGCCCACCGAGCGAGTGCTGGCACTTTGCTTTCGCCGTTATCAGCAGACGCAAAACGATGCTGGGGGCTGGAACTACCATATCGGCGGCCGGCAGACCATGGGCGCCATGACCGGCGTCGGCCTGCTCGGGCTAGCAATGGGACACGCGACTTCAGATGAGGGCTTGCGCTTCACTGCCGAGGCGCTCAAACGCAATGCCGCCGCACGCCCCGCCATGCAAGACCCGGCCATCCTCAAGGGGTTGCAAGCCTTCGGCCAGTACATCGGCGAGGCCCAGCCTGGCAACTTCAATCCGCCCGTTCCCAATCTTTATCTCCTCTGGACGGTCGAACGTGTCGCCATGCTCTACAACCTCAAGACCATTGCCAGCAAGGATTGGTACCGCTGGGGCGTGTACGCGCTCTTGCCGCACCAGAATCGGGAGGGAAGCTGGTATTGCGGCTCCTATCCCGGTTCCGACTTGACCGTGGACACTTGCTTCGCGCTGCTGTTCTTGAAGAGGTCGAACCTGGTGCAGGACTTGACAGAGAATCTGACCTTTTATCTGGCCATCACTGATTCAGACGCCAGACGTTCAAGCAACAGATGACGCATGTCGGCAACGTCGGAACAAAAGTTGGCGTGCCCGAAGTGTGCGGCAGCCATCCGATCATCACGCAGATTACCGCCAGGTAAGTCCGTAACGTGCCCGCGCTGCGGCGAAGTTTTCGTCGTTTCCGGCGCGGAATTCGCCAAAGGTGCCGCGCCGGCGCTTGGGATCATCGTCTCCGATAAACCGCCGCCGGTTTCGCCGGGTTCGATGCCGGCAACCGCACCTACCGATTCAGCAGCAGCATCGCCGCGCTCTTCACGCTGGCCGTTCCTCGTTGTCTGCTTGCTGGTGTTCGTGTTGCTCGGCGGCGCCGGGCTGGCCGCGTTCTTCTTTCTCCGCGACGAAAACCTCGACACCGCCTCGGCCGCCCTGCAATTGCCGGAGCCGAATTTCAAACCTCCGCCACCACGGCCGCTCATCTCGCTCAGCGCCGCAGACGAGGCGCGCGTCGAGAAAGCCATCACTCAGGGCGTGGCATACCTCAAGAAGTCTCAAACTGCCGACGGAACCTGGCTCGGTCCGCGGCCGGTTGAGTATGCCGCGCTGGCCGGCATGACGCTCCTGGAATGCGGCGTACCTGCTGCCGACCCCGTCATCAAGAAGGCGGCCGACTATGTCCGCAAGCAGACGCCGGCAATGAGCAACACTTACGGCATCGCGCTGTACTTGCTGTTCCTGAACAAGCTCTCCGACTCACAGGACCGTGAGCGAATCAAGGAACTCGCGCTACGCCTGGTCGCCGGACAGACGCCGCACGGCGGCTGGGATTACGGCTGCCCGGTCCTGCCTGCGTCGGACCAGGAAAAGCTGCTCACATTCCTGCGCAGTCTTGAATTCCAGAAGAGCCTCGACCGCAGCAAGGACCTGCCCGAACTCCTCAAGACATTGCCCGCTGGACTGCAGCGTCTCGCCTTTCTCGCGGACCCGACCATTCAGAAGGGGGACTACTACCGCGGCGGGGCAGACAACTCGAACACACAGTTTGCGCTGCTGGCATTGTGGGCGGCCCGAGGACGCCAGCTGCCCGTGGATAAGTCGCTGGAACACGTTGTGCGGCGTTTTCGCCACAGCCAGAATGACAACGGTAGCTGGAACTATCGCGACCGCAGCAACGCCAGTCCGCTGCCGACCATGACGTGCGCAGGGCTGCTCGGCCTGGCCGTCGGCCTGGGCCTTGACCTTGCTCCAGCGGAGCGCACACCGCCCGGCCGCGATCCGGCCATGCAAAAAGCGATCAAGCACCTGAGCGATGCGACCGCGAGCATACGATCGTTACCAAGCTCCGGCAAACCTCCCATGCACGACATGTATTTTCTGTGGTCAATAGAGCGCGTCGGCGTCCTCTTTCACCTGCGGAGGATCGGCGATCTGGCATGGTACCAATGGGGAATGAACATCCTGCTGCCCAACCAGAACAACGACGGCAGCTGGCACGGCGGCGGCGGCCACGGCAGCTCACAACCCCTCGATACGTGTTTCGCTCTCTTGTTTCTCCAGCGCGCCAACCTGGCGCAAGATCTCACTGACAAGATTCAGGAGATGTTCGCGCAATCAGCACCATCGACTCAGAAGTTTGACGGCAAGTAGGACAGGGTTACGGACCCTTGCGGGGACTTCCCCGCGAACTCTGATCGGTCGTCAAGGACCATGACGGACCCTGACCAGGTCTGGTCGAGCGCCGTCTGGCATCCGTGTCCGTCAACTGATAGATTGAATATATGCGGGCGGCGGAGGCATTCCTGGACCGTGCCGAGTTGACGGCCTTGCAAGAGTCGCGGCTCGCGGAATTGCTGGATGAGGTGTTGCCTCGCAATCCGTTTTACGCCGAAAAATTCAAGGCTGCCGCTGTGCGGCGCGCAGACGTCCGGAAGCTCGCCGACTTGAAGCGACTTCCCTGTACAACGAAAGCCGAGCTGCTTGCAGACCAGATTGCCCACCCGCCGTATGGCTCGAACCTGACCTACCCAGTTGCCCAGTACACGCGGATGCATCAGACATCAGGCTCGACCAGCCTGCCGTTGCGGTGGCTAGACACCGCCAGCAGCTGGGAGCGTATGCTGAGCTGCTGGCAGACGATCTTTGACATCACGGGCATCACGACAGCGGACCGGCTGTTTTTCGCATTCTCATTCGGGCCGTTCCTGGGATTCTGGACGGCTTTCGAGGCAGGGCAGCGCCGCGGCTGCCTGTGCCTGGCAGGCGGCGGGCTCAGCAGCGTTGCACGCCTCAACATGCTGCTCGACCACAGCGCCACGCTGGTCTTCTGCACGCCCACGTATGCGCTCAGGCTGGCGGAAACGGCGCGGGAGCATGGCATTGAATTGAGCAAGGCGAACAGCCGTTATTCCATCCGCGCTTTGATCGTGGCCGGCGAACCAGGCGGTTGCATTCCGGCCACGCGGGCACGAATCGAAGACGCCTGGCAGGCACGCGTTTTCGATCATAGCGGCATGACCGAAGTTGGGCCGCTGGCAATTGAATGTCCGGAAGGCCCGGGCGGTCTGCATATACTGGAGGGCGACTACTGGGCCGAGATCGTAGATCCGACGAGCGAGCAAATGGTGGCCGCCGGCTCGACGGGCGAACTGGTGCTGACGACATTGGGGCGAGTCGGAAGTCCGCTACTCCGTTATCGCACGGGCGATCTGGTGCGCCTGGACGACGGACCATGCCCTTGCGGACGGACCTTCTTGCGGTTGGCCGGTGGCATTCTCGGCCGAGCCGATAAGATGATTCATGTACGCGGCAACAATATTTACCCCGCCGCCCTGGAGAATATCATCCGTCGTTTCCGCGAAGTCGCCGAGTTTCGCATTGTCGTGAGCGAGCAAGCCCACATGACGGAGTTACGGATCGAAATCGAGCCGGAGTGCGCTGGCGCCAATCTGCCTGAGCGCATTGGTCAGGTGATTCGCGACGAACTGTTGTTTCGCGCGGATGTGGTCCTGGTGAAATCGTTGCCACGATTTGAGATGAAGGCATCGCGAGTGATACAGACGGGCCCGGGATGAAGCCACCGAGGGCTCGCAACTTAGGGCATGACGGCATTCAACGGGAGGCTGACGCACCCGGCTCGCCAAGGAACATCAACATGAAGCGTTTGATCCCACTGGTTTTTTGCGTGCTGGCCGCCTGCGCGGCGACGACGCTGGCCGCCGACTGGTACCACTGGCGCGGCCCCTGGCAAACCGGCGTGTCGCCGGAGCAGGACCTGCCCTCGCGCTGGTCGCCGGATCCGTCGGCAGCCGACAACAATCTGATCTGGAAGGCGCCCTACGGCTGCCGCTCCACGCCGCTGGTGATGAACGGCCGCGTCTTCATCATCAATAACGTCGGCCACGGCATCACCGAGCAAGAGCGCGTGATGTGCTTTGACGCCGACACGGGCAAGGTGCTCTGGGAGCAGAAGTTCAATGTCTTTCACAGCGACATTGTCAGCGTGCGACTGGGCTGGACCAATCTTGCCGGCGACCCGGCCACCGGGAACATCTACGCGCATGGCACCTCCGGCCTGTTCTTTTGCTTTGACCGCGACGGTAAGATTCTCTGGTCCAGATCGCTGACGGAAGAATTCGGCCGCATTTCCGGTTATGGCGGTCGCATCTGCTCGCCGATCGTCGACCGCGACCTGGTCATCATCGGCATGGTCAATTCCAGCTGGGGAGATCAGAAGGGCGGCTGCCGCTGGCTGGCCATGGACAAGAAGACCGGGACGCCGATCTGGTGGCAAGAACCGGGTGGACCGCCAAACGACACGTTCTATTCGACACCCGTGATCGCCACGATCGGCGGCCAACGCTTGATGATCGTCGGCGGCGCCGACGGCGGGCTGTTCGCGATGAAGGTGGCGACCGGCGAGAAAGTCTGGTCATTCCAGCTCAGCACGGGCGCGATCAATTCCGCACCGGTCGTCGATGGCAACCTGATCTACATGGGTCACGGTGTCGAGAATCCAGACAACAACATCCAGGGCCGAGTCGTGTGCCTGGATGCGTCGAAGGTCGAGAACGGTAAGCCGGCGCTGGTCTGGAAACGTGATGGAATCAAGGCACCGTTCGCGTCGCCGATCCTGCACGAAGGCCGGTTGTACATGCCGGAGTTCACCGGCCGACTGCATTGCCTGAGCGCAGCCGACGGCAAGAGCTTATGGAAGCGGCCGTTTGCTTACGGCCGTGAGGCACGTGGCTCGCCAGTGTATGCGGACGGCAAGATTTACATCTGCGACGTCAACTCACGGTTCTTGATCCTTCAACCCGGTGCGGCCAAATGCACCGAAGTGCACACGCAGTTCTTCCCCGCTACCGACGGCACAACCGCGGTCGAGATCAATGGCAGCCCTGCGGTCGCCAATGGCCGCGTCTATTTCGCGACAAGCGAAGAGTTTTATTGCATCGGCAAGAAAGGGGCCAAGCCCGCGCCCGAACCGGTCGTGATCGAGAAGGTCAAGGAGGTCGATCCACAAGTCAAGGCCGCACATCTGCAGGTCGTGCCGGCCGATGTGGTGGTCTATCCTGGACAGAGCGTGACGTTCAAGGTTCGGGCCTTCGACGACAAGGGGCGCTTCATCCGCGAAGTGAAGGCCGACTGGTCGCTGCCGACCCCGCCGCCTCCTCCAGGCGCGGTCAAGGGGCCGCCACCGCTCAACGCGACCATTGAAGGCGGCACGCTTTCCGTTGCCGCCAAGGTCAACAATCAGCAAGGCTACGTGCTGGCCAAGGCGGACGGCCTGGTCGGTAAGGCGCGCGTGCGCGTCCCGGCGCGACTGCCCTATCGGGAAGATTTTGAGCGCTATCCCAACGGCGCCGTGCCCGGCGGCTGGGTCAACACTCAGGGTAAATACGTGATCGCCACGCTCAAGGATGGCAGCAAGGTTCTCAAGAAGGTCAACACCAAGGCCAGCCCCCTGGTCGCTCGCGGCAACGCCTACTTCGGCATGCCCGACCTCAAGGACTACATCATCGAGGCCGATGTGATGGGGACCAAGGTCGGCGATGACCTGCCGGACATGGGCGTGGTCGCCAATCGCTACACGCTCATCCTGGCCGGCAATGTGCAGAAGCTGCGCATCGTTTCCTGGGACGCTCTGCCGCGCGTTGATCAGACCGTCTCCTGGCCGTGGCAGCCAAATGTCTGGTACCGCATGAAGCTCACCGTGGAAGCAAAGGCAGATCATGCCATCGTCCGCGGCAAGGTCTGGCCGCGCGACCAGAAGGAACCGCCCGAGTGGACCGTGGAAACCAAGGACCCGCGTCCAAACATCGAAGGCAGCCCAGCGCTCTACGGTTATGTGACAGGCATCGTCGGCAACACTCCGGGGACCGACATCTACTACGACAACGTGAGCATTGTGTCAAACAAGAAATAGAGGATACGCGACATGAACGGAATATCGACGGGCAAGCGCAGCCTGGCTGCGGTGCTCACCGTGGTGGTTTTGGGCACGGCGCTGGTCGTCGGCAGCCTTGCGAGCAATTCCGCAGTCCGTACCGACGACAGGCCGAAAGCCCCTGTAGACGGCTGGACCATGTACGGCGGCAGTCCGGTGCGCAACATGGTCAACACCAGGGCGAAGAATTTGCCCACCGAGTGGGATGTGGACAAGAAGACCAACATCAAGTGGTTTGCCGATCTGGGATCGAAAGCTTACGGTGGGCCGATTGTCCACGGAGGCAAGATCTTTGTCGGCACCAACAACAAGAAACCGCGCGACCCAAAATACAAGAACATCGACCTCGGCGTGGTCATGGCGTTTGACGAAGCCAAAGGCAATTTCCTGTGGCAGATGATCTTTTTCAAGCTGGCGGCCGGCCGGGTTCAGGATTGGCCTCTCGAGGGCATTTGCTCCACGCCAGTCGTCGAAGGAGACAAGCTGTATTTCGTCAGCAATCGCTGCGAGGTGGTTTGCGCCAGCACTGATGGCAAGACAGTCTGGAAGCTGGACATGATCAAGGATCTGGGCGTTTTCCCGCACAATATCGCGTCCTGTTCGCCACTGGTCATCGGCGACAAGATTTTCGTGGTCACATCGAATGGCGTGGACGAAGGACACATCAACGTCCCCGCGCCCAAGGCGCCAAGCTTCATCTGCGTCAACAAGTCCGACGGCAAGGTGATCTGGCAGAACAACATGCCGTCCGCCAAGCTGCTCGAAGTCGCCCGCGAAAAGGACCAGAAGGAGTTCTTCAAACGACTCGTCAATCGCGGCGAGTTGCTGCAACACGGTCAGTGGTCAAACCCGGCCTATGCCGTCGTCAAGGGACAGCCTCAGGTCGTGTTTCCCGGCGGCGACGGCTGGATCTACTCCTTCGAGCCGAACAGCGGCGAACTGATCTGGAAGTTCGATTGCAACCCCAAGGACGCCTTCTACGAGTTAGGAAGCAAGGGGACGCGCAACGATTTCATCGCCACGCCCGTCATCCATGACGACAAAGTGTATATCGCCGTCGGCCAGGATCCCGAACACAAGTACGGCGTCGGCCATCTGTGGTGCATCGACATGCACCGGAAGGGAGACGTGTCGCCCGAACTGGTCACGGATGCCAGCATCTTTCCGCCAAAGACCAAGCCGAACCCGAATTCAGCGAAGGTCTGGCACTACGGCGGTCCGGCGGATCCCAAGACGGGCCGGAACTTTGTCTTTGGCCGCACCATGTCCACCTGCGCCATCCACGATGGGCTGCTCTATGTCGCTGAACTGGAAGGGATCCTGCATTGCCTCGACGCCAAGACGGGCCAGAGGTACTGGACACATAACACGCAAGCCGAGACCTGGAGCTCACCCTACTGGGCGGACAACAAAATCTATCTGGGCAATGACGCCAATAGCCTGTTCGTCTTCGCGCATGGCAAGGAGAAAAAAGTGCTGGCGGAAAACGACATGGATAGCCCGGTGCGCGCCACGCCGGTGGCCGCCAACGGGACCCTTTACGTCATGACCGAGAACAAGCTATACGCCATTGCCAATAAGGAGTGATCAGAATGGCGACGACGAACGCCGCAGAACCCGCAGCGCCAGCAGGGGCAGCGCCAGCAGGGGCAGCACCAGCAGGGGCAGCGCAGCGCCGCGCGGGGCACAGCCCCTCCCTTGCTAGCGCAGTGGGTACGGTAGGGCTGCTCTTTCTCGCTGGCCTCGTCATCTCCGAGGAACCGGCCGGGACCCGACCTGGCGACTGGCCAATGTTCGGCGGCACGCCCGGCCGCAACATGGTCAACACGCTCGTCAAGAATCTGCCTGCGTCCTGGGCCGTCGAGAAGGGTGAGCTGAAGAACATCAAGTGGATGGCACAGGCCGGCAACAAGATCTACGGCGGTCCGGTGATCGCCGGCGGCAAGGTCTTCATCGGCACGAACAACGCGTTTCCGCGCGACACGGCCGTCAAGGGAAAAAAAGCTGTCGTCATGTGCTTCAGCGAAGCGGACGGAAAGTTTCTCTGGCAAATCGCACATGACATTCCCAATAATCAGATCTTCAAGGAAGCCACGGAACAGGGACTCTGCTCCACGCCCGCCGTGGATGGCAACCGGATCTATTACGTCACCCCCAGCTGCGAGTTGATCTGCGCCGACACCGCCGACGGCAAGATCAAGTGGTCGCTCGACATGATGAAAAAGCTCGATGTGGTGCCATTCCATCTGGGGAATTGCTCACCGCTGGTGATCGGCGACCTGGTGTATGCGGTCACGAGCAATGCGCGCGACGACGGCGGCCAGGTGCCGGCGCCCAAGGCGCCTAGCTTTGTCGCGGTCAACAAGACTTCGGGCGAAGTCGTCTGGAAGAGCAATCTGCCGGGGCTAGCGCTCATCGAGGGACAATGGTCAAATCCCTGCTACGCGGAGATTGACGGCAAGGGCCAGGTCATCTTCCCCGGCGGCGATGCCGTACTTTATTCGTTCGAGCCGAAGACCGGCACGCTGATCTGGAAGTTCGACTGCAATCCCGGTAAGCCCGACCCCAACGCCGGCAATCGCAAGATTTCCAATTACATCGTGTCCACGCCGGTCATTCACGACAAGAGGCTGTACGTGGGTCTGGGGCTCTATCCCGAGCATCCCGCTCCGGACTCGAAATTCAGCTATGTGCTGTGCCTGGACATCACCAAGAAGGGGGACGTGTCCGCTCGGAGCCTGTCGGGCAAGAATGACGGCAAGTCGGCGTTGATCTGGGCATACGGCGGGCCGATCGATCCACAACCCAAGGAAGGACGCTTGTATGAATTTGGACGAACGCTGAGCACCGCGGCCGTCCAGGGAGGTCTGGTCTACATCAGCGAAGAGGCAGGCTATTTGCACTGCCTGGATGCCAAGACCGGCAAGAAACAATGGGACCACGACTTCCTGTCGCCCATCTGGGGCTCGCCTTACTGGGTCGATGGCAAGGTGTACATCGGCACCGACGATGGCGAACTGTTCATATTCGCCCACGGCAAGGACAAGAAGCTGCTCGAGAAGATCAACATGGACGAACAGATGCAGAGCACCCCCGTGGCCGCCAACGGCACGCTGTACGTCGCCACGCGCTCGACGGTGTATGCGATCGGGAAGAAGGTACAA
Organism: Planctomycetota bacterium; assembly: GCA_016873095.1. Classification (GTDB taxonomy): domain Bacteria; phylum Planctomycetota; class Planctomycetia; order Gemmatales; family Gemmataceae; genus VGYC01. The sequence continues at coordinate 2,044 of VGYC01000168.1, read as the reverse complement.
TGAGGTCATGGTCGCGCGCGGCAAAGATCTCTGGAGTCTCGTGCAAGGCACGCCCTGGGTGGACCCGGGCGACCTTGCGGAGGCAGTGCGCATCCAGGCCCAGGAACACGGCAACGACTATCGCACACGCCTGCTGATTCGCGACAGCGTCAATGCTCTCCGCGATTACTGGGGCGCCGAAGCCTGGACGCACTGGCTTGAGCGAAACAAGGTTCGCGACGACATTGAGGAAATATTCTCGGAAGAATTCGAGAGAGTTGGCTTTCCGACCTTGAGGAGCCGCCTCATGGAGAAAACCGATCCCGAGCTAGTGCGGCAGTTCTTCCGCGAGCTTTCCGGACACGTGCACCAGCCGATCCGCCTGCCGATCGGCGGCTCAGTGGCCTTGATCTTGCCCGGTTTTTTGAGTCGTGGCACAGAGGATATCGACGTCGTGAATGAAGTGCCTGCGCCCATTCGCGACCAGCACAAGTTGCTCAACGAGTACCAGAGGCGCTATGGCCTGTTGCTGACACATTTTCAGGCGCACTACCTGCCCAGCGGCTGGGACAAGCGCCTGCACTACTTCGACACGTTTGGCTCGCTCCGCGTCTACCTGGTGGATGTGCTTGATATTTTTCTCGGCAAGCTCACCAGCATCCGCACCAAGGACCTGGATGACCTGCGAACCCTGGCGCCGCAACTGGATAAGCAAACGTTGAGCGAACGCATGAAGGAGACGATGGAGTCCACTTTCGCCTCCGCCGAGCTACGCAAGCGCGCCCAGCACAACTGGTACGTCCTATACGGAGAAGATCTACCCGCATGAGTTCCACAGCATCCACCACTGCCAATCCCACCGCCGTCACCAAGGCCCGCGAACAGCTCGATGCCCATGTCCGCGACATGATCGCCTGGCACTTCGACCCCGAGAAGGGAACGCCCTTCTGGCTCGACAAGGTCAAGGAACTGGGCTTCGACCCGCGCAAGGAGGTCCGCTGCTTCGACGACCTGAAGAAGTTCGGCCTCTTCGAGGATGAATGGCTGCGCGGCGGCCCTGTGCGCCGCTGGATTCCCAAGGCGCTGCACAGCAAGCCGATCTACGTCTTCGAGACCGGCGGCACCACCGGCATCCCCAAGAGCCGCGTCGTCGTCGATGACTTCCGCATCGACTACGAGATGTTCAGCGACACGCTGCCGGAGAAGTTCTTTCCCAAGGGCTCGAACTGGCTGATGCTCGGCCCTTCCGGTCCACGGCGGCTAAGGCTCGCCGTCGAGCATCTCTGCCAGCATCGCGGCGGCATCTGCTTCTGCGTCGATCTCGATCCGCGCTGGGTCATCAAGCTCATCAAGAAGGGCTGGATGGAGCACCTGAAGGCTTATCAGGAGCACATCATCGATCAAGCATTGACGGTGCTGTCGGCCAAGCACGACATCAAGTGCATGTTCACCACACCCAAGCTGCTCGACGCTCTCGCCAATCGGCTGGAAAAGGACGGTTCGAGCATCGCCAAGACGGGCATCACCGGCATCTTCTGCGGCGGCACGGAGATGACCTCACAGTGGATCCGCTTTGCCATCGAGGAGCTGCTCGGCCAAGGCATCTACATCGCACCGACCTACGGCAACACACTCATGGGCCTGGCCGCCGCCGAGATGCCAACGCCGGAGCAGGATTACAAGATCGCTTACTATGCCCCGGAACCGCGTGCCGTCGCCCAGGTGGTCGATTTCGACGATCCCAACAAGCTCGTCGCGGTCGGCAAAACCGGCCGTGTGATGCTGACCACGCTGACGCGCGAGCTATTCATCCCGCGCTTCCTGGAGCGCGACGAAGGCGAGCGCGAGCCGCCGTCGGCCAAGTACCCCTGGGACGGCGTCAGCGGCGTCCGCCCCTTCCACGGCTTCGCGTCCACGACGACCGTGGGCGTGTATTAACTAAGGTTTTGCAAAGCTGCAGCTGGCCTTGTCAAAATGGGCAATTTCGTTCAAATTCCTGGTAATTTCACATGGCGCACGACGACCACGGAGGGTCCGGTCATGCCAGGGATTGTCGAGTTCCCCC
>VGYC01000167.1 GCA_016873095.1 Planctomycetota bacterium | reverse complement strand
TATCAATATGATTGGACTAGCTGATTTTGCAAGTCGCTAGACTTTCCTGGTTTCATGGGCATTCTGGCTGGTCAGCATCGCTGGTCTTTCGGAACTGAGCGAGAGCGCCAAGCCTTTTTCTTGTGGTCGAATACGACCCGTCTCTCGGGAGTGGAGGCCTCCGGTTGAGGCCTTTTTTGCTCCCGAGAGGCAGGTGGTGCAATCGGGCTTTTTTCGGTTTTTCACAACCCCTTTTCCCGTCGATTGGAGGTGCCAATGAGCAACCTGACACGGGCCCATTTCGAGCTGTTCCGCAGGACCCCGGACGAGTGCTTCTCGTCTCTGCGGGAACTTGGCGAACACTGCCGCGCACAGAAGGAGCAGTCCTTCGACCGCTGGCATCTGCCCCAGGCGATCCGGTCCCGGCCGCTGGCCCACGAACGGCTTCTCCTGGAGGCCGGCGCGGACGGTGCGTTTGAGATGAACGCCTGGTCCTTCGGACAGCTCTGTCAACTCGCGAAAGTGAGCAAGGACACCGTGAACCGGCTGTCCGCAGAGACAGCTGCGCGGGTGTTCGAGGAGACGCTGCCGGCCGGCAAGAAGCCGCTGCAACTCCTCACGGAAGGTGAATCGGTTCGGTCGATTCACGGGACCGCGTACACGAGGCTGCACAACGCAGACTTGGTCGCGATCCTGCATGAGTTCGCGACCGATTTCGGGCCGCCGCAGAAGGCCATGAACGGCGGAACCGGGCTCTACTGCGGGGAAGAAGACATGTTCTGCTTCCTCATCGACCCGCTCGGCTGGGTCGAGATCAACGGCGAGGCGTTCGCCCCCGGGTTCTTTCTCTGGAACTCGGAGGTGGGCAAGCGCTCGCTCGGCATCGAGACCTTCTGGTTTCAGGCAGTCTGCCAGAACCACATCGTCTGGGATGCCATCGAGGTGATCGAGTTCGCGCGGAAGCACACGGCCAACGTTCACGAGTCTCTCTCCGAGATTCGGCGGATCATCGAGGCCCTCGTGCAGAAGCGTGACGCGCGTCGGGATGGCTTTGCGAAGGTCGTCCGCAAGGCGATGGAAACCCGGCTCGGAGACGACGCGGAAGATGTCGCGGAAATCCTTGCGAAAGCGGGCGTTGGCCAGGTGCTGCGCAAGCAAGCCCTGGAACTCGCACGCGCGCAGGGGCGCTTCACGATCTTCGCCTTGGTGGACGCCCTGACCCGGCTTTCCGGCGAGTTCAACAACGCCGGTGACCGGACCGAGGCGGACCAGAAGGCGGGGCGACTGCTTCAGCTGGCCGCGTAAGCGTTCGGCTTCTGTGACTTCAGATGTTTCATGTCCCATTCACTCAGGAAAGGTAGGTACTTCACATGGCAACGAAGAACGGTACGGCTCAGGGTCGCGAGGCTCCCAAACAGGAGCGTCAGCGGCCGGCTCACGAGGTGCGTCTGGGACGCATCAAGGGTGCCATCTGGGCCAACACCACGGACCAGGGAGTTCGCTACGGCGTGACGCTCACCCGGCTCTACAAGGACCAGGAGAGCGGCGAGTGGCGGACCTCGACGAGCTTCGGGCGGGACGACCTCCTGCTCGTGGCCAAGGTCTGCGAACTGGCGATGATCTGGATCTATCAACAGAACCAGAACCAGAGCCAGGGCCAGAACCAGGACGGCGAGGACATCCCGTTCTGACCACAGGTTTTTCCCCAGGTTTTGAGGCTCACCGCACCACCGAGCCTCTCTACCAACGACCTTCAATCGGATGCAGGGAGGGGCCAGGAGCGAACCCAATTCGGGTCCGCGATCCAGGTCGCGATCAGCCGGAGGGAGGCATTTTATGGGAGTAAACACAATGACAAACAAGAGACCGTTTCACGAGATAAGCCGCGGCCGGGTGAAGGCCACGATCTGGCACGAGGTGCTGCACGGGATACCGCGGTTCAACGTCGCCTTCACTCGGATGTTCAACGACGCCGAGAGGTGGTGGGACGCGGCATGCTTTCAACGCGACGACATGCCGGTCCTTGGCCAGCTTGCCGACGACGTACATGAATGGATCTGGCACCAGTCCGCAAGGCTGATGCGCAGGGACAGCGAGGGAGGCGTTGACGGGACTTCGTGAGTAGACAGCCCACGGGTACGAGCTGTCGCGGGGCTTGCGCCGCGCGTGCCTGCGAGCGAAGGCCCGTCCCGCCCAGGCGCCGGAGACACCCGCCGGGGTGGGTCCGCGCCACCGGCCGTTTAGGCGCCGGGAGGCGCGTTTCAAGCATCGAAAAACCGACTGAGAGGCAGAGCCGACTCGGTCCTTTTAAGGAGAACGAACATGACCAACCAGAAACCGATTAAAGAGATTAAGCTAGGCAGCGTCCGCGCCGCCATCTGGCAGAACACGCTGGAGAACGGCCGCGTGATGCACAGCGTCAGCTTCAGCCGCCTTTACAAAGAGGATGGGGCCTGGCGCGACTCGACCAGCTTCGGCCGAAGCGAGCTTCCACTCCTCGCTCGGGCCGCGGAAATGGCCCTCGACTGGATTTATGCGCAGCCCAGCGTCGAGAGTCCACAAGCAGCTGATGAGTAGTCATCCTCGTGCCGGCGTTCCACCCGAAACAATCGCCGCGAGGCGACCAGAAACGGGCAGGCGCTGGCACGCAGGGCTCGGATGCCGGGCCACTGTTCCAGGCCGGCTTGTTCGACCTCGCTACACCCTCATTTCCTGAAGGAGACCAGGATGCAGTACAAGACGATTATTCTCGAACTCCTCCAGCAGCACCCGGAGATTCACCAGCACCTCCAGAGCAGGCGGACGCTGCTGGTGACGATGGAGCTGTACGCCAGGGAGTTGAAGACCAGCCACAAAGCCTGGAAGGCCCGTCTCTCCCAGGCCCTGCCGGGCAGCAACCCGAGCCAGATTGCGAGCGAAGCGCTGGAGATCGCGCTCTGGGAACTGGAGCACGGTTTGCACTCGGAGTTCCCCCCGGACGAGAGCGAGCCGCTAACCGTGGAGGAAGCAATGGAGTTCATCCGCGGTCACAGTCCGCCCGCGTAAAGGCGTCGCGAAACCAGCCGACACTGTTTGACTTCGTGACCACCAACCCGGTCGCCGACGAGCTGCCGGCACCGGAGGAAACACCTGCCCCCGCGGTCGCAAGCACCCTTATAGCGACCGAAGCCGCCAACCCTTCTGACGAGTCCCCTTCCCGGCCGGAAAACCCCTCGCCTGCGACACCCATCACCATCGCCAGCGGCGAAAAAGCAAAGGCCCGCGACATCCTCGCCGCCATCCGCGTTGTCAAGGAAATCGACCGCGAGTTGCGGCCCGTTACGGACGACGAAAGGCAGACGCTCACACGGTTCGCTGGTTTCGGTCCCGTTGCCCTGTCCATTTTCCCCGACCCGGTCAACGGCCGCTACAAGGACGCCACCTGGCAGGCCTTGGGCGAGAAGCTGGAGACCCTGCTCTCAGCGGAGGAATACGCCAGCGCGAAGCGAACCACGTTCAACGCCTTCTACACGTCCCCGACCGTCATCGAAGCCATCCACGACGCGATCTCCCGCCTCGGCGTGCCCAGGAACGCGACCGCGCTGGAGCCCGGCTGCGGCATCGGCAATTTCATGAGCATGGCCCCGGCAGACATGCGCTTCATCGGAGTCGAGCTGGACCGCATCTCCGGCCGCATTGCCCAGCTGCTCCACGCTGGCCAGGACATCCGCATCGAGAACTTCCGCGACACCCGCCTGCCCGAAAACAGCATCGACGCCGTGATCGGCAACGTACCCTTCGCTGACCTCAAACTCGACTACGATGGCCAAAGGCTCTCGCTGCACGACTATTTCTTCGCTAAGTCCATCGACACCCTCCGACCCGCCGGCGTGCTGGCCCTAGTGACGACGCACTTCACGCTCGACAAGCAGAACGCCGCGATCCGCGAATACCTGGCCTCGAAAGCCGATTTCGTCGGGGCGATCCGCCTGCCCTCCGACGCCTTCAAACGGGAGGGCACGGCCGTGGTGACGGACATCCTCATCCTCCGCAAGCGGGCGGCGGACGAACCGGCCCGGCACGCCGATCCCGACTGGCTCGGGGTCGCTCCGCTGGCCGTCGAAGGCGTCGAAATCGCCATCAACCGTTACTTCCACAACCACCCGGAAATGGTCCTGGGCATCTGGACTCGCGAATTCTCGTGGTTCGGGACGATCCGGCCTCGGCGAAAGAACGCGCCACGCAGCTTCGGAAAAAGGGACACGAGGTCGAAATCGCCTACGACGGGCCGAGTGCCCTGGCGTCGGAGCCGGCGTTCAGGCCGGACATCGTGATCATTGACGTTGCCTTGCGGGGCGTGGACGCCTGCGCCGTCGCACGCTCCCTACGGGCGCGGATGAACCGGGACGTGCTACTGGTAGCCGCGGGCGACTCCGAGGAAGGCCATGCCCGCGCAGAGCAATCGGGGTGTTTCACCGACCACTTGGCCATGTGGAAAGGCATGCCCTTCCTTCCACGGCTTCAGCTGAAACTGGCAGACCAATCGGTGGAAGACTGGATGGCGTTCGAGCTTCACGGCTTGTCGAATGATGACTTTGCGCTCCGGATGCTCGCGGCGGCTGCTGGGCAGTTTACGCCGGACGAGATGGCCCCGCTGATTCCGGACGAGCTGCTCCGCGAGATCCGGACGTTGGCGGAATCCCCGCCTGACCTGAAGAATTACTTGGCGCTCGGAGCGCGGCCAGCACAGTCGGGTGAGCTTTTTCCTGAGCAGTGCGGCGGGGCCATCCGCCGACTCCTTGACGATGATCGGGAAGGTGTCTTGGCTGGCGCTTCTGTGTGGTTCCGTTTCTTCAACCCGTGAGCATTCCAACCCCCCTCTAGCACCGGCCGTCACCCGACTCCCCCATCGCAGGCGATTTTTCCATCGGCACGCTCGGCTCGAACGGCCGGCAAACGCGACGCACGAAGCGAAAGCAGCTCTTCGGCACCGGCTCGAACCCCGCCCGCTTCCGCTCCCGGTTGACGGCCCGCAGCACCGCGAGCAGCTGCCCCCGGATCGGTGCGTAGGGCTCGAACGGCAACCGCGCCAGTTCGCTCCCCAGCCGCTCGGCCGAGCGGTGCGGGGCCAACTCCAGGAAGTACGCCTTGAGCCGCTTGTACTCCTCCTGCTCGATGCGCACGTGCGGGTGCCCGTTGCTGTAGCTGATGGCGTAGCCGCGGAACCGAATAGGCGTCTTCCGCGCATCCCGGATGGAGGACGCCTCTTCCTCAAAGAAGGGGTGCGTGCCGTGTGTGGCCAGCAGGATGAAGAAGCGGCCGAACCGCAGGTACTGGAGGGCGACTGGTGGGCGTTGTGGCGCTCCAGCCAACGAAAGAGCTTCTCGACGAGCGGCGGAAAGAAGATGACCCTGGGCTTGCGGACTTTTTGGCTGTGGGCGGTCTTATGGCGTTGCAGCACGAGGCAGTGGTGCTCGAAGTCGATCATCGGCCAGGTGAGTCGGCGCATCTCGACCGGGCGAGCCCCCGTGTAGCGCAAGGCGAGGAGCATGCGACGGAAGATCGGGCGCGAGCAGCGAAGCAGCGCCTGAAACTCCTCTTGGGTCGGAAGGCGCTCGCGACTGTCCGTCTGCTCCAGATGCAGCTTGGTCCACGGGTTCCGGGCCGGGATCAACTCCACGTCGATGATCCACTTCCAGAACTGCTTGATGATCGCCAGGCAGTGGTTGGCGGTCTTCTGCATGATGGGACGGGCCTCGCCGCGCTTGACGTAGGTGCTGTTCTGGTAGGCGTTGTAGAACTTCTGGGCCTCGAATGCGTTCAAGCCGCCGTCCTTGGGCACGCAAGAACCGAACTCCATCGCCAGCTTGGCGAGGCAGAACTGTTCCCGCTTGTACATCTTCTTGCACACCGCGCCGACCCGCGACTCCAGGTAGAGCGCGATCAACTCGGTCAGCGTGAGGCGCTTGAAGAAGCGGCCCCCCGTTTCGTGACGCTGGACCCTCAGCTTGTCGAACGCTTCTTCGGCTGCGGCCAGACCCTCCTCCTCGCGGCACAGCGCGTGACGCTGGCCACCCATCTTGGTGATGAACCAGCCCTTGTGGAGGAACGGTTTCGCGCGACGTGGCATGGATGCTCCTTTCCCGAAAACGGTGAAGTTTTAGGTGAAGCATCCGACCCGGTGTTTGGTCCTGGGATTGGCGTTTCAGTCGCCAAGCACCGGGTTGGTTCTCAATTCGACTGTTCTCGAACCGGATTAGGGGTCGAAAAGTGGCAAGGTCGCGACCGTGGCCCCTGTTCTACCCGTCGTCATCCTATCCAATCACTCGTCGGAATTCAAGAACCATCATGGTTTTACGTCCTTTTTCCTGATCCCGTGGCTCCTCGTGGAAGAGGAGTCGGCTGGACAGGACTTGCACCCACCTCATCTCCGATCAGCCGCCACTCGCCAAACCGCCGAGCGAGTGATTCAGGTGGCAAGGGTGCGGCGGTCATCGCGAAATCGATCGAATTGAGATGCGCTGATGCCGTTTGCCACAGCAATTGACTTCATCCCTCTGTGGTTGTTGTTGGGCACGATCGTGATCGTCGTGCTCTCTGTGGAAGCCGGTTATCAGCTCGGTGGCTATCGACGGCGTCGTTCCGAACAGGAAAAGGAAGTGCCTGTTGGCAGTATCGTCGCGGCCACCATCGGCCTGCTGGCCTTCATGCTGGCCTTCACGTTCGGACTGGCGGTGACCCGCTTCGAGGCAAGAAGGCAAGTGGTCGTCGATGAAGCAAACGCCATCGGCACGACCTTCTTGCGAGCCGGACTGCTCCCCGACCACCGCGGGCCCAAGGTCCGCAAGCTTCTTCGCGAATACGTGGATGTGCGACTGGAGGCGATCAAGCCCGGCAAGCTCGAAGCGGCCCTGCAACGCTCCGGGGAACTGCAGCGCCTGCTGTGGGCCGAAGCAGAAGCCGTCGGCGTCAAGCACTCCGGCTCGATCACGGTCGGCCTGTTCCTGCAGTCGTTGAACAGCACGATCGACTTGCACGTAACGCGAGTGCAGGTGGCCATTCGCAATCGCATTCCCGGCGTGGTCTGGGCGGTGCTCTACCTGATCACGATTCTGACGATGGCCGGCGTCGGCTATCATAGCGGTCTGACCAGGACCACGCGCTCCCTCGCCATCGTCGTCCTGGCCGTGACATTTTCGGCCATCATGCTGCTCATTGCGGATCTCGACCGCCCTCAGGAGGGCCTGCTGCGCGTCGGCCAGCAAGCTCTCATCGATCTGCGCAATACGATGAACGAGCAAGACTGAGCCGAGCAAGACTGAGCCGAGCAAGTGGCCAAGGTGCCCGCGAACCTGGCTGCTCAGCGCGGCCCCGCGTCTCGAAGTGCCAAGCAGACCAGGTTGCCATCCCGGTCCTTGCAGAAAAGCCGGCCGGAGGCGAGTACTACGTGCGGCCAGGCCTGTGCCGGCAGCACGTCGTTTTTTTGCGTCAGGATCGCGAGACTCGTCGCGTCCCTGGCATCGACGAGATAGAGCTGACCGTGGCCGGTCCAGCAGATGAGCCGGTCATCGCCGGTGACGATGCACGAGCCGGGATAGCCGGTGTTGACACCTGCCCACAGCCGCTTGCCGGTGTCGAAATCCAGGCAGCGGATGCCGCGCCAGGCGAAGTAGACTCTTCCCTTGTGAATCACGGGGCTGCACACGCCGGATGGATTGCGCGATTCCCAGACCTTCTCAGCGCCGCGCAGCGTGATCTTCACCTTGCACATCTTCATCTGGTTATAGGCCGACGTGACGAGCACATGAGGGCCGTGGACCGCCGGAGTCGGGATGCTGTTGGCGAACTCGGTGACCCACGGATAGCGGGCGACAGTCTTGCCTTCGTTGCCGTCATCCAGACGCATGACCGCCAGGTGGAAATGCGTCAGCACGGCGACGCAGGAGACCTTCTCGATGGTCATCGGCACGAGGCCGCCGGTGTGGCCCGCGGGTTCCTTCAATTCGGAGCGCCAGGCTTCCTTGCCAGTGCGCTTGTCGAAGGCCAGCACGGTTCCCTCGGCGGCGCCGGCTTCCACCAGCACCTGATCGCCGGCAACCAGCGGCGCCGTGGTGAAGCCGTAATCGCGGTGTCCGCTCTGCGCCACCCGCGGCCGCTGCGCGACGCGGTAGCGCTTGTGCAGATTCAGCCGCCAGACGTTACGCCCTTGATTGTCGGTATCCCAGCAGTTGAGGTCGCCGTCGGTGCTGAGCGTGTACGGGAAGCGCGTCGCCGCATCGAATTCCGGCGTCGAGGACGGCCCGGCGTACTGGTCCTGATCGCCCAGTGCCTTGCGGCCATATTGCGGGCAGTTGTAGGCTTGCGACCAGATCTCCTTGCCGGTGACGGCGTCATGACACGAGACGAAGTCCTTGCCCGCTTTCCAGCCGGTGGTGTAGACCTTGCCCGCGACCACGAGCGGCGCCGAGCAGCCGCGCCCCACGTTGACGCGCCAGACCGGTTTCAAGTTCTTCCAGGCCCCGGCATCGAAACCGGATGATTCCGGCGACGTGCCGTCACGGTTCGGGCCACGCCAGTGCGGCCAGTCCGCTCCCTGGCTGATTGACACGACCAGCAGCGCCGCGAGCAGCAATGGAACTGAGCGGAAACGAGCGTGGCCAAGCATATGCGCCTTTCGCGATGATTCTGGCGGGCCGATCCATTCGGTGCTGGCGATGATGTCACTTTAGGAGCAAGCCGGCCGAGTGTCATGGCGGCTGGCGTCATGGGCAAGCATTCATGGGCAAGCGTTCATGCCGAGCACGCAATCGAGAAAACCGCGGCTGGGACCATACAATGTGCCGTGGATTCGTGCAGCCGAACCGACGAGATGCCATGACCGACACGGCCCTTGCTATTCTGGCCCATCCGGACGATGCGGAGTTCTTGTGCGCTGGCAGTCTGATACGTCTTGCCAGGGAACATGGCTGGCGCGTGCACATCGCCAGCATGACTGCGGGCGACTGCGGTTCGGCGGAACTGCTAGCCGACGAGATCAGCCGAATTCGCCGCCAGGAAGGCCACGACGCGGCCGGCGTGCTCGGCGCCAGCTATCACTGTCTCGAGGAACGCGACCTCCTCATCTTTTTCAATGACGGCACATTGGAGAAGGTCGTCAGGCTCTTGCGGCAGGTGCAACCCAGGATCGTCCTCACGCATAGCCCTGCCGACTACATGGTCGATCACGAGATGACGAGCCTGATCGTCCGGGCAGCTGTGTTCGGCGCGCCGATCCCGAATTTCCTGGCAGAGCGCGATCCCGGGCCGCCATTGCCGCACATTCCGCATCTATACTATTGCGATCCGATCGAGGGCAAGGACCCGCTTGGCCGCGACATTCCTCCCGGTTTCTGCATTGACATCAGCAACGTGGTGAACATCAAAACGGAGATGCTGACCCGCCATGCCAGCCAGCGCGAGTGGCTGCTCAAGCACCACGGCATGGACCAGTACCTGCAAGCGATGCGCGATTGGGGACGGCAGCGCGGCACATCGTGCGGCGTGGCATTCGCCGAGGGATTCCGCCAGCATCTCGGGCACAGCTATCCCCAGGACAACTTGCTGGGAGAAGTCCTGGGTGCCTTGGCAAGCTAGCGAGTTCCGCTACAAGCCCGGACCGCCTGAAGGCGGACTACGAACCAGGTCCGGTTCGGTGCAAGTCGCGGGGATCGCCAGCGAGCAGCTTTCCTTGAATCTTTTTGGCCCGAGACTCGGTAGGATGAGCGTATGAGCGAAGAGCCGGATGGTTTCGAGTCCCTGGGAAGCAATGCATGTTATCTGTTTATCGAACACTTAGCGTCCGCTACTTACGAAGACGCTGGGTGCGGGCGGCGCTGATCGTCGCCTGTATCGTGCTCGGCGTGGCCATGCTCGTGTTCACGCGCTCGCTCAACGAGACCATGAACCGGGCCGGGCAGGCGACCGTCAACCCCATGCCTGGCGTCGCCGATCTGGTCGTCAGCAACGGCGAACTCACCATACCGGCCGATCTCGCCAAGACGCTGTCGCATATCCCCGGCGTGCAGCAAGCCTGGCCGCGCATCTTCGAAAACGTACGTCTGCCCGATCTCAAGAACCGCACCGTCCTGCTCATGGGCATCGACAAGCAGGAGGCACAGAACAACGACGAACTGGATATTGCCATCAAGCTCAACCCGGACGTGCAGAAGGCGCTGGAGACCTTGAAGCGCTATCTCACGACCGACCTGGGCAAGCACATCGATGCCGGCACGGGCGCGTTTCTGCTGCAGAATCTGCAGCCGCTCGTGGACAAGGAGACGCAGCGTGCGCTGGCGGATTATCTCAAGAATCCCGCGTCAAAGAACGCCGACAAGGCTCTCGTGGACCTGATGTCACGCTTTATCGTGCCCGTGCTGGTCGGCGAGGAACTGGATCGCGCGCTACAGACTCCGGCCCAGGACGAGGGCTTCTTCAAAATGGTGCGCTTCGTGCTGCCGCTTTTCCCACGGGACTTGAAGGAAGCGGTGGAGGTTCTATTGCCGCGGCGCGTGATGGTGCAGCGCAACGCCCAGAGTCCCAGGATTGAGGTGATCCGCGTGGGCACCGTCAGTGCCAAGGGCATCGCCTCGGCGCTGGCGGGCAACACACTCACGATGGACCTGGCCGATGCCGGCCGCGTCCTTGGTCTGGAGAAGGGCAAGGTCAACCGCATCGACGTGACCTTGAAGCCTGGCCCTGGCAAGAGCAGATCGCGCGACGAGGTCATGGCCGTCGCCCAGGGGCACGGCGAGGTACGCACTCCCGAGGAGCAAGGGCAGGCCATCGGCAACGTCATGTCCGGCATGCAGACCGGCTTTGCGCTCTGCGGCCTGGCGGCGCTGGTGGTCGGTCTGTTTCTGGTCTATAGCGTGCTTTCCGTCAGCGTGGCGGAACGCCGCCACGAAATCGGCGTCCTGCTCTCACTGGGGGCAACTCGCCAACAGATTCGCATGCTGTTTGCCGGCGAGGCGGCCCTGCTGGGACTCACGGGCTCATTGCTCGGCATTCCGCTCGGCATCGGCCTTGCCTACCTGCTTCTGCAGCCGATGCAACAGATCCTGAGCGAGATTTTCTTCAACATCGAGGCCCGACAGGTGGCAGTCGGCTTCGGTCTGATCGCACTGGCGCTGGTGGCCGGCATCACGACGGCAGTGGCGGCGGCACTGGTGCCGGCCGTGATCGCCTCGCGCGACATCCCCGCCGAGGCGGTTCGTCGCGTCGCCAAGTTGCCTACCTGGCGGTTTCGCGCGGCACAGGTTCTGGCCAGCGGCATCATGCTGATCGCCGGCGCCACCTTCATACTTCTGCGTGGCGAGATGGCGCCGCGCGTCGGCACCTACGGCGGCATGATCCTCGTATTGCTGGCAGCCCTGGTGGCCGCGCCGCTGCTGGCCGCTGTCGTGGCGCGCGCGGTGCGGCCGCTCGCGCAGCGATTCTGGGCCATCGAATGGCGGCTGGCGGCGGACAACCTGGTGCGCGCCCCTGGACGAACCGGCCTGGTCATCGCCGCCCTTGCCGCCGGCGTCGCCCTCGTCACGCAAACCTACGGCACGATTGTCAGCAACCGCGGCGCCTTGCGTGACTGGGTCCAGGAAGCCATCGCCGCCGATCTCATCGTCACCGCTGGCAGCCCAGTGGGCGCCGGCGGCGGGCAGACGGAGAAGATGAACGAGCGGCTCGGCGACCAGCTTCGCAGCATCGTCGGCGTTGAGTCAGCCCTGCCGATGCGTTTCGCAAAGGTCCCCTATCGAGACACCACGGTCTTGCTGTTCGCCATCGACGCTCCAGAGACATATCGCATCGAGGCGCAGCGCCAGGCCGAGCCCAAGGCGATCGATCTGTACAAGACCATGGCCGAGACGCCGCGGACTGCAATGGTCTCCAAGAACTTTGCCGCGCTGCACCACGTTGCCAAGGGGGACTCGCTGCTCCTCAACAGCCCCAGGGGCGGCATCCGCTTCCTGGTGGTCGGCACCATCGAGGATTACTCGTGGAACCACGGCACCATCTTCATCAATCGCGCCGACTACCAGGAGCACTGGGCGGACCGGGAAGTCAACGCCTTCGACGTCTTCGTCGCCGACGGGCATGACGTGCTGGCGGTGCGCGAGACGCTCCTCAAGAAGCTCGGTGCCGAGAACAGCCTGGTCGTGCAGACGCGCACGGAATTGCAGGAACGCATCGACGGTATCATCGAGCGGCTCTATGGGCTGGCACTGGTGCAACAGTTCGGCGTGATGATCGTGGCCGCTCTCGGCGTGGTGGCGGCGCTGTTGATCTCGGTGCTGCAGCGCCGCCGCGAGATGGGGCTGCTGCGGGCCATCGGTGCTTCCCGCGCCCAGGTGGTCCGCTCGATCCTCGCCGAGGCCTGCCTGATGGGAGCCATCGGCACGGGCATCGGCTTCCTTGTCGGCATACCCCTGGAATGGTATGTCCTCAAAGTCCTCATTCTGGAGGAGTCCGGTTACCTGTTTCCCGTCTACATTCCGTGGAAGGAAGGACTGATCATCATCGTCGCCGGCCTGCTGACGCCGATCCTTGCCGGCCTGGGCCCGGCATTAATCTCGGTACGACAGGGTATTCCCGAATCCGTGGCGTACGAATGACTACGAGTGACGCCGTACCTGGGCGGCAACTGTTCAGCAATCCGTGATTTGCTCAGCGTGGCCCGCCGAAGCCACCGCCAAAACCGCCGAAGGAGATGCCCCGTTGCTGCAAGCGGTTGCTGAATTGACGACGGTATTCGACAAACCGCGCACGGGATTCGGGAGAAGTGGAATCGAGCATGTTTTTGCGAAACTGATCGCGCTGCTCCTGTGAGCGGCCGCGTCCAAACCCACCCGGGCCGCCGGGACCGCCCGGTCCGCCTTTACCGGCGACTCCACCAGGCGCACCGCCGGGCCCAGGGCCACCGGTACCTGGACCGCCAGGTCCGGGACCACCGGGACCGGCTCCACCCGGTCCCCCGCCAGCCGCGCCGCCGCCGAACGGAAAGCCGCCCTTGCCGGCACGCTCCAGCCAGCGCTTGCTTTTTTCCAGCAGATCGTCAATATCCTTGTCCAGTTGTTGCTCCTGCTGTTCCGGCGTGGACTTGAAGAATTTTTCGAGCTTTTCGTCCATCTTCTTGCGGCCGTCCGCAAAGACCTCGCTTTTTTCCTTTGGAGAAAGCTTGTCCATCTCCTTGCGGAACTCGCCAAATCCTTCCTTGCGCTGCTCCGGGGTCATGTCCTTGGATTTCTCCGAGAACAGCTGGTCACGGAGCTGCCGAACACGTTCGACCTTGGACGAGCCGGAGGCGAAGTACCAGGTACCGAGGACGGCAACGAGGAAGAACGCTGCCCCGACGATGTAAACGCGCTTGCGATTGCTGAACACGCCCTGCCTCCATTCGAAACCGGCGACTCGGTGGTTTCCCTAGTTGGCCATTTCATAAGCTCCACGGCTCGGCAGGAGCCTCGCCCTCCCACCGCCGACCGCTGCTCAGGGACTCACGAAACAATCATCTAGTTGGCCACGTGGCCATCGGCATACACAAAGTTGCGGCTGGTGCCAGTGAAGGGCTCGCCGTGGAACGGGCCAAAATCGTAGGCCATGTAAATCTGGCTGCTGCCGAGCTTTGCCTTCTTCTGGATGTACGGCAAGGTGTTGTTGGCGAACAATGACGAGCGGTATTCATAGCTGATCTCAACCGTCATCCAGTAGGGCGTTCCAGGCTGACCGGGGTAGCCGTCGTCGTTGGGGCAGCGCCAGATCTCCTTGTTGTTCTCGATGAATGGATCGATCACCGCCTTGAGTGACGGCAACGGGCCGATGCCCGGAAACGCGGCGGCGTTGGGATAGGCGCCCTTGTTCACATCCGCGCAGTGAATGATCGCCAGGCCAATGTTCTTGAGGCTGTTGGCGCATTGCGTCCGGGCGGCCGCACGACGGACGGCTTGCACGGCAGGCATCAGCAAGGCGATCAGGACTCCGATGATCGCGATGACCACCAGCAATTCGATCAACGTGAAACCGCGGCGGTTCGACTTGTGTGCCATGACCGTCTCCAGGAATCTAGACCTAAATCCGTCTCAATCCTGAAATTATAAAACCGAGACATTAAATCTCTGTTAAAAATGCAAGTCAAGACACGCTGTTTGTGAACCTGTGCAGGACCCCACGCGAAGCCATCCCGGGGCGGCGAGGCCTGCAAGTTGGCTCGAGATCGGCTGCCCGCAATCATTCCTGCCGGATCACGACCGGTTCGTAAACGCCGTTGCGGAGCTGGAAGTCGAACCAGGTGGCCGTGACGTTTTCGAGCGGCCGGCTCAGCCGCTGTGCGAATCGCTTCTCAGCCTCAGCCATCTTCTCTTCACGATCACGGGGAAGATACATTGCCACGAACTTGGGCACAAACGGCAGCTGCAGCTCACGAGCCAGGATGAACACGGAATCAGGCTTGTAGTTGTTCCAGCGTACGGCGTCCTTGAACTTGCTGATGTCCCCCGGCCTTGCCTGAACGGGCCGGCGCTTCAGATCGCGAATAAACAGCGGATTGCCGTTGGCATCGGGCACGGCCAGGATGACGCCGATGGCGGCGAGCTTGTCCGCATGCTCCTTGCCATCGCCGGACATGTCGAAACGCCACTTGCGAGCCAGAATCTCTTGGCGGGTCGCGCCGCGCGGGACACCGAACCGGCCTTTCTTCCCAGTGTTCGGTCCGACGCCGTCGCCGCCGCCCGAACCGCCCGAGCCCTTGCCGCCGGGCACGCCCTTCTGGTCGCCAACTGTGCCGACGACCTTTGTCTTGTCCTTCTTCACCGGCTCCTTGCCGACCTCCTTTAGCGACCTGGCAAGCTCCTGGAACGGATCCGCCGCGTCACCCGGCTCGAGCAGCGGCGCATCTGGAACATTGAGCAGTGGAGTCTTGATGTCCTGAAATTCGGGCAGCTTCTGTGCGAGGGTCTTCGCTTCGTTGGTTTTCGCCAGGATAGCCTCGGCCGGAGTGCCCAGGGGCGCCGGATCGCCGCCACCACCGCCTCCATCAAAACCGTCGCCGGCCGGCAGCTGCACCACATCCATGTTGGGCGGCCGCGCCGATTCGCTCCGGCCCCAGCTGATCGACACCAGGCCCGACAGGATCAGCACGCCCAGGACCAGGCCGTGACAGGTGACCGAGGCCACGGTGGAAAGAAGGCACTCGTGATGAGGCGAGTAACGCCTCCAGAACGTGTTCTCGTCAGGAAGGTCTGCGGGCGGTTTCTTGCTATGCGCTTGCACCATGGCATGTCACCGGGAAGAACATCGATCGACGTTTTCAGGCCGACCTGATTGCCGGGCAAGGTGAGTCCAGGCATGGACCAAACCTACCTGAATTTTATCGCTGGAAATGCCCGGCGGCAACAAGAATCGACGCTGCGCCCGTCCGAAGCGTCGACCGAGGTCAAGGATCACTCGTCTTCCATCTGCGTGAGGAAATCGCGGAAATCGTCGTTGGAAGGCATGTGCCAGGACTTCTCGCCGTCGAGCATTGCAGCCACGTCGGGATCGAGAGAATCGTCCTGTGGCTTTGATGGTTTCTTGTCTTTCTTCGCGGGTTTCTTGACTTCCTGCGTCTTGGCCGCTTTCTTGGAGGGGATCTTGGGCGCTGGCTTGACGGCCGCCTTTGCCGGCGACTTGCCGGTTTCCTTGCCCGTGGCGGAGCGTGGCTTCTCGTCAGTGTCGTCTGCGCTTTCCTCCGGCAGTTCCTCGACGTCGATCTCCGGCACTTCTTCTTCGTCCACCGGTTCGACGTCCACTTCGTCCTCGCTCTCGTTCATCAGCCGCTCGATGGCCGCGGGCGTGAGCTGGTATTTGACGAGGAACGTCACGGGCCCCACCGCGAGTCGATCACCCGGACGCAGCACGCGCAAACCTGCGATCGGCTCGCCGTTGACGCTGGTGCCGTTGGCGCTTTCCAGATCCTCGACGCTGAGAACGTCGTCGCGATAGCTGAGCCGGCAATGCTTGCGGCTGACGGCGCTGGACGGGATGCGCAGATCGCAATCGTTCTGCCGGCCGATGATGGTCTCCGCGGACTTGAGCCTGAAGACCTTGCTCGAGTCCGAACCTTGCTCAATTACCAGCTTTACGTCCATCGAAGTGCGTCCAGAGTGCATTCATTCGCATGTCTAACTTCAAGATACCAGGCTCGCATCGTGGAGCAATGCGAAAATCGCAGAAACCGGTTCTGTGGGTTCATCCGTGAAATAGCCATGACATGACCCGCCTTTCACGGAATTAACCAGCTGCTTACATGCCAATTCACGCGAAAAAAGAGGTCGTGTCAGGGCTTTATGGACATGCGTGATCCGTGTATCGGGAAAAGGCAGCTGATCGACGGTGTAACGCGGGCTGCGCAGGTAGCGCTCGAACATGCGCGCCGAGCCAGGATCGAAGATGCCGGCGAATGGCTGCGAGATTGAACTCGGGATGAAAATACTGAGCGAAGTGCCAGGTGTGACCGTTCGTGCGTTGCGGCCGGCCAACGATGATCGCCGAGATGACGCCGATGCGAAACGTGCGGTTGGCGCGCGGTTGATTTGCTGCGGCAGGCTCGTCGGCAACGGCCAGGGCGCCGCCAGCGGCGGCAAGATCGTCACGGCGGTTTGGCTAGTTGTCCATTTTGCTCCTCGTCTCGTCCTCGAAACCTGAACCCGCTACTCGATCACGTTCATAGTTCCATGACCTTCTTGCTTGATGAGCTGAGCAATGCGTGACAAGGTTGGTTCGGACAGATCGTCAGGGGAAATTGGCTCGCTGGCAATGCCCTCATCCGTCCGCACACACAAGCATGGCTGCCGGGGTCGAGAAAGATCTAGATGATAACCTTTTGGCTCATCCGGGTTTCCGGTGGGTAGAAAATAGCCTGTTTGGGCGATTGGCCGCGGAAAATCAAGGGTTTTCGGACTCTGAAACAGATGCAAATCGAGCTGCCCCAGTCGGAGTCCGTTGGCCCTCAAGACAGGTCCAACAGCTTCGGCTTCATGCTCAGCAGTTTGGTGAGCAAAGAACTCTCGAAATGAAGGAATGCCGACAAAACACCGATTTTCCTGCAACCCAACGTCATCGCCGGTCTGTCTTCCCCTCCAAGGTTTTTCTTTCGCACAAGGTCCGAAAGAGCCAGCTTCGTCAATGGCCCTCTTTTGGCCCTACTTTTTACCCACCGGAAACCCGGAAGAACCAACCTTTTTCCAGCAAGTCCACGTTGAATTCGACGTTCTTTTTTACTTGGGCATTCCGTTCCCGGGCGAGCAGTTTCTTAAGTTCGGGAACGTGTATTGCTAAGGGTTCCTGGGAATCGGCGTGTGTGAGTCTTTGGGCGGTGCGGATAGACTATGGTCACCGAGCCCGAAGGAGTCAAGCTCATGCCGAGACAGTCGAACCTGACCGTGG
>VGYC01000166.1 GCA_016873095.1 Planctomycetota bacterium | reverse complement strand
CATTGCGCTCCTGGCCGGCACCGATACCGTCGATCTTGGCGGCGCCATCACCGACAATCTCAGGATCAGTTCTGCCTGGTTCCCGGGCAACAAGACAGTGAATCTGGGCGGCAGCGTCGGCAACAACGCCGTCGTGCTGCTTGGCTTCGGCAGCGATACGGTAAACTTCACCGGCAGCATCGCCAATACGCTCACGCTGTCCACCAGCTTTGGCAACGACACGGTGACCTTCGATGACGCCAGCATCGTCACAACCGCGAACGTCAACCTTGGCCCGGGCAACGACACCTTCAACCTGGGTGCCGCGGCCACCGTCACCAACGGTACGATCAACGGCTTCATCGGCAGCGACACGTGCAACGGCACCGCCGCCGTGTCGTTCCCGAACCTGACCGTCATCAACTTCGAGATCTTGAATCCGTAGCCGGTTTCAGTGTTCAGTTTTCAGTGTTCAGTGTTCAGTCTTGAGTGTTCGGTTATTGAACACGAAAATGCTGAACACTGAACACTTTCCTGGAGACGACGATGCCCTCTCCCCGGTGGCGCAGACTTTCGTTCGAACTGCTCGAGAGTCGGGACTGTCCAAGCGTGACTGCCAGCGTCGTTGGCGGCAGTCTGCACGTGTTCTCCAAGAATTCGGCGACGCTCGGCATCACGCAAACCGCCGCCAGCACTTACGAGATCACCGAGAACGGCAGCGTGGTCGCCACCAGGACGGGTGTCACGCGCAGCCTGTTCGTGACCCTCGGCAAGCACACGGCCACCGACGTGACCATCAATCTCGGCGGCTTGGCCACGGTCAAGAATGTCAGCGTCCATCTCGGCAATGGTGTCAACGGACTTGGCGTGGCCAATGGCACGATCACCGGTTTTCTCGCCGTGGTCGGCGGCAACAAGGCCGACTCGGTGGAACTCGGCGACGGTTCGACTAGCCTGACGGTCAACGGGCACACCTCGATTAACACGCTGGGCGGCACGGATAGCTTCACCGCACGCTCGGGCGTCACGCTCAGGGGCAGGTTCAGCAGCACGCTGGTCGAGAACGTGTCCTTCAATGCTGGCAGCGTCGTTCAGAAAAACGCCATGATCGTCGGCGGACACAACGGCAATACCATCCATTTGAATGGCACGGTGAACGGCGGCGTGTGGTTTACCGGTTCCATGACGACGGACACTTCCCATGCCACAGGCGCCATCGGTACCAGCCTGTCGCTGGTTTTGAAAGGGGGCGCGGACACGGCCAACCGGAGCGGTTCGATCGGCAAGAACCTGCATGTCGTCGCAGCCGCCCATGGCGGCGGCAAGACTGTCAACCTTGGCGGCACCGTCGGCAACAATGTCAACATCGAGCTTGGCCGGGGGGCGGATCTCGTCAACTTCACGGGCGCCATCTCCGGCGTGTTTCAGCTTCACACCGGCCGGGGCAACGACCAGGTCAAGTTTTTCGACGCCAGCACCGTCAGCACGGCCCGCGTCAATCTCGGCTGGGGCAACGACATGTTCTGCCTCGAAGCGCTCGCCGTCATCACCGGCGACGGCAAGATCAACGGCGCCAAGGGCAACGATACCTTCATCACCGAACTCCCCGCCATTCCGCCGAACGTGGCACAATCCCACTTCGAGACCCTCGAAGTCTCGACGCCTTGCTAGCGCCTGCGGCCCTGGCCCGGAGTTGCATTCACAGCCAAGGACCAGGCGGCGGCTTGGCAGGAGCCTCGCTCACCCTCCCGAATACAGCAAACTCTCTACTCTTGTCGCGTGCCTGGCCAGTATCATGTTGGCATGAAGAACACCATCTTGCTTGTTTTGCTGGCACTCTTGCTCGTCGCGCTGCCAGGTGCGGCCGGTGAAGGCGGCGTACGCGCTCGCCACGGCATGGTCGTTTCCGTCTCGCCGCCGGGCACGGACGTGGGTGTGGCCATTCTGAAGAAGGGCGGCAATGCCGTGGACGCGGCCATCGCCACGGCCTTCGCGCTGGCGGTCACGTATCCGGCGGCCGGCAATATCGGCGGCGGCGGCTTCATGCTCGTCCATCCGGCCGGCAAGGGCGGGCCCGTGTGCATCGAGTATCGCGAGACGGCGCCGGCCGCCGCCACCAAGTCGATGTTTGCCAGGGGCGCGAGCGAGCTTGGACACCGCGCCGTCGGCGTTCCCGGCACGGTGCGCGGCATGGCGCTGGCCCATCGGCGCTTCGCCAGGCTGCCCTGGAAAGATCTGATCATGCCGGCAGTCCACCTCGCCGAGAAAGGCTTCCGGCTCAATGCCCGGCTGGCGGATTCGCTCAACAATCTCCTTGCGGCCGCCGAAGACTTTCCCGAGTTGCAGCGTGTCTTCGGCAAGGCCGGCGGCGGCGACTGGCGAGAAGGCGACCGCCTGGTGCAGAGCGATCTCGCCCGCACGCTGCGGCTCATTGCCGAGCAGGGGCCGGACGCCTTTTACGCGGGCCCCATTGCCCGGCAGATTGCCGCGGAGATGAAGTCGGGGGGCGGGCTGATCACGGCGGCCGACCTGGCCGCTTACCGCGCGCACGCGCGCCGGCCCATTCACGGCACCTATCGCGGCCATGATGTCTACGCCCCGCCGCCGCCCAGCTCGGGCGGGACCTGCCTGGTCGAGATGCTGAACATCCTCGAATGCTTCGACCTCAAGAAGCTGGGCCGCGGGTCCCCGGAAACCATGCACGTCATGATCGAGGCCATGCGCCGCGCGTACTGCGATCGCGCCCGCTACCTCGGGGATCCGGCGTTCACCAAGATTCCGGATCATTTGACCGACAAGGCTTACGGGCGTAAGCTGGCCGCAGCGATTGACCGCAAGAAGGCAACGCCGAGCGAGAGCCTGGCGGGCGATATCGCCCTCGCGCCCGAAGGGGATAGCACCACGCACTTCTCCGTCATCGACAAGGACGGCATGGCGGTCGCCAACACCTACACGCTGGAGCGCAGTTACGGCTCGCGCGTCGTCGTCAAGGGAGCCGGCTTCCTGCTCAACAACGAGATGATCGACTTCAACTGGCGGCCGGGACACACGGATCGCAAGGGCGCCATCGGCACGCCGCCGAACCTCATTGCCCCGGGCAAGCGCATGCTCAGCTCGCAGACGCCAACCATCGTCGCCCGGGACGGCAAGGTGGTGCTGATCACCGGCAGCCCCGGCAGCCGCACCATCATCAACACGGTGCTGAACGTGCTGGTCAACGTGCTGAATTTCGACATGGACATCGCGTCGGCGGTGGCGGCCCCGCGCCTGCATCACCAGTGGTTTCCCGACGAGGCGCGCTTCGAGGGCATCGACGCCCATCCCGAGGCGATGACAGCCCTGCGCAAGCTCGGTCATCGCCTCGTCCGCACGCGGCAGGGAGATGCGCACTCGATCATGGTCGATCCCCGTACCGGGGAACGGATCGGCGCCGCTGACAGGCGCATCCACGGCAAGGCGGCGGGATATTGAGCGCTATTTGAGCTTGAAGTCGAAGTGACTGTCCTTGCCGCCAACATCTGCGGTCAAGGGCGACGTTTTCGCATCCTTGTAACTGGCCGGAATCTCGAAAACCGCCTCGGAGTCCGAGATGGAATAGCTGCCGCTCTCGGGATCGGGACCCACTGTCACGACGTACGATCCGGGCTTGGCGCCCCCGGAAAACTTTCCATCTGTTCTCACGGGAAACGCAAATTCAGCTCCGCCCTCCTTGGGGTGGAATCGAATCCAGGCGCCCGCGAGCGGTTCCCCTGTTTTTCCGAGCACGGCCTTGCCCGTCACCGGCACGCTTGCACGCATGCTCCGCGCCGGGCTGTTGACCCAACCCAAGGCCGCGGATCCGGTCCACCACACGATGAGCATGCTGGCAGCGACCATGACGCCCTTTTTCCACATGGGCATGCGCTCGTCGTCGTCATCGTCGCTGTCTCGTGCGGCTTTCTTCGCTTTCTTGGCGGCCTCCTTGGCCTCCTTGGCTTCCTTGGCAGCAGCTTCGGTCCTCTTCGCCTCTGCCGCACGAAACTCGGCAGCCATGCGGGCGCGTTTCGCTTCCGCTTCCTTCTCCTTGATCTTCTCCTGTTCCAGCTCGTAGGCCTTGTGGTCGTCCGCGACTTGCTGCGCCTTTTCGTCCGCGTCGTCGTGCGATCTGGCCTGCGGCTCGACCGTGTCCACTTCGAGGCTGTCGCTGCGGTCGTCCAGCGCTGAATCGGCTTCCGCCTCCTTGAAAGGTTGAGGCTTCGGTTTTGCTTGCTTGACGGCGGACCGACGGGCCGGCGTGAGCCTGGGAATGGGCGGCGTCCTGGCCTCGTGCACGGATGTGGTTTCCGCTACGCGATGAATCCCTGTGTCCCGGGCGCGATGAACGCCGGTCTCCGCGGCGTTGCCTTCCAGCACGTGCGATTCGAGATCGACCGCCAGATCGACATTTTCCGGGTCCGGTGCTTCCGTGACCGGCGTTTCTGCGGCCGGCGCTTCAGCAGGGGCTTCTATCGGCGTTGGCTCGCCGGGTTGCTCGGCCGCCGGCGCGAAGGACCGACTTACTCTCCTTGCAGTCAGGGGCTGCACGCGCCGCGAAGGCGCGGCCTTGCGCGGCCGATTGAGGTGCGCCTTCCACGCCTGCTCGCGGGCCAGCTGGGCAGCAGCGTTGTTTGGATCCAGCATCAGGGCAATTGTGTAGTCTGCGACAGCGCGCTCGAAATGGCCGCGCGCGGCGTGGGCCAGGCCCAGCTGGTTGCAATAGGCGGCGACGAAACCGGCATCGAGCCGAGCCGCATGCGCGTAGTCATCCAGTGCCAGATCGTGCTGGCCTCCCGCCTTGCGGATGGCGGCGCGCTGGGCGTAGGCCCGCGCGTTTTGCGGATCGAGGCGGATGGCCTCGGTCAGGTCGGCGACGGCATGGGGACGATTGTCGAGTTTGAGATGGGCGACGCCGCGCAGGAAAAAGGCCTGCGGGTTGTGTGCGTCGAGGCGCAAGCCGCGGCCAAAGTCCTCGATGGCCTCGACGAACTTTTCCTGCTGGGCCAGCACACTGCCGCGCACCACGTATGCCTGGGTCAGCGTCGCGTCGAATTCGATGGCCACGTCGCAGTCGGCGACGGCCTCTTCCAGCCGGCCAAGCCTGGCATAGGCCTTGGCCCGATCGATGAACGCGCCCGGGAACTCGGGACGGATGCGAATGGCCTCGCCGAGATCGGCCACGGCGAGATCGGCCTCGCCGCGCTCGCCATAGAGCACGCCACGCTCATGGTAGGCCTCGGCCAGCTGCGGATCGAGCCGGACTGCCTGTGAAAAATCGGCGATGGCCTGGTCGTCGTTGCCCAGCGCCTGGTGTGTCAGGCCACGGCGGTAGCAGAATTCCGCATTGTCTTCCTGGAGATCGATGGCGGCGTCAAAGTCGATCAGGGCGCGCTGATGATTGCCCTGAGTCTGGAAGAGCAGGCCGCGCTGAAAATAGAGGCCCGGGCTGGAATACTCGAACTCGAGGGCCCGAGTGAAGTCCGCGGCGGCCTGGTCGAACATGCCTTGCTGGCGATAGGCGGCGCCGCGGCCGACATAGGCGCCGACGTTGTGCGGATCGAGGCGCAGCACGTTGCCGTAGTCGGCGATGGCCCGCTCGAACTCGCGCTTGGCAGCATATGCTTCCGCACGGCGCAGGTAGCTCAGCGTGGCCAGCGGGTTCAGGCGGATGGCCTCGCTGTAGTTGTTGATCGCGAGATCCTGATTGCCCTTGCTGGCGTAGGCGTCGCCGCAATCATGGAAGGCCCAGCCGTGATACGGATCGATGCGCAGAGCCTCGCTGAAATTGCCGATGGCGGCGTCGATTTCGCCGGCAGCGGCGTGCGCCTTGCCCCGGTAGTGGTAGGCAGCGGCGTTGCGCGGCTCGATGAGCAAGGCGGCCCCAAAGTCGTCGATGGCCTCGCGGACGTGCATCATCGTCCAGTGCACCTGGCCGCGATTGAACAGGGCCAGTGCGTTGGACGGATCGAGCCGGACGGCCGTCGTGTAATCGGCGAGAGCCTGGGCATAATCGCCCTTGAGCCGATGAGCGTCGCCGCGATGGACGTGGGCCTGCGCCGAGGCGGGGTCGAGTTGCAGCGCGCTGGTAAACTCGCCGATGGCCTGCTCGTAATCGCCGCGCTGCGCCAGGGCCAGCCCGCGCTGGAAGCGCAGCACACCGGCGCCGGTGTCTACAGCGGGGGGCGGCGCCGCCCCGGGCGCCGGCTCGCGACGTTCGCGCAGCAGCGAATCGAGCAGCGAACGATGCTTGTCCAGCGCGACTGCCAGGGGCTGGAACTCGGCGATGGCCGGGTCGTCGCACGCTTCGCAGGCGCCCGCCAGGTCGTCGAACAGGTCGATGTCGGCAAGCACCGCGTGACGGAAGAACGCCGCCACGAGCATGACCAGCAAGGAAGCGTCATCGTGCCGCAACTCGAGGAGCTGGCGCAGATCCGCATAGCCGGCCTGCTCGAGGTGATCGGCCAGACGGCCGAGGGCACGCCATTCCGCCGCGTGATCGTCGGACGCTTCCAGATCCGGAATGAGTTCCTGATGATCCAGCCCGCCGGTCGTCAACAGGCCGCACTGCAGGACGGCTTCCAGAACCTGCCGGGAGCGGCTGAGCGACTCCGGCTCCATGGAGTTGTCGAGAATCCTGTCGAGCAAGTCGCGAATCGGGCGGAAGAACTCCGCCTCCAGATCCCGCTCCCAGAGAAGCTGGGCGCGCTCCCACAAGGGCTCGCCGGCAAGAAGCACCTCGACGGCCAGCCAGGCGCGAGCGTTGGCCTGCCGGAGGGCACGAGCTACATGGTGACCGGAACGAGCGAGCGTATGCTCAACGTGCGGCGCGCCATTGCTGCCAACGGGCTGAGGAGTACGACTCAGCAGTCGTTTCAGAGCCAGACCAGAAAGCACCTGGACGCAACGCATAGAGGAAGGATCCCTGGCGGTTCCATTCGATCAATCGCGAAGCATCTGCTGGTTCGCGAAATTGTAATCGAGTAGCGCATCTCTTGCAGGCAGAAAACGCGGAAGGAATCGTGAAGATTTCATAAAGGCTAATGGCAGGTTTCAGGAAGGCAAGCGTGTCGGCCAGACCCGTGGGGGGGGGCCTGGCCGACAGCGCTGCATGCCGCAACTAGAACGCACCTGACGTATCAACGGGGTTGCCATCATTGGGCACGATCAGGCGATACAGCGTCGTGCCGCCGACGCTATCGCGCATCAGGCCGACATGGCCGTCGAGGAACAGCGTGACGACGCCACCAGCGTGTGGGCCGAAGGGCTCGTCGTTGGGACCGCAATTGTTCATGTCCCAGGTGCAATTGCCGGTACCGCCCAGCGCGCCGCCGACAGGGGAGGCGGTGTTATTGACCCACGGACCACCGTAGGAACCGGCACCGGTATACTGCATCGAACCTGGATCGGCGCCGGGAGGGCCGGACACGCCGTTGGATGCGCCTTCCGGCTCGGCCCAGCGATTGAGGGCGCGAAAGCCGGACCCGTCGCCGTTGTCCAGACCAGCCGAGGATCCCGGATCGACGGCCGTGGACGCCTGGAAGGGAAACAACGTCCTGTGGTTTCGATACGAGGAGTCCTCGCAGAGGATGATGGAGTTGCTGGTTCCGTCGGTGGCGGCGCCAAGGGTGCCATGGTTGCCCTTGAACTGGGGAACAGCCGCGAGCGTTGACCAGGCACCATTCGGCGCGTACAGACCGCCGCCGGTCCCCCAGAGTTTCAGAGCGGACTCGGCCCGGTAGCCATACTTCGCCGGGTTGCCCGTCAAGTTGAATGGTCCGGTCGAGCCCTTCACATCGCGCAGTCCGCTGGGAGTGATGTCGGTGTAGGAAATGACCATGTAGGAGTTCTGTCCGAACCCGGCGGGATCGGCCTGCAGTCCTTCAGCGCTGGGGCAGATATAGGTTGGAATCTGGGTCTGAGAAGCCACGATGTTCTGTGCCGAGCCGTTGTACGGGATGGTGAGATCCATGGCGCGGTAGGTGTTCGTCTGCTCGATGTAGGGGAGCAGATAGGTAAACGGCGAGTGCTTCTCGTACCACTTGTTTCCCTTGTTGGCCGGGTCGAGGCCCTCGCCCGGGGAAGGCAGCTTCTGAAAACCGGATTCAAAGTTAAGGATGGCCAGTCCGATCTGCTTGACGTTATTGATGCAGGTCGTGCGGTTGGCGGCCTCGCGCACCTTCTGGACCGCGGGCACCAAGATGCCGATCAACACTGCGATGATGGCCATGACCACCAGCAGCTCAATCAGCGTGAAACCCAGCCTTCCCGGCTTGAAGTTTCGCATGAGCATTGCTGTCTCCCTTGCTGAAAGCGGAACGAAAAACCAGTACCACCGCGGCTAAGTTACAAATCGATTGTGATGAATAGATGTAGAACGAATGGGTTTTGCGAGTTCCTTTTTGGCGAGACGGCTTGCTGTTTCTGCATCGAATATTCACACAATCATCACACCGGGCGGTTAGAACATTATTCCACGATGTCCCTCAGGATGTGCTCATCATGCACGCCAGTTCCAGACTGCTGATCGGCATGATTTTTGTGTGCTCGTGTCAGCGCACGGCAGCGCCTTCGGGGGCGACGCAGCTGATCCTGAATCTTCCCGATGTGCCGGAATATAAGGGCTATCAACCGCCACGAAACGCCAGTCTCACGATCGACGGCAAGGACGTCTTCGAGCCCGGGCAGACTCGACGCGCCTTGCTTGTTCAGCCCGAAAAAGGCAAGGACTCGATCACCATCGTCTTCAGCTACTGGCCGGTCAGCCACCAGAACATCATCCGCACGCGCGTCGTAAAGATCACGTCGCAAGCCCCGATCAGCCTCGACTTGTCCCGTGAAGATCCATCCCGTCCCGACGTGATCAAGGCAGTCTACGTGCCGACGCCGTCAGAGGTCGTGCAGGCCATGTGCCGGCTGGCCAGCATCGGGGACAAGGACGTGGTCTATGACATTGGCTGTGGCGACGGCCGGCTGGTGATCACCGCCGTCGACACGTTCAACGCCAGGCGCGGTCTGGGCATCGACATCGATCCACAGCTGGTCGAGCTCTCGAAGAAGAACAGCGCACGCGCAGGAACCGGCGACCGCGTTGCCTTCCGTCAGCAAGATGCGCTCGCGATCGAGGATTTCTCCGAAGCTACGGTTGTCTTTCTTTACCTGAGCGACGAACTGAACATGAGGCTTCGCCCCGTGCTGCGCCGGACCTTGAAGCCTGGGGCCCGCATTGTTTCTCATCGGTTTCGCATGGGCGACTGGAAGCCCGACGCCAGCGGCGGCGACCATGACCTCTATCTCTGGAACATCGAGCGATGACTGGCGAACTCCGGGCTGAAACAACCACCTGGCTGGTCGAGCGGCACGGCAGACTGCTGGGCCCTTTTTCGCTGGACCAGATGCGCGGCCTGGTCGTTTCCGGGCAGCTGCGCTCAATGGATCGGGTGCTCAGGGAAGGCTCCACCACGTTGCTGCAGGCCACGGCGGTTCCCGAACTGATGCTTGCCTCTGCCCTGCCAGCCGGCGCGCTGCCAGTCGGCGCGCTGCCAGCCGTGGATCTGGAACAGATGGAGCGGGACCTGGCCATGCCGCCACGGCCTGCCGGCGGCCGTTCGCGCAAGCGACTCGGGCTGGGAATCGGCATCGCTGTCGCCGTCGGACTCGCGGCCGGACTTTACTTCTGGAATTCCAGCAGGTCGGACGACGACGCCGACCTGTCCATCACGGAACTGCCCGCCTGGTTTCAGCACGAGCATCGCGTACTTCCGGCACGCGGCAAGAAAGTGGTTGCGTTGCGTGGTCTCGGCATGATGCGACCGCCGCCGGGGACTTCCCGTCCTGACGGTTTCACGCGCGCGTGGTTCGACAGGCACTTCACCCATTACCTTGACCAGGATGCGTTCATCCATGCTCGACCAAGAATCGAGTTCCAATCCGATGGAAAGATCGCGGCGGGGACCAAGGTGTTGCTTGGCAAAGAGCTGGGCGAGGCCGCTTTGATCTGCGTTTGCAGCGAAACCGGCCGGCCGATCAACATGTTCGTCCGGGTGACGGCCCTGCGGTTGCGCTCCAAGGGGCCGCCGCCGGCCAAGAGTCGAAGGGAGTGAGCCATGTCCAATCCCGTGGTCCTGTTTCTGTGCACCGGCAATTCCGCGCGCAGCCAGATGGCCGAGGCGTTGCTCCGCAAGGAGGCCGGCGATCGCTTTGACGCCCATAGCGCCGGCACGGAACCGAGGGACATCAACCCGCTGACCGTGCAAATCATGAACGAGCTGGGCATCGATATCTCTCAGCAGCGTTCCAAGCACGTGCGTGAGTACCTGGGCCGGTTGCCGGTGCGCATCCTGGTGGTGGTGTGCACGGAGGCGGAGAAGACTTGTCCGACCACCTGGCCCGGCGCCTTGCAGCGTCTTTTCTGGCGGTTCGAGGATCCGGCGGCGGTCCAGGGAACCGACGACATCAAGCTCAGCAAGTTTCGTGAAGTGCGCGATGCCATTCACCAGCGAATCAAGGAATGGCTTGCCGAGACGGCAGCGCCGTGACGGGCCATGCGGCAACCTCAGACAGCGTTCTCCACCGCCACCGCGGCGGAGGCCGCCAGCGAGCCGAGAATCTCGGCGTCATCGTCATCGAAGGGGCCGCCGCGCTTGTTGAGAACCTGGAAGACGCCAATGACGCGGCCCTGGGCGCCGATCATCGGCACCGTCAGCAGGTTCCGCGTCACGTAACCGGTCTTCCTGTCGATCTCCTGATTGAAGCGTGAATCCGCGTAGGGATCGGGCAAGTTGATGATCTCGCCGGTGACCGCCACGGTGCCGGCGATGCCGGTGCCCAGCGGCACGCGAATACCATCGTCGACGCCGTCGCCGATCAGCACGTGTGACTTGAGTTCGTTGCGTTCGCCATTGACGAGATAGATCGTGGCTCGTTCGGCATTGGCCATGCGCGTGGTCGTCTCGCTCAGCAGCTGCAGGAGTTCGTGCTGAGTTTTCGCACGCATCAGCCGGTTGGTCGCTTCGAGAAGGAGGTGCAGTCGCTCGACGTTGCGTTCCGCACGCTGGTGCATGGCGCGGATCTCACGGAGAGCATTGCGCAGGCGAGCGCTGTACCAGCCGGCGCCCAGCAGCAGGCCCACGAGAGCGATGGCACTGACGGCAAGAGTGTTGTACCACAACGCGCCGATGAGGAGACCGGCCAGCACGAGCCAGGCGGCGGCCAGGATGAAC
Source organism: Planctomycetota bacterium (assembly GCA_016873095.1). Classification (GTDB taxonomy): domain Bacteria; phylum Planctomycetota; class Planctomycetia; order Gemmatales; family Gemmataceae; genus VGYC01. The sequence goes on along the minus strand of VGYC01000166.1, from coordinate 6,248 downwards.
GCGAACGCCGGCGTCCGCATCACCCACTTCCATGCGCGTTCCCAGGCGGTCACCGGGCGCGCCTTGATCGGTTCGCCGGCGAGGAACGCGCACAGGTCGTCGGCCAGCGCCTCGGCGCTGGCGTAGCGCCGGCCAGGATCCTTGTGCAAGCAGGTCATGCAGATCGTCTGCAGATCGCGCGGTATCCGCGGCAGGATCAAGCCCGGCGGCACGGGATCGTCACTGAGAACGCGATGCAGGGTTTCCATCGTGGTCTTGCCGGAGAACGGCGCCCGTCCGGTGATCATCTCGTAGAGGATGGTGCCCAGGGCATAGATGTCCGTGGCCGGGCCGATGGCGTGCGTGTTGCCGGCGGCTTGCTCTGGGGCCATGTAGCTGGGCGTGCCCAGGATGTCGCCGCTGCGCGTGAGCGGCTCGGATTCGCCGCCGCGCGGTTCGAGGTTTTTCGCCAGGCCGAAGTCGGTAATCTTGGGGATGCCATATTCGGTGGCCGTGGCCCCGTGCGTCCTCTCGACGGAGGAACCGGCAGCGACGGAGGCGAGCAGGATGTTGCCCGGCTTCAGGTCGCGGTGAATGATGCCGCGTTGATGGGCGAAGTGGACGGCGCGGGCGAGAGTCTCGCAGATCTGGGCGGCCTGGCGTGGCGTGGGCAGCACGGCCTTGAGCTTGGTCGCGAGGCTGCCGCCGTCGACGTACTCCAGGGAGAAATACGGCGTGGCCGCGCTCCCTTCGGCGGGCCGCCATTCATCGACGTCGTAGATCTGCACGATGTTGGGATGCTGGAGCTGCGCGACGGCCCGCGCCTCGGTCTTGAAGCGCGCGATCTGGTGCGGGTCGGCTTCGCTGCCGGCGCGAATCATCTTCAGGGCGACGATGCGATTGAGGTCGAGCTGCCTCGCCTTGTAGACGACGCCCATGCCGCCGTGGCCGAGCGTGGACAGGATGTCGTAGCCGGCGATGGAGCGCTCCGCGGGCGCGACGGACGGCTTGCTCTCCTGGCGTGCCAGCGGTTGCTGGTTTTGTTCAGAAGTGCCGCTGAGTTCCAAGGCACCGACGTTGACGGTCACGGGCAAGGCGCCGCAAATCGGGCAGTTTTCTTGCGCCAGGGTTGCGCTGGAATCGACATCCGCGCTAGCCGGCGCCTCCCACTGGTGCCCGTTTGGACAGGTGGCGTTGACCTTCATGAACGTCGCCGTTTCCTCAAGTCAACTTGGGAACCTCGCCGCGCAACAGCCCGTGCAAGGTCATGAGTCCCTGTTCCTCGAGCGCCTTTTCGATTTTCGACTTCAGCTCGCGGTTGGCGGCCTGCAGCGCTTGCCAGCCGGCGGCGTCAGGATGGTCCGCGGGCGGCTGCGGGCTTTCGCGCGAGAAGGCATCGTGCGTGTCCACCATGTAGACCCAGGCCGTGCCGTTATTGTAATCGATCAGCTGCAGCTTGAGCTTGAGATGTGGAAAGGTAGCGCTGCCCAGTCGCAGGCTGTAACCACGGATGCCGCCGGGGCCGCTGATGATCTGCCCCACTCCCTCGGCGACCGGTGCGGGGGGCAGAAAGTCCGCGGCAGGCAGGTCACCGGGCAGGTCGAAGTAGACGCGCTTGCGCTCCGGAATCGAATCGGGCCCCTCCGGATAGGCTAGCCGCAGGAAGGCTCGACACGCGCGAGCGAACTGCGGCATGGCGAGCGGCACGGACATGGTTCATACCTCTGCGGCGCGCGGGAACACACAGAGATTGTACAAATGATTTGCCGGCTAACCAAGCAGACCGCGGATGAGACGGCCGTTGTTGACGATGCGGACGGGCCGGCCTTCCGGGGTGAGGAACTCGTCGCCGGGGTCGATGCCCATGAGGTGATACATGGTGGCGGCAAGGTCCTCGGGGCCGACGGGGTCGGCGGCGGGACGTTCGGCGCGGCTGTCGCTGCGGCCGATGACGCGGCCGCCCTCGATACCGCCGCCGCCGAGGGCGACGGTGAACACCGGCCCCCAGTGGTCGCGGCCAGCGTTACGATTGATTCGCGGGGTGCGGCCAAACTCGCCCGACACCACGATCAGCGTGCTGCGCAGCAAACCGCGCTCCGCCAGGTCGCGGAACAGGGTGGCCAGCCCGCCGTCAAGCGCCGGCAGCAACTCGCGGCGCAGCGAGGAGAAGTTGTTGTCGTGCGTATCCCAGTTGCTATGGTCGATGGTGACGCAGCGAACGCCGGCCTCGACCAGGCGTCGGGCCATGAGACAGGACTGGCCGAGCGAGTTGCGGCCATACTCGTCGCGCAGCCGCGCCGGCTCGGCGTGAATGTCGAAGGCGCGGCGGGCGGCAGCCGACGACATCAGGTTGAACGCCTCGCGCTGGTAGTCGCTGACCGCCTGGACATGGCGATTGGCTTGCCGCTCCAGCGAACGCTGATAGCGATCGAGTTGGCGACGCAACGACTGGCGGGCTTCGAGCCGGCTGGCGGCAAGCGACGGCGGCGGCACGATATCGGGAACGGCGAAGTCCGGTGCGTTCGGATCGGCGTCGATGGCAAAGGGAGCGGCGCCCGAGCCGAGATACGCCGGCCCGCTGCTGGCGTGCATGTGCGGCAGGCAGACGTAGGGGGGCACGCCGCCGCGCGGCCCAAGCTTGCGGGCGATGATGGCGCCATGTGCCGGCCGTTGATTGTTCGGATTCAGGTTGGGATTGAAACCGGCCTGGGGAAAGTAGCCGGTCAGCATGTAGTGGTCCGCCGGGCCATGGTCCGAGTTGTTATGCCGGAACGAGCGGATCAGCGAGAACTTGTCCATCTGTCGGGCGAGGCGTGGCGTGTGCTCGCCGATCTGGATGCCGGCAACGTTGGTGGCGATGGGGCGAAATTCGCCGCGAAACTCGGCGGGGGCGTCCGGCTTGAGGTCAAAGGTGTCGATGGTGCTCAGGCCGCCCTTGAGGAAGAGAAAGATGAGCGACACGTCGCGCGTGCTTGCTCCGCGAGCGCTGGCCCGCGCCCGGGCCGCCAGCATGGCCGGCAGTGACAGGCCCGTGCCGAAAAGGCCGGCCGTTCCGAGGCGGAGGAAATCGCGGCGCTGGATGCCGTCGCAGAATCTCTTGCTCATATGGTCGCCCCCCATTTCACTCTATCGCTCTATTTGAGCAGAAATGCGGCCGATATCCAAGCGCTTTCTCGATTCCAGGCTCTGTGCAGGCCGGCACAGTCTGGGCGCGAGTTTTCACAGGATCCCATACTGGTCGAACACCTCGCGAGCGCTGCGGCCCTTGGCGAGTTCATCGCGGACGGTGTTCTCGCCGCTCACTTTCTCCAGGGCGCGCGGCAGCGCCTCGCTTGCCAGCCCGGCGGGAATGATGACGATGCCGTCGATATCGGCGAAGACGAAATCTCCGGGATGGATGAGACAGTCGCCGATGCGGATGGGCTGGGCGTACTGATAGCCGTCGAGCCGCCCCTTGGAGTCGAGGGGCGAGAAACCGGCAGCGAACACCGGGAAATCCATGTCGAGGATGCGGGCCGCGTCGCGCGTCAAGCCGTCGATGACGGCGCCGACGGCGCCATGGGCCCGGCTGGAGGTGGACAGCAGCTCGCCCCACAAGGCGCTGCCGAAATCGCCGTTGGTCGTGGCGACGAGCACGTCGCCTGGTTTCAGGGAATCGACGCAGGCCAGCTCGACGTCGTACAGCTTGGCCGGTTCGGCTGCGACGGTGACGGCGCTCAGGGTGGCGACGCGGCCGAAAAGACGCCATTCGTTTCGCAACGGCCGGATACGCCCCGGCAAGGCGCTTTGCCGATGGCCCAGGCCGTCGAGCACATCGGCGAGCACGCCGCTGAAAAGCCGCTCTTGATGCGGAAGGTAGCGAGCAAGCAAGTCCACGAATGTCCTCCCGGATAACGTCAATCGTTGCTTTCACCCAGCGCGAATTATTGTAGAATATGCGGGCCAACAAGTTTCGGTTGTGGAGGCGTCAGCATGCTCTCCATCCTGGGAAAGTGCGGCCGACTGTGCGATGGTCCATCGCGTCGTGAACTGCTGACGGTGGGCTCGCTCGGCCTTGTCGGCCTGGGCTTGCCGGAACTGCTGCGCGCTCGCGCCGATTCCCGTCCCGGCGCGGTCCATGCCGATGGCTTCGGCCGCGCCCAGGGGATGATCCTGCTGTACTTGCAGGGTTCGCCGAGCCACATCGACACCTGGGATCCGAAGCCGGACGCCTTCGCCGAGATTCGCGGCGAGTTTCGACCGATCGCCACGCGTGCGCCGGGGATGCACCTGGCCGAGGTGCTGCCGCTGCTCGCGCAGCAGGCGGACACGTTCGCGCTGGTGCGCTCGATCAGCGTCAAGCCGCGCGGCCTGCCCAATCACGGGGCAGCGATCTACATGCTCATGACCGGCTACGATCCGAGCAATTTCTCGCCGACCGGCCTGGCCGTGCCGCCATCGCGCGAGGACCTGCCCTCGGTGGGCTCGGTGGTGGCGCGTTTTCGTCCGCCGCGGCCGGGTTCGCCGGGCTACGTCAGCATCTGCGGCCCGGTGCGCGAAGGCTCGGTCACCGGCGTCGGGCAATTCGCCGGCGTGCTGGGCGGCAGCTACAACCCCTTGCAGATGTACGATGACCCGACCGGGCCGCTGCGTGTCGAGAGCTTCACGCTGCCGGCGGACCTGACGCTGGGCCGGCTTCGCGCCCGCATCGACCTGCGCGAGACGCTCGGGCGTTCGACCGGCGCCGCCGATTTCGACCGGCATTACCAGCAGGCCTACTCCCTGATCGAGTCGACGCGTGCCGGCCGGGCCTTCCGCATGGATCAGGAGGCGAGCCGGCTGCGCGAGCGCTACGGGCTCACCAAGTTCGGGCAGAGCTGCTTGCTGGCGCGCCGGCTCATCGAGGCCGGCTCGCGCTTCGTGCAGGTCAACTGGCCGGCCGGCTCCGACACCGAACCCGCCGCCGGTCCCGATGGCTCGTGGGACACGCATCGCAACAACTTCCCGATGCTGCGCGACTGGCGCTGCCCGGTGTTCGATCGCGGCGTGGCCGCCTTGCTGAACGACCTGCACACGCGCGGCCTGCTGGATACGACGCTGGTGGTGGCCATCGGCGAGTTCGGCCGTTCGCCGCGCATCGGGGCGCCCACGACCAACAACGTCGGTCCCGGCGGCCGCGACCACTGGCCATCCTGCTACACCTGCCTCATCGCCGGCGGCGGCGTCCGCGGCGGCCAGGTCTACGGTGCTTCCGATCGCAACGGTGCCTATCCGCAGAACCTGCCCGTGCACCCCTACGATCTCATCTCCACGTTCTACCACGCCCTCGGCATCCCGCGCGACAGCGAATACCGCGACCACCTGCAACGCCCCCGCCGCCTGGTGGAACATGGCGGGCCGCTGGTGGGGCTGTTTTGAGAGGCGGAGCAATTCTCGCGCGAAACCGCCAAGCGACGTTCAGGTACGCTTGTCTGCGGCAGACATCCAGGAACGCACGAGATTTTTCTGCACGCTGTGGATGCGATTAGTAGAATGATGCTTCCACGAGTTGTCCGATCCAAAACCTTCTAATCGGAGAGTCGGATGTATCGCCTCGTCAGTATCGCTCTGGGTTGCGTCTGTCTGGTCGCCTGGCTCGCGCCCGATGTGGCGGCGCAGAAAAAGGGAGCCAAGCCGAAACCCGTCGTCAAGAAGAAGGCGCCGCCAAAGAAAGGCAGCAACAACATTCAGGCCCTGGGCGAAGCGATCCGCAACCTGCAAGAGGCCAGGAACTGGCTGCAACAGGCCCAGCCGATCTACAACGGGCATCGCCAGGCCGCCTACGGCTATGCCGGCAATGCGATTTCCCAGCTGCTGCAAGCGTCCACGACCGGCGGCAATACTCCCAGTGGCAAAGGCCCGAAAGGCAAGGGCCCCAAGGGCAAGGCGGTGGGCAAGAAAGGCTCGACCGGCACCGGCACCGGGGTCACCAAGCTCACCAACAACAACAACTTGCCCGTCGGCTGGGAAGTCTCCAATGGCCAGATGCAGCAGGCCGGCAACTTGCTTCAGATTGCCATCGGACGTATTGGTTCACGGCGCGGGCAATAGAGATATTGCCCTTTGTTGATTGTGGTGGGCTTGGACTGCCTCGACAAGCCAGTCGAAGACGTTGCAGGATTGGCGGCGGCAGGTTTCGATGACAGTCAGCAGTCGCTCGACGAACTGACTGCCGGACGCTGATTGCGTGCCGAACGAGAGCTTCCGCCAGATGACCGCGTGCCGCAGCGCTTGCTCGGCGGCATTGTTGG
>VGYC01000165.1 GCA_016873095.1 Planctomycetota bacterium | reverse complement strand
GCATCCCCGCCAGCACGATCCGCAGCTTGTCCGCCGAGCTCCACTTCCGACGCCGGTCCTGGTTCATGCTTCTCTCCTTCTGAGGGTTTTGGTTTTTCCTACCCGTGGAGAGAACCATCGCCTACCTGAGCCGATGTGCCAGTTGGGATGAAACACTACATTTTGTGTAATCAGTTACCTGCGTGCCTGGGGGAAACTCAAACTCAAATAAACTTGAGTCCATCGGCTCGTTAAGTTCAAACTGAATGACCTCCGCCGACGCCGTCTCGTCAAGAGTCTTGGTCGCCGCAAGTAACCGGTCTATCCTCCAGCGGAATGGAACCCATCCCCGCGCGCCTTCGTCACGAGAATCTATTTGCAGGCGCAGGAAAGTTGGATTGTCCGATGTTGCGATCTCGTAGCGCACGATTGAATAATCACGCGCCACGTCAACCCAGCAGGTCTCTGTCCTGTGTCCTTTCGTTTTGGCCAACAATGCGCATGCACGTCCATTGACCATCCCTTTGTCATCACGTAGCTGCCATTGTCCGGCAGCGAACCTGCCCATGGTCGGGTCCGTGGCGCGGTAAGTCAATAAAATAGGCCAAATGTGATAATCCACCACATCTTGATTGCTTTCGGATCGAGAGAGGTGTCCGCTTGGCCGGACTGCTCGTTCGTGGTTGGGCTGGTCTCCAAAAAACATTCTACAATGCTTCCCGTCATAGACACTGGTGTATCGCCTGGGAAGAAACTTCTCCATACGCATGTCCCACTTGGGTCCGTCCACCGTGTAACGCATTAAGGATTCTTTTATCCAGAGCTGCTCTTTGCTCTCAATCGTCGTGTCTACCTCAGGTGTCAACTTGGGTTTTTCTGGGTTGACCCCGGGAATGCCCAAGGCATCCTTCGATGGCAATGAACCTTTACCATAGGTGCAAGTTTGCACCCAGCTGAAATGTAAACTTCGCACACGCTTCTGCCGCTTCTTCCAGACCTCGAAGATCTTGTCCAGCGACGTCTCTTCCTGGGAATGGCAGGGAATTGGCGTCGCCAAAGCCAAGACGGTAACCGCAATCGCGCAGAGTCCGATCGATTTGTATGCGGAGTTCATCAGTGCTGCTCCTCTGGAAACCGCCTCTCCTGAACCGGCCTCGTGCGCCAACGATCGAGTCCGTGATACGACACAGGAACGTGAACATTGAAACGATCCTGTCCCTGCTGCACCACAAACGTCACATTCTCTTCATGTTTGCCGGCTACTGTAATGTCTTGGCTGATTCGGTATCCGCGGTCGCGCTTTGAGTCAAGCGCTATCGCTTCGACAGTAAGAGACGTCGACGACGTAGTGTGACGGCCCACATTGAATGGATGTCGGGTCCTGGACCTGAGAATGATCACCTCCGAGCTCCTCTGCCCAACCGGCACTCCTCCCAAGAAAACAAGCGACGGAACACTTACCACCCCGTTGTGGACCGTCCCTTCCACACGAACAGAGCTTTTTGCGACTTGGTTGGCTTCCGAGCCCTTCCCTTCGAGCCCGATATCAAGCTTAAACAGTCCGGCCGATATCGTACTTACGGGACGAATGGTCATTTCGTATGCCCGCGGACCCAGTCGCTTTAATTTGAAGGCGATCTTGCTGGTATCACAAGTGGCGTTCAAGTCAACCAGAGGCACCGCAGCGACAATGTTCACTTTCCGTTCCGGAAACGGCTCGCCGCGCACCAATTGGTCGGGAAACGAAATCACGCGCGGCGACACGTCCAGAAGTTTGTGAACTCGACCTCGGATCAGCCAACCCTTCTGCTGCGCGGTCTGCCTCGCAATCTGTGGTTCTATCACCACCTCAAAAGGCCATTGCCAGGCGCCTTCGTGCCCTTTTGGAACCCGCTTTAAGTCTAAGTTGAATTGCAGTTCGCGCGTCTGGCTCGGGCCAAGCGAGAAGGAAGCCGGCACAACTGCAACGCACAGACATGAAGGGACGAATCCCACGACGTGAATCTCTCGGGTCGCGCTATTATGGACGGGCACCTTCAAAGATAAGAGCTCATCTTCCACGGCCTTGCCAAAATTCAGATCCTGGGGATCGATCGTCAGCCCACCATTGGCAAGGGGTGACAAAACGCTCTGGCTGCCCAACCAGTAAGCGCCCGCGCAAGCCGCAGCCAGCACCAGTGCCACACCCGCCTTGGCGCGCCACGGCCCTCGCACCACTCCTGCCTCATTGTCCAGGGACTGCGCCATCTTGAGCTCGCCCGGGAATCGCTAGCGCCCGCTTCTTGAAACGCGGACGCGAACGACGGTGTCCATTGCCATCTCTTCCGCGTGCGTTCTTGCAATCAGCCGAATCCTCAGCTCGCCGGCAAACGCCGGCTCCTTGCTCAAATCCAGTGTCAGCTGGGCGGTTGTTTCTTCCATTGCCGAGAAAGCACGCGCCAGCCCCGCGCCGTTCAGACACGCGCAACTGGCATCCAGATGGCTGATAGTTACAGCATGGTTGTGGGGGTTTCGCACACGCAGCGTAAACTCGCGCCTTTGACCTTGACGAATCGTCCCCAGGTCAACGACCGATTCCGTTTCCAGCAGCGGTGCCTTGGCAAGCAATGTCTGGCTGGTCGCGAAGACCACGGGAACGATTGCCAGCAAGGCCAGCGATCCCGCGACGATCACTCGTAAAGCACGTGGCCGGATGCGTGATCCATCTTCCGCCGGCCGCCAGCGCCACAACAGCAGCAGTACGCCGGCATCCAGGCCGACGGTCAGCCAGGGGTGGACCTCGAGCCAGCCGAAGCAGGCGCACGATCGCGCTCCGGAGGCCGCCTTCGACAGTGCCAGCCCCAGGAAAGCGCTGAAGAGGACCATGGCCAGCACGCGCACGGCATGCGGACGCAGGCCGCACAGCAGCCCCACCGCCAGGCCCGCCTCAACCTCGATGACGATCATCTGCAACCAGGGGGAACCCAGCAGCCCGGACTCGTCCGTCACGCTGGACCAGAGGGATATGGCCTTCAAGACCGCCGCGGCCAGGAGGATGAACGCCACAAGCAACGGGATGCCGGCGGACCACCGCGCCAGCAGAGAGCGGAGGCGCTGGGAATCTACCCCCCCCCAATGACAATCTCAATGCTGAAGTTCCTGAAAATGCTCGCCACATTGACCTCCTGGGATCAATGTCACAGCCCAGCGCCGTCCCCGGCCTGGCTCTTTCGCCGCCTTCCGATATGTCAACTTTTGGTGATCCTACATGTCCGCGCTGGCGGATGTCAAATTAAAAATCGATGATTAGCAGGAGACACGTGGCGCATTGTTCGCTTTCTCCGCCGCCCTGCGTGCGCGGCTCGGACGAGGTATCACCCTCGCTCACGCTTCGGGCTCTGAGCTTGCCGCTGAATAGGTGGGAAGGTGGGAACATGAATCACGCGAAGAGCGCCAAGAAAGAAATGCCGGAGCCTGCAAGGTCTTGGCTTTCTTGGCGCTCTTTGCGTCTTCGCGGTGCAAGGCAGGACCTCAACCTGGCCAACGCAATGAATCCTTGGCATGGCGGAGCGAGGCGGTTGCCAATCGCACGGCCTTCCGGTTCCTATAGAAAGAAGAGATAGACCGAGGAGCCAGCCATGACTGCGACCGCTTCCGCTGCCGACCGCTTGTCTGCCGACTGTCTGTCCGCCATTCGCCGCAAGGTGGAGGCCGGGCAGCGGCTGTCGTTTGACGACGGGATGTTCCTTGAGGAACATGTAGATCTGTTCACTCTTGGCGAGCTGGCCAACCAGGTTCGCGAGCGGAAGAATGGCAACGTCGCCTACTTCAACGTCAACACGCACATCAACCCGACCAACGTCTGCGTCTATCGCTGCATCTTCTGCGCCTTCCGGGCCGACCTGAAGAGTCCGAAGGGCTACGTGATGCCGGACGAGCAGATTCTGCAGCGGGCGGCCGAGGCGGAGGAGCGCGGCGCTACCGAGTTGCACATCGTGGGCGGGCTGCACCACCAGTTGCCTTACGACTGGTACCTGAACGTGGTCCGCATCATTCACCGCGAGCATCCGCGGCTGCACTTGAAGGCGTACACGGCCGTCGAGTGGGACTGGTTCGCCCGGCTGACGGGCCGGCCGACGCGCGACATCCTCGCCGAGTTTCGGGACGCGGGCCTCGGCAGCCTGCCCGGCGGCGGGGCGGAGATCTTCCATGCCGACGTCCGCGACAAGATCTGCGAGCACAAGGCCGACGCCGGCGCCTGGATCCGCATTCACCGCGAGGCCCATGAGCTGGGCCTGCGCTCCAACGCCACCATGCTCTATGGCCACATCGAGGAGGCCCGTCACCGCATCGACCACCTGTGCCGGCTGCGCGAGCTGCAAGATGAAACCGGCGGCTTCCAGACGTTCATCCCGCTGGCGTTTCACCCCGCCAACACCAAGCTGGACCACCTGCCCAAGCCGAGCGTGCTTCGCGACCTGCGCACCATGGCTGTCAGCCGGCTCATGCTCGACAACTTCGCGCACATCAAGGCCTACTGGATCATGCTCGGCATCCAGACGGCACAGATCGCACTTAGCTACGGCGCCGACGATCTCGACGGCACGGTGGTGCACGAGAAGATCTATCACGACGCCGGCTCGGACTCGCCGCAGGAGCTGACGGTCGCCGAGATTCGCCGGCTGATCGAGGAAGCCGGCCGCGACCCGATCGAGCGCGATACGCTCTACCGCGAGGTGGTGCGGGACGAAGGCAGCTGGCAGACGGGGCGCGTGCTGCTGCCGCTGGCGTGATGAGCGAGCGATGACGGTATAATGAGTGCAGCCCTTCCGATCTCGCGAGGCGAATGATGAAGAGTCTGGCTGACGATTTGCCACCTGAAATTGCAGAAAAAATCCATCCCGACTGGCGCAAGAACGAGGCAGGATACTGGATGGTTCGCGATCAGCTCGTGGGCCGATTACTCGGCCAATGGATCGCGTTCGCCGATGGTGCGGTCGTTGCCGCAGCTGCCACGCCGCTGGAGGTCTTTCTTGCCGTCAAGCGATTAGGGGTCCATCCTTTCATTGGCCGCGTCGGCCACGAGGGCGAGCCATGGTATCGCATTCGCCGGGCAACCTTCCAGTATGACGCCGCCTATGCCAGCGCTGCCCTTCCAGTGTTGAGTGCAGAGTTCCGATCGGCAAGCGGATCAACCGGCGTTCTTCTGGATCGTGTCATACCGGATACAGGCGCGGATACAACGACACTGCCGTGGTCGGACTGTCAGCAGATGCAGCTTGATCCAACCCTCGGCGTCCCCGGGATGATTAGCGGTGTGGCCGGCGGCACGGCGGTAACGATGGGTTTCCTCGTCTGGGTCTGGTTGGATGGCCAAGAGTATCCCTGTCAACTCCAGGCCGACTTCGGCGGCCGGGAACGTATCCTGGGACGTGATGTGCTCAACGGCCTAGAGGTACTGTTCCGTGGTCCCAGCGGCGAGGTCGTTGTCAACCCGTGAAGCATTCCTAGCTGATGAACTGCTGGGCGGGCCGGTGCGGTTGCTTCGCCGTCCGCTGGCCGTACATTCTCCCTGTCAACTTGCATGCCCGTCAGGGCGCACAGCGGAGAACATACACCCATGAAACAGGTCATCGAATGGTTGAAAGCCAACGACGCGACGCTTGTCGATCACCTCGCCAGGCTGGTCGCCGTGCCGAGCATCAGCACGGATGGTGCGCATCAAAAGGAAATCGACCAGTGCGCGAGCTTGACCTGCGACCTGATGCGCGAGGCGGGCCTCAACAATGTCGAGGTGTTGCGTTGCGGCAACTCCAATCCCTATGCCTACGGCGAATGGCTGGGAGCGCCCGGCAAGCCGACCGTGTTCCTGTACGCGCATCACGACGTGCAGCCGATCAACTTCGCCCAGGACTGGCTATCCGATCCATGGACGCTGACGGAGCGTGACGGCCGCCTCTATGGCCGGGGTTCGGCGGACGACAAGGGAGCCATCGCCGTCCAGCTTGGCGCCATCGCCGCCTACCTCAAGACCGCCGGCAGCTTGCCCGTCAATGTCAAGATGCTCGTGGAGGGAGAGGAGGAGGTCGGCTCCGGCAATCTCGGCTCTTTCTTCCAGCAGCACAAGGACAAGATCCACTCCGACGTGATCGTCGTCTGCGACACGGAGAACATCGACACCGGGTTGCCCAGCATCACCTACTCGCTGCGCGGCATCGTCAGCCTGCTGGTGGAGGTGGACAGCGGCAAGAAGCCGGTGCACAGCGGCCTGGCCGGTGGTCTGCTGGCCGATTCGGCCCTGGCGCTCAGCGTCATCCTCTCCAGGCTTTACTGGAAGAACGGCAAGCTGCCGGTCCCGCACCTGTACGACAAGGTCCGCAAGATGACCGGGGCCGAGAAGCGGACGCTGAAACGGCTCCCGGGAGATGAGGCCCGCTGGCGTGAGGAACATGCCGTGCTGGAAGGCGTCCGCTTCGCGCTGGAAGGCAAGACGCACAACTACGAGCAGACCTGGCGAAAGCCGGCCATCACGATCATCGCCCAGGAAGCCAGCTCCATCAAGGGGGCGTCGAACCAGGTATTGCCGCACGCCGCCGCCATCGTCAGCTGCCGGATTGTGCCCGACCAGGACCCGGACGAGGTCTATCAGCAGATCAGCGAGGTGCTGACGAAGGACCCGCCATGGGGCGTGAAGGTGACGGTCAAGCCGCATGGCTCGGCCAAGTGGTGGATGACCGAGCCGACCGGTCCGGCCTTCTCGGCGGCGATGGCGGCGTTGAAGAAGGGCTACGGGGTCAAGCCGGTGGCGATCGGCTGCGGCGGCTCCATCGGCTTCGTCGGCCCGCTCGCCGAACTCTTCGGCGGCGCCCCGGCCCTGCTGCTCGGCATCGAGGACCCCAAGACCAACGCCCACGCCCCCAACGAAAGTCTCGATGGCGGCGACTTCCGCAAACTCACCGTTTCCATCGCGCATCTGTTCGAGAATCTGGGCGCCTTGCCGGACGGCAAGGTGAAGGCGGAAAAGCCGGAGGCTCCGCCGGAGCCGCCCGCTCCGTCAGCACCCGCACCCGCAGCGGCGCAACAGGCGCAAGAACCGCAGGAGCCGTCCCACCAGGCATGAAACGCTGAGGGATCCCGGTAGAATCCTGGCGAAAACAAGGTGACTTCCGGGAGGATGCGCGTGTCGATTGCCGCCCCATGGTCATTTCGGTAGAACGACGAGCAGGCCGCAATCCCGCTCAACAGGTACCATTCGTGACGGAGCCAACCGCATCGTCGTCGGCGGTCCGACGGCTGCTGCTCGTCGAAGACAGCGCCGCGGACGCGCAAATCCTGCAACGGGTCTTGAGAGACACCGGCCCGGCAAAAGTGGAGCTGCGCATTGTCCGCGATGGCCAGGAAGCGATCGACGAATTGACGCACCAGGCCAGGGAGAAAACGGCGGTGCTCCCCGAACTGGTGCTGCTCGACCTCCACCTGCCCAAGCTGGGCGGTCTCGATGTCCTCAGGAGCATCCGCAAGCTTCCCCAGACGCGTCACCTGCCGGTGATCGTCTGGTCCACGTCGCGGCGGGACGAGGACGTGCGTGACGTCTACCAGTCGGGCGGCAACAGTTATGTGCAAAAGCCGCGTGACTTTCCAGAGTATCGCCGGGTCATCGATGGCTTGCTCCACTACTGGTTTCGGATTGTGCAGTTGCCCGCACCCTAGTTGGATGGTCGAATTTCGGGAGGGCAAGGCTCTTGCCAAGCCGTCGAGCGACAATAACCAAGTGCGTTCACGGCTCGGCAGAAGCCTCGCCCTCCCACCGCCGACCGCTGCTCAGGGACTTACGAAACAATCATCTGGCGGTGAGCGTTTCCGCGTGCGAGAAACCTGTCCATGACGCATGACGAGGCGATCGCATTCTGGTTCGGGCGCGTCAACTACGAGCAGCGCACGCCGCGGCCGACCGACCTGAGCCTCGATCGCATGCGCTCGCTGCTTGCGCTGCTTGACGATCCCCAGGAAAAATACCCCATCGTGCACGTTGCTGGCAGCAAGGGCAAGGGCTCGACGTCGGCGATGCTGGCCAGCGTGCTTGACAAGGCGCGATTGCGCACCGGGTTATTCATCTCGCCGCACGTGATCTGCGTCGAGGAACGCATGCAGATCAATGGCCAGCCGATCGCGCGCGCGGAGTTGACCGCCTGCATCGAAGAAACAGCCAGCGCCATTCGCCGGCTCGAGCACGAAGCACGCGACTCGGCGCCGGTGACGTTTTTCGAGATTGCGACCGCACTGGGCTTCCTGTACTTCGCGCGGCGCGGCGTGGACGTGGCGGTCATCGAGGTTGGCCTGGGCGGCCGTTTCGATTCCACCAACGTCTGCGTACCGTTGCTGTCGATCATCACCAGCATCAGCTACGACCATACCCAGGTGCTGGGCAACACGCTGGCCAGCATTGCCCGCGAAAAGGCCGGCATCATCAAGCCTGGCCGGCCGATCCTCAACGGGGCCCGCGAACCCGAGCCGCGCCAGGTTATTGAAGAGATTGCCCGGGAACGGCAGGCGCCGCTCAGACAGCTCGATGTGGATTTTCGATACGTATACGAACCGGCCTCATTTTCCGCTGTCGAGGAGCGCTGGCCGCGAGTGCAGGTGACGACAGAGACGCGCGTGTGGCCCGCGCTGCCGATGGGCCTGCTGGGGGAACACCAGGCTGCCAACGCGTCGCTCGTTGTGGCCGCGGTCGAGCAGCTCCGCGGCCAAGAGATTGCGATCAGCGACGATGCCGTGGCTGCCGGGATCGCGGACGTGCGCTGGCCGGCACGGCTGGAAATCGTCGGGCGACGGCCCTGGGTGATCCTCGATTGCGCGCACAACCTGGCCAGCGCGCAGGCACTCGTGGAAGCGTTGCGGACATCCTTTCCGGCGCCGGCGCGGGGCGGACGGTGCAGCAGGCGGTTGATCTTCGCCGGCAATCGCGACAAGGATCTGGCGGGCATGTTGCGAGTGCTGTCGCCTCACTTCGACCACATGTACTTCACGCGATTCAACAACAACCCGCGGCACGTCGCCCCGGAGAGGCTGGCCGAATTCCTGCCGCCGGAAACGCCTCAGGCATTCAGCTCATGTGCGACTTCGTCGGAGGCCTGGCAACAGGCCCGTGCCGCCGCCGGGCCGGACGATCTGATCTGCATCACCGGTTCGGTGTTTCTCGCAGCGGAACTGCGACCGCTGATCCTGGGCGAAAACCGGCGCTGAAGGCGCTGAAGGCGCTGAAGGCGCTGAACGTGCTTTCGATCAGCGACTGGCCTCTCACGCCACCGCCGATTCCAGATACTCCCGTCTGGAAAACACGATGATGCCGACGAGCAAGCATGCCGCGGTGAATCCCGCCAGATACAGGTAGGCCGTCGGGCCGGAGACCGGCAGGTAGATCCAGGGCCTTTCGGGGCGCATGCCGAAGTCGTGGGCGCGGTCGAACATCAGGCAGCGCGTGTAGAAGCTGATGCTCAGCCGCTTCGAGTAGCCCGGCAGGTTGCCCATGATCGTTTCGAGAAAGAACGAATACAGCAGCGCGACCATGGCGGGGCGGCGGAGAACCGCGGACATGAGGTGAAACAGCGCGCAGAACGCCAGCGTGCCCCACAGGATCGCCGGCCAGTAGACGACGAACGCCCGCCGGCCAGGCGTGCCGCCGGCCAGGCACAGCAGTGCAAAGCCGCCGACGTTCAGCAGCAGGCACCAGGGCAGGATCGACAGGTACTTGGCCAGGTAGATCGCCGGCCGTGACAGCGGGCGCGTCAGCACCCACAACAGGTTGCGGGCCTCGCGCTCGCGGCCCAGCGCCTCGGTGGCAAAGCTCAGGCTCCATAGCGGCATGAGAAACGTCGTGAACAGGCCGAAGACGATCCACGTCGAAAACACGAAGAAGCCGGAAGCGTGCTCGAGATAGCTGCGGAAGCTGGCGGTGATGGCCGCGTAGACCTCGCCGCCGCCGGGACTCCATGGCAGCGCGGCGGCGTTCTCCAGCACCAGCATGTGCTGCTCGAACGTCGGTCCGACGCGGCGCGGATAGCGCCAGTAGCTCATGCTCCAGCGGCCGGCCTGCGTGTTCAACGCGACAATGAACAGCGTGAACGCCAGCAGGCCCAGCGCGATCCAGATCATCATGTGAGCCCGGGCCTGCCGCTGGATGCTCAGGCGGATGAGATAAACCCAGGCGCGGAACGCCGAGGGGGCCGCCTGCGCGGCCGGCTCGCGCTTCAACGACGTGGTTGGCGTCATTTCCCGGCTCCGAGAAGGTAGCCGAGGATGGCGTGCGTCGAGTCGTCGAGCGTCTCGAGATGCCGCAACTCGACATGCTCTTCCAGCACAAGGTCGGCCAGCTTCTGAAAGAAGCGGCGCGGCTGGCGGGCCAGCACCTTCAAGCGATCATCTCCTTCAATCTCCACGCCGACGACCTCCTCCAGGTCGAGCAAGGCCATGGCCAGCTTGCGGTTCTGGTCGCTGGCCACCAGGATCGACAGCGGATGATTGTCGAGCAGGTCGCGAATGCGCACGAGCGGGCCGACGGCGGCGATCCGCCCATAGGCCATGATGGCCACATGATCCGTCAGTTTTTCCAGCTCCTCCAGCTCATGGCTGGAAACGAGCAGGCACTTGCCGGCCTCGGCGAGCTTGAGGAAGAGCTCGATGGACTCGCGGCGGCCGATCGGGTCGATGCCGCTCAACGGCTCATCGAGAATCAACAGCGGCGGATCGTGGATGAGCGCCTGCGCGAGCTTGATGCGCTGGCGCATGCCCTTGGAATAGCCGGCGATGCGGCGATTGGCCCGGTCGGCCATGCCGACCAGTTCGAGGGTTTGCTCGGTGCGGCAACGGGCCGCGCTTGCCGAGAAACCTTGCAAGCGCGCCATCGTCTCGACGAAGCGGCGACCGGACATCTCCTCGTAAAAGATGTCCAGCTCGGGACAGTAACCAAGGCGATGCTTGGCGGCGGCGCTGGCTGCCTCGCGGCCGCAGACCTGGACGGAGCCCAGGTCCGGCCGCAGCTGTCCCGCCGCCAGGCGCAGCAACGTGCTCTTGCCCGCACCGTTCGCGCCGACCAGGCCGGTGATGCCCGGCCGCAGCTCCAGCGTCACCTGATTGACGCCGATCACCGGCCCATACCACTTCGAGACGTTCTCGAAGTACAGCACCGCTTCGTCCGTCGTCGCCTGTCCGCCGTCCGTGGAAACTTCTTCCTTGACGGACAGCGGACCGTTGACAACCGAAGACGCTAGCGTACTACTTCGACGGCCCGGGTCCGCAGACTCAAGTAGGTCAGGCATGAGAGGCAGAGCCCTCCAAGAACGATCGCGGCCTCGAACATCTGCGGCTGGGGCAAGGGCAGCGGCATGGCCCCCTCCTCGAACCCCAGGAACGTGAAGCCGACGAGGCACAGGTCATTCCACAGGTCGATGAGCCGCCAGCGCGGGTCGTAGCGCAGCCCATCCACCAGGATAGCAGCCAGCAGCCGAAAAAACAAAAACAGCGTACTCCAGAGCATGATGAGCGGCATGGTGCGCCGCAGCCAGCTCGCCGCCGCCACCAGCAGGATGCTCAGAAACACGGTGAGGACCAGGCCGAAGCCGAGGATGCCGGCGAGCAGCGGCAACCCCGCCGGACCCCGTCCGCTGCCGTCTCGGAAGAAATCCGGATCGGTCAGATAGTTGATGTCGCCGCTGGCGTGCTGGAAGAACAGCAACACGGCGGGCACGGTGGTGAGCAGGTTGACCACGACGCCGACCGCCAGGCATTTGCCGGCAATGTAATGCCAGCGCGACATCGGCTTGGCGAGGTAAAACGCCAGGCTGCGATGCGTGAAGTCGTTGCCCACCAGCACGGCGCCCGTCAGCGCCAGCATCACCATCACCATCGTTCCCTGGTATGTGAAGAAGACCGCGAAGGTGTCCTGGCTGCCGTTGAGAACGCGCAGTCCCTGGCGGACCAGCTTGACGATGCGATCCGGGTCGGTCTTGAAGTTCCCGACCTGCACCGGTGCGGCCGGCACCTGCGACTCCAGCCAGTCCAGCAGGACGGTCCCGAAGAAGAACATCAAGAACAGCAGCAGGCCGAAGGCGTACAGCGCCCAGAACAGCCGTCGCCGCAGCAGCATGGCAAGCGCGCCCCGGCAGATGGGCAGCACCGCCCAGATCGGTCGGTGGTATTGCCCTTGCCATTCGCGGTAATGCAGGAGGCTGCTGCTCATGCTCCTCTGGCCGGTAAGCGCATCTCAAACAGGTGTCTCAAGCAATCAAACACGCATGACACGGATAGCAGAATCCGCAAGCGACTCACCCTGCCATTGTCGTGGCCTGCGCGCGCCCCTTCAAGGCGCAGACCCTCCAGAAACGGCAACGTTCAACCTGAACCTGTAAACAGTAACGGTCGTGACGGCAGCGCAATCCAGGTCACGGTGCAAGTAACGGTTGGGCGGAGGTTGCCGGCCTCCCGGTCGCCGCCAACCACCTACCCTCATGTGGCGGAATGCTCAGCCTGGACGCGATAATGGGCGCGACTCGGTTGCCGCGTCATCATCAACGAACGGCGCCGCCGTTCACGCGAATCACCTGTCCGGTGATGAAATCTGCTGCTGGTGAGACGAGCCAGCGAACGGTGCGCGCCACGTCGTCGGGCGTTCCCCAGCGTTTGAGCGGCGCCTCGCGGATGGCTCTCTCTTGCCAGGCTTGCGAGGCGTTTTCTCCCCAGGCCGTGCGAATCCATCCCGGGGCCAGGCAATTCACGCGCACGGCCGGCGCCAGCGTCAAGGCGAGACTCTTGCTGAACGCCATGATGGCTGACTTGGCGGCCCCGAACAGTTGACCGCTGTCGCCCTCCATCCCGGTGTCGGCCTGGTCCCAGCCCATGTTGATGATGACGCCGCGGCCTTGCAGTTTCATCCGCTCCCCCGCCGCGCGCGCCAGCAGCATCGTCGCGGTCACATCGACGGCCAGCAACTCCTGCAGCTTCTTCTCGAAAGGCCAGCGTCCGGCCGCACCCGTGAGAGTGTCCGCGCCCGCGTTGTTGACCCAGACGTCGATGTTCCCCCAGGCGGCGAAGGCGGCCTCGACAAGATGAGTGCATTCCTCGGCCAGATGCAGATCGGCGAGCATGACGCGCGACTTCGCCTGCCGTTGAGCGACTAGCCGGGCTACCTCCTCGGCGGCGTCGGCACGCCGGCCGTGAATCACGACGTCCGCCCCGCCCGCCGCGAGTTCCAGGGCGATCGCCTTGCCGATGCCGCTGGTGGCGCCGGTGACGACGGCCTTTCGCCCGGCCAGTTCGCGGGCCGCCGCAACCGGACCGCCTGTGACGGCATCGACGCGCAGATCCTGCAAGAGTTCGCGGAGCGTACGGCGCAAAACGGGATGCACCAGGTCCGGCGCGATCTCGGCCAGGGGAGACAGCACGAACCAGCGCTCATGCAGCCGCGGATGCGGCACGGTCAGATCGTCCTCGTGGAGGATGCGATCGTCATACAGCAGGAGATCGAGGTCGAGCGTGCGCGGCAGGTTGCGTTCTGCGCCGCGCACCCGGCCCAGCCGTCGCTCCACATCGAGCAGCACGGCAAGCAACTGGCGCGGATCCAGGTCCGTGCGCAGCTCGGCGGCGGCGTTGATGTATGCCGCCTGTCCGGCGGGGCCGCCGACCGGCATCGTCTCCACAGGCGTGGAAACCTTGCCGACGCGGATGCCCTCGTGCGACGCCAGCGCGCGCAGTCCAGCCTGCACGTTTTCTCGGCGCTCGCCAAGGTTGCTCCCCAGGGCAATGTACGCGGTGTGGCTCATGACCGGCGCGCGGCAATGTTTCGGTGACTCGCCCGGAGATATTCTACGTGCTTCTACTTGCGTGACGCCGGCAGCCGCCAGCGCACGACTTCCAGGTGGGTCTTGTCGTCCTTGCCACGATACGAATACGAGGTGACCAGCGTGCCGTCCTTGAGTTGCACGGTCGGGCCGAAGCCGCCGCCTTGTGACTTGCCCAGGGGTGTGCGGGTGTCGAGCATGATGCGGTCGCGGCCGAAGGCGAACTCGAAGCCGTCCTCGGTCTCCACGCCGGGAATGGCACGCACGCCCAGCGGCGGCTTCAGGTCGCGCACCGTGAACGTCAACAGCAGTCGTTTAGCCTGTAGACGCAGGATCGACATGTACATCTCGCCGTAGTCGCCGAAGTCGCGGATGCGGTCGAAGGTCTTGCCCTCGTCCTTGGACGAGAACAGGATGAAGTGATCGGCCTGGTCGTTGCCCGCCTTGATCACCCGCCCCTTGATGGGCAGCTCATTGCTATCGACGCGAACGAGAGCCCAGATCTTGCCGGACCTGGCTTGCCACAGCCAGGTCTCGCCGCCGAAGAAGCCGTACTGGCTCTTGAAGTCGTTGGGCCGACATCTGCCCGTCTTGTCCCAGGTCTTGCCGTTGTCCCCGGAGCGCCACATCAGGAACGGGCCGTCGCCGCCGTCGTAATCGACGCCGAGCAGCAGCGTGCCGTCCGCCAGCCGCAGCACGTTGCGCGTCGAGTGGTTCGACGCCTTCGGCTTGATCCCTTCGGACTCGATGCGAATCGACTGCCAGGTCTTGCCGGCGTCCGTCGAGCGATGCAGGAAGCCGCAGGTGTAGCCCCACTTGTTGCGGACGTCGCCGGCCAGCAGGTGCCCGGTCATGAACAACGTGCCGTCCGGCAACACGGTGAGGTACGGCTCGCGTCCGAGCTGGTCGAGCTTTTCCGGCTTCGCCCAGGTCTTGCCGCCGTCCCTGGAGCGAAAGAGCAAGTTCTGCTCGAGCACCTTGCCGCCCGGTCGCTTGTGCTGATGAAAGGCGACGAGCAGCAGTTCGCCGCTGGGAAGCAAGACGAGATCGGGCTTGTAATCGTCATCCTCGCCCAGGGCAACGCGTTCGCAAGGAATCGCCGCGGCCGCCAGGGTCCTGGGATTGACGACAGGGATGGACGCGTCCGGTTGTGCGATGGCGGACAGCGGAGCCAGCTGGATGATGGCCAGCAGGCATGCCGTTGCTCGAAGCATGCCGTTCATGCCGCCATCGTATGCGCGGGCCCGAGAAAGGACAATGTCGGACGGTTGCGGTGTTACGGAGTTGCGGACGATGGCGGTGACTTCACGCGGCGCGCGACGGCCTGAGCAAGTCCGCCAGCGACGCATCGATGAACAGATGATGCCACAGCTGCGTCGCCACCACGCCGACCAGGCCCATCTCGACCGAGGTGCGGAAGTGGGAGCCGGGGCGAAGCTGGCAGACGCGCTGCTTCCAGTGCTGCACGGCGTTGACGTCAAAGTAACCGGTCTTGGCGATCGACTCCGGCGCCAGGAGCTGCTCGACGTAGGTCGGGACCTTCTTTGCGAAGAAGCTGTCGAAGGGCGCGCGGAACATGCCTTTGGGGGCCCAGGCCGTCTCGCGCGGCAGCCAGCGCTGGCCCATCAGCCGCAGCAGAAACTTGTCCTTGAAGCCGCGCAGCTTCCAGGTCGGGTCCAGCCTGGCGAGGAAATCGAACACCTTCTCGTCCAGGAAAGGATAGCGCATCTCGACGGACGAGTGCATGGCGATGCGGTCGCCCTTGAGGCTGAGCAAGTGGCCACCCAGGTGCACGCGCGCCCCCCAGTACAGGGCACGGTTGAGCGGATGCCAGCGTGCGCAGCGTTCCAGGTCGGGCTCGAGGGCCTCGTAAGGCAGATAGCCGGCCAGGGCCTCCTTGGTGGCGTCGCTGTAGAAACGCAGCCGCGACAGGCTCATCAGGCCATAGACGTTGAGGAAGGCGTGGTGCCCGCCGCTGGCCTCGCGCGCGCGGCGGAGATACGCCGACGATCCGCGTTCGCCGGACAGCCAGCCGAGGTAGCTGCGCCGGACCAGCTCGCTGAGCTTGAGTCCGGGGATGACGTCGATGAAGCCCAGGGCGCGGTCGATCTTGTACCAGGGGTAGCCGGCCAGCCATTCATCGGATCCCTCGCCGGTCAGCGCGACCTTGTAGCCGTCCTCGTGGACCTTCTGGGCGAGCAACATCAAGGCTGTGCAGGAAGTGTCGATGACCGGCCCCTCGGCGGCCCAGGTGAGGCGCGGGTATGTCTCCAGCACCTCGGCATCACCGACGCTGACGACGACGGGCGTGGCGCCGATGTGCCGCGACACCAGCGCCGCCTGATCGGTCTCATCGAGCCTGGGGTCCATGATGCGGATGGTGAAGGTCGGGATCGCCTGGCCGCGAACGTGGCAGGCGAGCGCAACCACGGTGCTGGAATCGATGCCGCCGCTCAGGTATGAGACAACGGGGACATCGGCACGCAGGCGGCGCTCGACGGCGCCCATGAGGACTTCCTGAAAGCTCTCGACCAGCTTGTCCGGATCCTGGCCGCGCTCCTCCTCCCCGCGGTCCGGAAAATCGATCTGCCAGAAGACGCGATCGGCGACACGGCGTTCCTGTCCCGAGCCACCCGGCTGGATCGACAGATAATGTCCCGGCAGGAGCAACGACACGCCCTCGAAACAGGTGGCCGGTCCGGGCAGGGCGAAGAAGTTGAAGACCTGGTCGATGCCGCGCAGATCGGTGCGCGCGCGGACCAGGCCGCTGGCCAGCAGCGCCTTGATCTCGGAGGCGAATAGCAGCCACTCCGAGCCGCCGAATTTCTGCCGCGTCCAGTACAGCGGGCAGATGCCGAAGCGATCGCGGCCCAGGACCAGCTGTTGCTTCCTGTCATCCCACAGCGCCAGCGCGAACTGCCCGTGCAGATGTTCGAACATGCGCTCCTGGTGGTCTTCCCAGAGGTGCGGGATGAGTTCGGTGTCGCAGTGGGTGGCGAAGCGATGGCCGCGCGCCTCGAGCGCCTGCCTCGTTTCCGGGTAGTCGAACAGCTCGCCGTTGTAAACGACGGCGACGGAGCTGTCCTCGTTGAAGATGGGCTGCCGGCCATCGTGCAGGCCGACGATGCTCAGTCGCCGCGACGCCAGGCCGAGACCGGGCCGGAACAGAAAGCCATGCTCGTCGGGGCCGCGATGAATGATGGCCGTCGCCATTCGCTCGACGGCCTCCCTGGGCGCCGGGCCGCGCCCGACGAGATCCACCATGCCAGCGATTCCACACATAAGCCATCCATGCCTTGAGGTCGGTCCATTCCGGGCCGACATAGTGTACTTTGTTGCCGCCGCCGGGTGAAGAGAACTCTGATCCTTGCGAGCCCGTTGCGATGTACGACGAGCCAGTCTTTTTTCGGTTCTCACCAAGGGGCAAAAATCTCTTCCCCCGCAGAACTCTCGACTTCGTAAGAATAAGCCCGCGGTTGCAGTTTTTTTCAGAATTTTTCGACCATCCTCCAAACCAAACGGGGATATATTGTGTTGTAATGGTGGCGCCCGCCACCTTCCCCGTTCGGCATTGGAGGCCGTCATGAAAATCGCGATCACCAAACCACTTTTCGCCTGGGACGCCCTGGAGGATTCGCCGTCGCTGCAATCGCTGCGTGTCCTTCTCGAGGC
>VGYC01000164.1 GCA_016873095.1 Planctomycetota bacterium | reverse complement strand
CGTCCTCAACCTGGTCGCAAATCGCCACGCGATGCCCGGCATGGAGCAGTTTGTGGAGATACGTTTCAAGCGAATGATGCGGGAAACCCGCCATCGCCACTGTCTTGTCGCGGGTCGTGAGCGTGAGCCCGAGGATCTTGCTCGCCGTCTCGGCGTCTTCATGGAACAGCTCGTAGAAGTCTCCAACGCGAAACTTATGTGGTGCACCACATAATTTCCGTAATGTGGCGAAGTAGGTTATGTGGCCTCCGGGTCGCGAAAGTCGAGAAATTGCTGGCAAACACGTCATTTCTGCCAAGTTGAACGCCACATAACTGCTTGATCCATAGTCGAACCATTCGCTCTTTTCCTTCCTCTTGGAGGTTCGACTATGTTTGACCAACTGTTTACGAGCTCGCGTGGACTGGCGGCGCATCAGAATGGCCCCGTGGCCGAGGAACGTCGCCGTTACCTCGCGCACTGCGCTTCCTTGCAAATGACGCCTGGCGCGTTGCGGGTGATCGCGGTCTACACCCTGATAATTGCCAGGACACTGCGCTTGGCGGATCGGCCCAGTCAACTGTTCACGCACCCCGACATCGAAGCTGGGGCAAGCCGCTATGTCAAGCTCGCCGATCGGCGGCGCCACCCCAAAGAGCCGATGAAGCGTAAGGGTGGCTGCCTTTGGTACAGCTTCAAGACCTATGCCACTCGTTGGCTTAAGTTCATGGGCCGATTGCACATTCCCCGCGAAAACCAACGACCATACGCCGATCAGATCGCCCGATTTGGGGAATACATGCACCGAGAACGTGGGTTGTCTCCGGAGACCATCGCGTACAGCACGCGGACAATGCAGCAGTTTCTCAAGGAGGTCGATGATGCCGGTTTGCGCCTCAAGACGCTGACTGTGGCGCAGGTGAATGACCTTCTGGCCAAGAAAACTCAAGACCACCGCTATACACGCAAAACGGTCAGAAGATGGGCTGGCGTCCTTCGCCCGTTCTTTCGGTTCGCTGAAGCACGCGGATGGTGCCGAGGGGGATTGGCGAACGGCATTGCGACGCCACGCGTGTATCAACACGAAGATTTGCCGATCGGTCCGTCCTGGGACGATGTGAAAAGTCTCCTGGGGGCAGCCGAGGGGGATCGGCCCACGGATGTCCGTGACCGCGCCATCCTGATGCTGCTGGCCGTTTACGGTCTGCGAGGCGGGGAAGTCAGGGCGCTGCGATTGGAAGACCTTGATTGGCAGCAAGAAGTATTGATCGTCCGTCACGACAAACAAAAGAAGGCACGGACCTATCCTCTGTGCCGTTCTGTCGGAGATGCCGTGCTTCGCTACTTGCGCGAAGTTCGACCTGGAACGGACCACCGGGAAGTCTTCCTGACGAGGGTAGCGCCGTTCCGCCCATTGGGGCGCGGAGGGTTGAAATCCATCGCCCGAAACCGGCTGCTCGCGCTGGGCTTGAAGTTGCCACATTATGGCTCGCACGTGTTGCGCCATGCCTGTGCCACGCACTTGCTGGCGCAGGGCTTGTCGCTGAAAGAAATCGGCGACCATCTTGGACACCGATCGCCTCAGACGACGCGCATCTATGCCAAAGTCGATCTGAACGCACTGCGGACGGTTGGGGACTTCGAACTGGAGGGTCTCCTATGAATATCAAGAATCTTGTCAGGCAATTTGTGGCATTCCGCCGAGCGCTGGGAGAAAAGTGCAAGACTCAGGAAATCCACCTCCGGGCGTTTTGCCGCGCCATCGGTCCGCGGACGCCGATCAGGCGGATTCGGCTCAAGGATGTCAATGGCTTCTTGGCCGGCACCGGCCCGTTCACCAATACGTGGTTCAGCAAGCACACCGCTCTGAAGGGAGCGTTCCGGTTCGCCATCAGTCGGGGCGAATTGGCTACGGCCCCACTGCCGACCGATCTTCCCAAGCCATTGCCGACGCTGACGCCCTACATCTACTCACGAGAAGAAATCCGCCGCTTGCTGGATGCGATCCCGACCTGTCGGCGCTTGCCGACAAGGATTGCGGCGCCCACGATGCGAGCGATTCTGTTCCTGCTCTACGGCGCGGGGCTGCGGCGAGGCGAGGTTCTGCGTTTGATGGCCGCCGATGTCGATTTGCCGAATTCTCTCCTCACCATTCGCTACACCAAGTTCTTCAAATCTCGCCTGGTTCCCATCGGCCGGGATTTGACGAAGGTGCTCAGCGATTATGCAGCTTGGCGGAGCGCCAAGTATACGGCGGCCGGCGCCAACAGTAACTTCTTCCTCGGTGAAGACGGGGAGGCACTACCCCCGATTACGTTGGGAAGGGCGTTTCAGCGGCTTCGGAAATACGCCGGCGTTCGGCGTTCCGACACCACGCGCTTCCAGCCTCGGATGCATGATCTTCGACACACCTTCGCCGTCCATCGGCTGACGGAATGGTACCGGCAAGGAACGGACGTGCAGCGGCTTGTTTATCACCTCTCCGTCTACCTCGGGCATGTCAGCTTGGTCAGCACCCAGGTCTACTTGACCATGACGCCGGAACTTCTGCGGGAGGCCTGCACGCGCTTTGAGCGGTACGCCTTCGGGGAGGACATCCATGCGTGATCCTTCCCTACTGGGGCCGTGGATTCGTCGGTTCTTGATGGAACACGTGGTCAGCGAACGGAATCTTGCCCGCAATACCCAGCGGAGCTACCGAGACGCCTTGCGATTATTGCTCCCGGCCATTGCTCGGCGAGCCCGCAAGCCGGTCGATCGCCTGGCCGTGACCGACGTTTCAGCTGATCGGGTGCGACAATTCCTGAACGAGTTGGAGGAGAAGCGCGGCTGCGCCATCTCTACCCGCAACCAGCGTCTGGCCGCAATTCATGCTCTGGCCCAGTTCATCGGTCGGCGCGCCCCCGAACTGGTCGAGTGGTGTGGACAACTGCACACAGTGCCATTCAAGAAGGCACCACAGACATTGGTCACCTACCTGGAGAAAGCAGAAATGGATGCCCTACTTGCAGCGCCAGATCTGACGAGCACTCAAGGCAGGCGTGATCATGCGTTGCTGCTCTTCTTGTACAACGCTGGCACGCGCGCAGATGAAACCGCCCAAGTCCGTATCGGTGATCTGACCTTACCCCAGGTTCCCGAACGCGATTTGGCATCCGTTCTGGTCCGGGGCAAAGGGAATAAGCCTCGCCGGTGCCCACTGTGGGCGAAGACGGTCCGCGAGCTGACCGAGTTGATTCAGGACCGTGGTCCCAGCGAACACGTCTTCCTCAACCGTCGCGGGCAACCGCTAACTCGATTCGGGATTCACGCGCTGGTAGAACGCTACGCCGCGAAGGTGGCAACAATACTACCTTCGATGGCGAAGAAACGCGTGAGCCCACACACAATCCGCCATACAACGGCGACACACCTCCTCCGGGCCGGGAACGATATCAACACGATTCGGGGTTGGCTTGGCCACGTCTCCGTCGACACCACCAACCTATACGCCGACGTGGACGTGGAAATGAAGGCCAAAGCCTTGGCGACCTGCGAGATCAAGGACGAAAAGCCACAGAAGCCGTGGCGCGAAGACAAAGGATTGATGGAGTTCCTGCGAACGCTGTAGCACGATCAGTTATGTGGCGTTCAAATCACCCTTGAGTCGATGGAATGGCCAGTGCCCAGCCGAACGCCACATAACTTACTTCGCCACATTACGAAAGTTATGTGGTGCACCACATAATTTCCGAAGTCGAGAGTTCTGCGGGGGAAGAGATTTTTGCCCCTTGGTGAGAACCGAAAAAAGACTGGCTCGTCGTACATCGCAACGGGCTCCGGCTAAACGCTTTTCTCTTGCATCGCGTACTGTTCATTTGTATACTTTAGGCGCACCCAGGAGTCTGCAACCATGCGCTCTCGTCTCGAGCTTCTTCGTGAGCGGAAAGACCGTTTGAGCCGGATCGAACGGCCGCGGTTGAGCGGCGGAACGGTCGTCTCGACGGGGGTGGCGGCGCTCGATGGGGTGCTGCCGCGCCGCGGGCTGGAATGGGGCACGCTGATTGAATGGTTGAGCCAAGGCGAGAGCGGTGTCATGGCGTTGACACTGGCCATCGCCCGCAACATCCTGCAAGTGCGATTTCGGGAGGGCGAGGCTCCTGCCGAGCCGTGCACCCCCTGGAAACGTGACGCTTACACGGCTCGGCGGGAGCCTCGCCCTCCCTTTTCGGACAACAAAGAGAATGATGTCCTGGCGGTGATCGACGGCCCCGGCGAGTTTTATCCGCCGGCGGCGGCCGGGCTGGGCATTGCCCTCGAACGGCTGGTGCTGATTCGGCCGCGAAACGAGCGCGATGCGCTGTGGGCCTGGGAGCAGACGCTGCGCTCCGGGGCCGTGGCCATCGTGCTGGGCTGGCTCGACGTCTTTAACGACCGCGCCTTTCGCAAGCTGCAGCTGGCGGCCGAGACCGGCGGCAGCCTGGCCTTTTTGCTACGCCCGGCCAGCCGTCGCGACGAGCCATCCTGGGCGGAGGCGAGATTTCTGGTCAGTTCGCGCACCCGAGCCAGCAGCGCCAGCAGCGCCAGCAAGGCTGGTGCGTGCCATCCCTCGCTAGCGCTTCGGGCTCAGCGTTTGTGTGTCGAGCTGCTTTATGCCCGTGGCGGAGCCGGCGGCGGCATCATCGAGCTGGAGTTGAGCGATGAAGAGAATGAAGCGGGTCTTGTGTCTGTGGTTTCCGGGCTGGCCCATCCAGCGGCTGCGCCGCACCAGGCCCGAGCTTGACCGGCTGCCGCTGGTGCTTTACCCCTCACCCCAACCCCTCTCCCGGGAGGGGCGATGGACTAAATTGTGGGTGACGGCGCGGTCGCGCACGGCCGGACGGCACGGGGTGGCCGTGGGCATGCCGCTGGCCGAGGCCCGGGCCCTAACCAGCAGGTCCGGCACACGCTTCGAGATGCACAATCCATGCGCGGACCGTGAGACGCTGCGCAAGATCGCCGTCTGGTGCCAGCGCTTCACGCCGGTGGTCGCTGTCGAGGAGCGCGAGCCTGCGGAGAGCCTGCTGCTGGACATCACCGGTTGCGGGCCGCTGTTCGGCGGCGAGGAAGCGCTGGCGCGAAAGGTCGTGAGCGAGTTTCGCCGCCGGCGTTTCTGGGTGACTGCCGCCGTCGCCGACACCATCGGTACCGCCTGGGCGGTCGCGCATTTCCTCCCCTCTCCCGGAGGGAGAGGGGCCGGGGGTGAGGGCGAGAGTATCCACAAGACAATCGCGAAGCATTCGCGAGGGGAAAAAGACCCTCACCCCCAACCCCTCTCCCGGAGGGAGAGGGGAGAAACCATCGTGCCGCCGGGGAAACATGCCGAGGCGTTGCGGCCGTTGCCGGTCGAGGCGCTGCGGTTGCCCGCGTCGACCGTGGAGCTGCTGCGCGAGTTCGATATCCGCTGCGTCGGCGAGCTACTGGCGTTGCCGCGGGCCGAGTTGCCGGGACGTTTTGGTCCCGAGCTGGTGCGACGGCTCGATCAGGCGCTGGGTCACGTGCCCGAACTGCTGACGCCGGAGCGGGCCGACGAGCCGATAGAAGCGAGCTGGACCTTCGAGCCGCCGGCCACGGAGCGCCGGGCGATTGACGCTGTTTTCGATCATCTGCTGGAGCAGACGCTGGCCCGCTTGCCGCGGCACATGGGAGTGCAGCGCCTTTCGTGCATGCTGCGGACGGCGGCGACGCCGGTGTCGGTCGGCGTCAATCTGCTAAGGCCCAGCGCCTCGGCCCGGCATCTGGGCGAGCTGGCCCGGCTGCATTTCGAGCACGTTCGCCTGCCGGCGGAGGTGTCGGCCATGACGGTGCGGGCTGATGCCGTTGCACCGCTGGAGTTTCGTCAGGGGCAGATCTTCGAGGATGATGCTGGCGACGAGCGCCGCCGCAAGTTCCAGGTGCTCATCGAACGCTTGAGCAGCCGCCTCGGCGAGATGTGTGTGCTGCGGCCGCGGTTGTGGCCGGATGTGCAGCCAGAGCTCGCCTGGCGCGGCGAGCCGTGGCTGAGTCGAAGCAGCCCCAACGGGGCGACCGTCAATAGCCAGGGGCGCAAGCCCCTGGAAAAGAATGTGGCACGAATAAAGTCCCAACGGGACGACAGTATCGACACCGTTTACACCGATGGACAACACAGCAAGTGCGATGGGACTTTCGCCCCTTCGGGGCTTGAAGAACACGCTGCTGTCCTCCAGGGGCTTACGCCCCTGGCTATTGACGGTCGCCCCGTTGGGGCTGCCAACGCCCAGCTGTGGCACGGTCTCGCGACCGTGCCACATTCCTCGACCGAAGGTCTCCACAAACAGCTCCGGAAGCGAAAGAAAACGGAGACCTTACCGTGCCACAGCGAGGATCGGTCGCCCATCCGTGCTCTCCGTGCCATCCGTGGTTGTCGGCCGACGTGCCTGAAGCCGCAGCCGATTGCCATCGCCGTGACGTCGCTATTTCCGGGCGGCCCGCCGATGCGCTTCGAATGGCAAGGCCAGACCCGGACGGTCGCCCGCTACCGCGGCCCGGAACGCATCGAAACCGGCTGGTGGCGCGGCCCCGACATCCGCCGCGACTACTACCTCGTGGACACCGACGACGGCGCACGCTGGTGGCTGTTTCGCACGCTGCGCGAGGAAAGTTGGTTCATGCAGGGCGCTTTTTAGACAACAGAAGTTTTCTGCCATCGTTCATCATTCGTCGTTATTCCATGTAGCCATTCGGGGATAGGCTCATGCACATGCCGGAGTTGACCGTGCTCGAAAACGACGACCAGGCGGTATGGCAAGTTCAGGTCGCTATTGTCGTAGATCAGCACGTGCGGCAATTGACGGATGGCCGATTGCAGATTGTCAAGCGTTCGAGGAAACCGCGAGGCCAGCTTGTCATCGGGAACGTCGTGACCGCCCTGCGACACGCGCATGGCGACACGCTCCATCGATTGGTCCGCATCGGCGAGGCCGATATAGCACAGCACCACGGTGTGCCCGGCCTGGGCCGCTGCCGTGAGAAAGCCGACTTTGTCGCCGGCGGGATCGGAAAAGACGGTCTCGAAGATAAAGCTCTCGCCGTTCTTCAGCAGTTCCTGGCGCAGGGCATCAGCCACGCCGGCCGCCTGGTAGGGAGACAGGTCAAGCTCGGCGGCGAGCACATCGGCGTTGACAAACCGCAGACCGGCGTCTGCGAGGTGCGCATGATAGAAGGTCGTCTTGCCGGCGCCGTTTGGTCCGGCGATGGCCACCACGATTGGCCGTTGATCGTAGATGGAGAGATCCATCGGTCACCGGGGGCCGGGTCACTCGACCGCCTGGAACTTGCGGCCGACGAAGCGACCCTTCGTCCGGGTTCCATCCTCGTCGATGCGGAACAGCAGGCCCGGCGAATCGGACACCGGCTCATAATGGGGAAAGGGCCGCGAATGGAGAAACATTTGAACCCGCTGACGCCCTTCCGTGGAATCGACCGAAGCGAGGCATTCGGACAAAGGCCGGACAGCGCCCGCCCGTCGCAGGGCCAGCGCCCGAGCCCCATCCAGCAAGGGCTCGATGGCCCGCCCCAGCTGCGCCCAGAATTCGATCTGACCCGCCAGCGACCGCTCGGCGACTTCCGCAGTCAGCCGGGCATCGAGCACGATGTCATCAGAGAGCTTCACGGGCTGGCTCATGCCGACATGGTAGCATTTTGCTACCGACAAGGCAATGCTTTCCATTTGCTGTCTCTCTCTGGACGAATCTTTGGACGAATTTCTGCCAGGTAAGCAGCCAATGCCGGAGCAGCCGCCTGCCAAGCGTTCGCCTTCGATTCGCCGACCGGGGCGGTCCGCGCCGGCGGGCTACGCGGAGCTGCATTGCCGGACGAACTTCTCCTTTCTGGAGGGCGCGTCGCATCCGGATGAGCTGGCGGCACGGGCGGCGGAGCTGGGGTACACGGCGCTGGCGGTCACGGATCGACAAAGTCTTTCCGGAGTCGTCCGCGCGCACGTGGCGGCGAAGGAGGCTGGCCTCAAGCTCCTGGTCGGCGCCGAGATCACGCCCGCCGACGCCGCGTCGGTCTCGCTCTGGGCCATCGACCGGGCAGGCTATGGCCGGCTGGCGCGTCTGCTCACGGTCGGCCGGCGAGCAGCGCCGAA
Organism: Planctomycetota bacterium; assembly: GCA_016873095.1. Lineage (GTDB taxonomy): Bacteria > Planctomycetota > Planctomycetia > Gemmatales > Gemmataceae > VGYC01. Next base: position 9,361 of record VGYC01000164.1, on the reverse strand, counting down.
GGGCCAATGTCATCTCACGTTCGACGAAGTCGCCAGTCATGCCGACGGCTTGCTCGCCGGCGTCCTGCTCGGAACGATGAATGATGAACGGCGGGCTACTTCCCGTTCATCATTCATCATTCATCATTCATCGTTGCAGCGCTACCGCGATGTCTTCGCCGATCGCTGTTACGCCGTTGCCGAGCTGCATCGCGGGCCGGATGATCGGCGTCACCTGCAACGGCTGCTGCGGCTGGCGGAGGCGGCGCATGTCCCGCTGGTCGCCGCCAACGATGTGCATTATCACGTCCGCGAGCGCCGGCCTTTGCAGGATGTCCTGACGGCGATCCGGCACGGGTGCAGCGTGGCCGAGCTGGGCGAGCGCATCTTCGCCAACGGCGAGCGGCATCTGAAATCGCCGGCGGAAATGGCCGAGCTGTTCGCCGACTGTCCCGATGCGGTCGCTCGCACCGTCGAGATTGCCGGCCGCTGCAACTTCTCACTCGACGAGCTGCGCTACGAGTATCCCGAAGAGCTGTGCCCGCCCGGCATGACGCCGCTGGAGCACCTTACGCGCTTGACCTGGGACGGCGCCCACGAGCGCTATCCGGCCGGCATTCCTGACAAGGTTCGCGGGCTGATCGAGCATGAGCTCGCTCTGATCGCTGAGCTGCGTTACGAGGCGTACTTCCTGACAGTGTGGGACCTGGTGCGTTTCGCTCGCGGCCGGGGGATTTTGTGCCAGGGGCGCGGCTCGGCGGCCAACTCCGCCGTCTGCTATTGCCTCGGCGTTACCTCCGTCGATCCGGAGCGCATCGATCTGCTCTTCGAGCGTTTCGTCAGCAAGGAACGCGACGAGGCCTCGGACATCGACGTGGACTTTGAACATGAGCGCCGCGAGGAAGTGGTGCAATATGTCTACGAGAAGTATGGCCGCGAGCGCGCCGGCATGACGGCCGAGGTCATCACCTACCAGGCCCGCTCCGCCGTCCGCGACGTCGGCAAGGCGCTGGGATTATCGCTGGACCGCGTCGATGTGCTGGCCAAGGCGACGGACCATCACCACGACGAGGAGAAGCTGGCGGGCCGATTCGCCGAGGCCGGTTTTCCGCCGGACTCCACGCTGGGCCGGCAGCTCATTCGTCTCGTCGGCGAGATCATGCACTTTCCGCGGCACCTGTCGCAGCACGTCGGCGGGCTGGTCATCACGCACGGCCCGCTGTGCGAGCTGGTCCCCATCGAGAACGCCGCCATGCCCGGCCGCACCGTCGTCCAGTGGGACAAGAACGACCTCGACGCCCTCGGCATCCTCAAGGTCGATTGCCTCGCGCTGGGCATGCTGACGGCGATCCGCAAGTGCTTTGACCTCATAAAGGATGAAGGAGGAAGGAGGAAGGATGCACAGAAGGCAGATGATTCATCCTTCCTCCTTCCTCCTTCATCCTTGTCTTCCGTCCCTCCAGAGGATCCCGCCGTCTACGAGATGATCGGACGGGCCGATACCATCGGCGTTTTCCAGATCGAGAGTCGCGGGCAGATGAGCATGTTGCCGCGGTTGCGGCCGAAGTGCTTCTATGATCTGGTGATCGAGGTGGCGATCGTTCGGCCGGGGCCGATCCAGGGGGACATGGTGCATCCGTATCTGCGGCGGCGGCGCGGCGAGGAAGCGGTCGAGTATCCCGACGAGCGCATCCGGGCGGTGCTGGAGAAGACGCTGGGGGTGCCGTTGTTTCAGGAGCAGGCGATGCGGCTGGCGGTGGTGGCGGCCGGCTTCACGCCCGGCGAGGCCGACCAGCTCCGCCGCGCCATGGGCGCCTGGCGACGCCGCGGCGTCATGGAAGCTTTCCGCAAGAAGCTCATCGACGGCATGCTGGCCAACGGCTACTCCGCCGACTTCGCCGACCGCGTCTTCCGGCAAATCCAGGGCTTCGGCGACTACGGCTTCCCGGAATCGCACGCCGCCTCGTTCGCGCTCCTGGTCTACGTCTCCGCGTGGTTGAAGTGTTATTATCCCGCCGCCTTCACCGCCGCGTTGCTCAACAGCCAGCCGATGGGCTTCTACGCGCCGGCGCAACTGGTCGCTGATGCGCGGAAGCACGGAGTGGAGGTCCGGCCGGTGGATGTCAATGAGAGCGCTTGGGATTGCACGTTGGAAAAAGTGGTGAGGGGTGAGGGGGCAGGGGTCAGCCCTGATCGATCCTGTTTTCTGACCCCTGCCCCCTGTCCCCTGCCCCCTGTCCGTCTCGGCCTGCGCCTCGTCCACGGCCTGGCGAAACGGCATGCCGACGCGATCGTGCGCGGCCGGCGTGATGGGCCGTATGTCTCCTTTGATGATTTCGTTCGCCGCACGGCTTTGAGCAGCGCGGTCTTGCGGAAGCTGACGCAGACGGATGCGTTTCGGTCGTTGCGGCTGGATCGGCGGTCGGCGTTGTGGCAGTCGTTGCCGTCGCGCGAGCCGTTTCCACTGTTCGATCACGTCGATGAAGCCGAAACCACGCCCGCCTTGCCGGCGATGGGCCCGCTGGAGGAAGTCCTGGCCGACTACGGCTCGGCGGGGCTATCGCTGCGGCAACATCCGATGGCGTTCCTGCGGCCGCGGCTCGACGAGCTTGCCGTGATGCCGGCGAGTCGCTTGCCGGAGCTGGACGTGGATTGCTGGCTCAAGGTGGCCGGCGTCGTCCTGCTCCGCCAGCGGCCCAGCACCGCAAAGGGCATCACCTTCGTCACGCTGGAAGACGAAACCGGCATGCTCAACCTGATCATCCGGCAGCGTGTCTGGGAACGCAACCGCCGCGTGGCCCGCAGCGCCTCGGTCATACTCGCCCACGGCCGGCTGCAAAAAGAAGCCGGCGTCATCCACGTGCTGGTGACGAGGCTGGAAGATCTGTCGGCGAAGCTGGCGGAGCTGCATGCGACATCAAGAGATTTTCGCTAATGGATACGTTTCGCGGAACGACTTGCGCGAGCAAATGCACCTGCACGTGTTGGACTTGGCCTCTTGACGCTCGTGGCTATAAACTAGCGAGGCTTCGCCTCAGACCGACGAGGCGTGCCCCGGAGTCACCGGCACTGGATGAAGCGGATGAGGCGAAGCGCAGATTCGAGGTTGAGCGAGCCCAGGTGCGAGCACGAAACAGTAAGAGGCGTGATGCCTACGAAGAAGAGTCACGAGCCTTCAAGAAAGCGAAGGCCAATTACGACAGTATACGTGCACTGCGCTTTGCTGAAGGGCTTGAGAGGAATGCCCGAAACGCAGAGGATGACGGAAAACTTGAGATCGCGAGAGTTTTGTGGGAGCGTGTGCAGAACTGGTATCGTGAACTTATCAAGGATTATCCCAACTCGATTGGAGCCAATGAGGCACGAAATCGCCTGAGCGGAAAAACGGCAATCGTTTTGGCTCTTCCAGAAGTCCCAATTCCACCAATACAACCGGTCTACGAAGACGAGCCAGTCCCGCAAGTCGATTCTCCGCGTCTTGCTGATCGGCCGGCAATCGAAAAGTCGGCTCCCGCCAAGTCCATCATTGTTGGTTCGGCCGGCCCAGGTACTCTTCGGCCAATCATGGGGCCATCATCGGGACGAACGGTGCATGTGAAGGGGCACTACAGGAAGAATGGAAGCTATATTCGACCGCACTATCGTTCACCGCCTGGATCGGGATCTTCGCGAAGGCGGTGATCGCTTCTTTAGCGAGATCCGTTCCCAAGCCGGGCGGAAGGCCGCTCGAACTTGCCTTTTTCCGTCTGGCTGCTTCACTCAACGGTTTCGCCCTTTAGGTCGCCGATCACCTGCGCGACACCTTCGTGGTCGAACAGCACGGGCACGCCGCCAGGACCGACAAACACCGCCACCCCATCCCTAACGACCAACGCGTCGTGGTGGTCCACCTCGAATCGATCTCCGTTGACCAGCACGACGGAGAATGAGCGGTAAGGCACCCGGCGCCGAAATGCCATCATAGTACGGTCGAAATTGCGCGCTTCCACATCTGATCTCCCTGGGTCAGCCGGCGGACAGCCGATTGAATCTTACCAGGAATTCTCAGCCGTTTCGAGGCAAGCAACGAGCCTCACCGATCAATCTCCCCCATCACAATATCAATGCTCCCCACAATCGCCGGGATATCCGCGATGAGGCAGCCGGCGCAGATGGGGTTGGTGACGCTGAGGTTGGAGAAGCTGGAGGAGCGGGCGCGGACGCGGAAGGGGACGAGGTCCTTGCCGGGGCGGGCGATGACGTAGAAGCCCATCTGGCCGCGGGGGCATTCCGTTTCCATGTAGGCCTCGCCTTGCGGCAGGTGGCGCGGCACCTCGATGCGGTGCGAGCCTTCGGCCGTCTTGTAACGCTTGAGCCCCTGCTCCACCAGGCCGATGCTTTGCACGACCTCGAGCATCCGGCAATAGAAGCGGTGCCAGCAATCGCCCAGCACTGCTTGCGGCGGCTTCTCCGGGAATGGCGGGAGGATGACCTTGAAGCTGTACTGCTCGTAGCCGCAGTACGGCTCGATGCGGCGCAGGTCCCACTCCGGGTCGCCGGCGTCGCGATTGAGCGAGCCGCGCAGCATCGGCCCGGAGCAACCGTAGTCGAGGGCCATCGCCTTCGACATGATGCCCAGGTTCGCTGTGCGCTCGATAAAGATGTGATTTCTCGTCAAGAGCGTGTGATACTCCTCGATGCGCGGCTTGAAGTAGTCGAGGAACTGCTGGCAGCGGTCCACCCAGCCTTCCGGCAAATCGTCGTGCACGCCGCCGATGGTGATGTAGCTGTATGTGAGCCTGGCGCCGCAAACTTCCTCGAACAGGTCGAGGATCATCTCGCGCTCGCGGAAGGCGTACAGGAATGGGCTGAACGTGCCCAGGTCGAGCCCGTAGGCCCCCATGCCGACCAGGTGGCTGGCGATGCGGTTCATCTCGGCGATGATGACGCGGATGACGTTGGCCTTCTCGGGCAGCTTCATGCCGCACAGCTTCTCGACGGCCAGCGAGTAGCCGAGGTTCATGTTCATGCCGGCCAGGTAATCCATGCGGTCCGTGTACGGGATGAACTGGATGGGCGTGACGTTCTCGCCGATCTTCTCCGCGCAGCGGTGCAGGTAACCCAGATGCGGCGTGACTTCCGACACGACCTCGCCATCGGTGCGCAGAACGAGCCGCAGCACGCCATGCGTGCTCGGATGCTGCGGGCCCATATTGACCAGCATCTCATCCGTGCGGACGTCGAACTCGACGATGGTCTGATCGGGAAGAGTGGCCGTGGCCATGCGTGCTCCTGTAACCGCTTGGAACCGGGCAAGGGTAAAAATACGGATCGGGGTGCGAGATTCCAGCCGGTGCTTGTTTACGTTTTCGCGTTCGCGCGGTTCTTCATCGACAGGATCGCGCGACCGCGAAACAGGATGGGTCGCTGTGTCACTCGGCGAAAATCTCCTGACGTCGCATGCAACTCCGCCAGCGTTGAGATGCGAATCAGTCCTTGCCGGGAACTTTACAGTCGCAACAGAATGCCGAGATGGTTGTCCGCCCCGACGCTCAACAGTGCCTCTATTGTCCAGTAATGCGGCGCATGAGAGAAGCAAGGAATGTCCGGATGCCGAAATTGCGGTTAGCACCCAGGCTTTCCAGCGGAGCGAAGTTCGCCCTGGAAATCGCATCGCAAAGGGCGAGTACTCCGTCAATCTGTTTTTCCAACGGCGCGTCGGAAACGCCCATCAACAACCGGGTCTTGTTGGGAAAGCCATAATCAAGCAGGATGCAGGACCGCGTGTAATTCTCCAGTCGCGCTGTCTTTTTGCAAGCCACGTAGTTGGCGAAAAGATAGAAGGCAACGAGCACCGGTATGGAGAGCGACGCTAAGAAAACGAGGAGCTTTCCGAAAAAATTATCTCCTGGTTGGGTCATGCGTCCGATGCCTGCAATCAGCGCGGTCCAGAAGAAACAAATAGTAATGCCGACAGCCATCGTAATCACCCAACCGACCACGATCGGGAGAAGCTTTTCCCATCTCACCTTCTGTCGCAGCGTGATCCGCACCAGCTCTGTTTTCGAATAGGGCAGAAACTGCCAGGACGAAAGTGAGGCTCGCAGTACATACCCGATGTACAAAAAGGAGAACAGGAGCGACAGCACCACCCCGCCCAGCGTGTTTAGCATGGCAAGGGAGGTACCGATGTTTCGTCGGCCGCCGAAGTAGAGTTCTTGCAAGAAGATCGCAGGTTTGTGGGCGTCAGCGGCCAACGTCTGGTCGTAAATCAGTGCTTCCCCGGCGAAGTTGCCGGCCCGATCGGCCATGTCAGCGATCTTCGACATGAATCCCCGACCGGCCTGGGCGACCTTACCGCTGACCTCTCCGGCGGCCTTCAATACATCGTCTCGCTTCGACTGTGGGCCGGCCGTCGTAGCGGACGCCTTCTTGCTCCCATCCGGCGACGACGCTCCTGCGCCGAACAATCCGGGTACAGTCGCGGCCGGCTTCCATTGCGGCATGCTCTCATTCCAGACGAGATCGTCCGGCTTGAGTTGCCCGGAAGCGGCCAACTTGCTGAGTTCGGCCGTGGAGTGCGGTCCGAAGCGTTCGTTGTTGTGGGCAAAATACCACTCTTCAGCCATGGGGGTTGATTCCTATCTCGGTATGGTCCTGCTGGGTGATGTCACGATTCGGGCAACGGCGGCGGCAAGGGTTTGCCCGGCCCAGGCAACGGTGGCGGCTTTGGCTTGTCAGGTACGGGCAAAGGTGGAGGTACGGCCTTCGCTGGTGCGGGTGGCGGCAACGGGGGCTTTCTTTTCTCCGCGACTTTGGCCACGGGCGGGACAGCCGGTGGCACACTTTCAGGAACGGGCTGGGCAAGTGGGATCGACGGCCGATGGCTTGCCACTGAAGACTCCAGAAGCGCGGAGGCCTGTGCGGCCGATGCGGTGCTCAACGCGTGCTCGGATATCGGACCGAACGGGCCTTCTTGCAAGCGAAGTTTTTCGGACCATTCCCGCAAAATTCCCTCGGACAGACCGGTTTCTCTTTCGATCGTCAGGCTTGCTTGCTTGTTCAAGTGCGGCAACCATGCCTTCACCTCCAGGCGCCCATTTTCCTCATAGCTGAACGCCACGTCCACCGGGGTTCCAGCCGGAAGCTTGGGCGGCAAGTCACCCAGAATACACTTGCCGATCGGTGTCGAGTTTTGTCCGCTGGCATCGCCTCCCTCGACAACCCTTACTTCCACAGTTCGCTGGTTTGCCCGATGGGTCTTGAAGCGGGCTCGTTCCGTGGCCGGCAGCGGAGTATTGCGCGGAATCATGACCCTATTTCGAGGGCGGCCAGTGGCCGGCTCGATTGCGAGTACCCCGAGGCTATGGCCATTGACGTTTCGAATTGCGACGCGCGGCATTGAGCCGCCCGCGGACTCAAGAAGCAATCCGGCATAAATCGCCGCCCCGTGGGCGACCGCCTCATCGAAAGACAGAGACCGATCCACGCTTCGGCCAAATTCCTCCTCGATCATGTTCTGCACCATTGGCATTCGGCTGGAGCCGCCCACCAGCAAGACGCGAGTAATCACATCCCAGTTCAGATGGGCGTCTTTCAAGAGGTTGCGAATGGTAAAACGCGTCCGTTCTAGCAAGTCGGCGCTAATAGTTTCGAATTGCTTTCGAGTGATGGGAACGCGAATCCCCTGTCCGGCATGCTCGAAGGCGATCGTGGCGGTCTCACGCGCCGACAAAGCACGTTTGGCGTCTTCTGCCTCGCGAAGCAAGCGCTGCAGGCCCGCCGGGCTTTGCCTGGGGTCGATTCCGCGAAACTGTTTCTCAAACACTTCGGCCACATGATTGGCGATCCGCTGATCCCAGTCCATGCCGCCCAGGTAAACGTCGCCGGCCGTTGCCAGCACGGTGCAGTTCTTGCCGTCAATATCCATGAGCGTCACGTCAAACGTGCCGCCTCCTAGGTCGTAAACCAATATCTTTTCCCGCCGCTTCGATTCGCCTTTCGGTGTCAAGAAGCCCTCTTGCACGCCGAAGGCGATGGCGGCCGCTGTCGGCTCGTTGATGAGGTCCAGGACCTCCAGTCCGGCGAGGCGCCCGGCATCCTGAGTCGCTTTGCGGCGCGGCTCGTTGAAGTATGCCGGTACCGTGATCACGGCTTTCTGGAAAGGACCGAGCTTGGCCTCGGCATCGCGCTTCAGTTTTTCCAGGATCAAGGATTGGATCACTTCGGGAGGCAAATGTTCGCCGTTGATGGCCTTCGAGTAGGTGGAACTGCCCATGTCCCGTTTGGCGAATGGGGCAACCCGATCCGGTTCCAGAGCGGCAGCTTTCACCGCCTCCTTGCCGACCACCACGGATGACCCCTCGAACAAGACGACGCTGGGGGTCAGCAAATCGCCCTCGGCGTTGCGAATTGTCTGCGGCCGCCCCGCATCGTCTAGGTGTGCGACCAGGGAGAACGTGGTCCCCAGGTCGATGCCCACAGCGGGTGTTGAAGGGCTTGCCATGGTCAAAGAATATTCAACTTCCTGGATGAACGTGATGGGTGTGCCTGGCAGACGCGTTTTTCTTGACCGCTTTCTTTGCGGGAAGCTCATCGGGTCGTCTGGGAGACCGCGATGATTTGAACTTTCCGAGAGATACCAGGGCCAGGACAATCAGGCTGCCGAGGAGGCCAATGCCTCCTAGCACCGCGATCCATTTCCACCGAGTTCGTGAACGATTCGCCGCGTTTTTGATGCTGCGGAAATGTTCCTCTTCTTCCGCTGTCGCTATCTGGTGGGTCAAATCCTGAAACAGTCGAGCCGGCGGCGCTGCCGTGTTCCGGCTGAGTTGGGGCGATTGCGTCGTGCTCCCACTTGCCGGCAGAACTACCAGCTCGACATCTGAAGTTTCGGGACCCGGTTGCAACCTGGCCTTCAAGGCGGTATCGTATGCTGTTTTCCGTGACGGGTTCAGCAGCGTGAGTCGAGCGGCAGCAATCTCATTCAACAACTTCTGCGATAAAGCGATGTGCGGCCCTGTGGCACATCCCTGGATGTATGCCATCTGCTTGTTGGCGGCGATGTCGATAACGTCGGCATCGGTTTCGAAAAGGTCGATGCCAAGTAGTCGATAGTGATTCGGAGGTTGGTCCTTGGGCGGTATGCCAAGCCATTTGTGGTAGGGGTCGAACATCGCATTTCCCGAGCTGCTTGAGCTCATTCCGTGCTGCCAAGCCCTACGCCTTTCCCGCTGGTCGGGAGCGCACGGCCGCAGCATTGCCGGCTATGCGGGGTTGCGTCCACTGCCTTACAGTTACCTAGCGTCCTTGATCCCCAGAAGTTATCTCGTTTGAGTCAAGTTTCATGCAGGCACTTTCTGGGCCTCGATCCAATGGTCGATGTCTGCGTCAAGGCGTTCGA
>VGYC01000163.1 GCA_016873095.1 Planctomycetota bacterium | reverse complement strand
TGGAGCAGCTCTTCCCCACTCCCAGCGGCTAAGGCCAACTCACCGATCTCGCAGCAGCACCATCAACAACAAGTCCTCCACCTCGCCAGAACCAAGGCATCGGCGCGCGCACTGAATGGACAGCTACGTGGATGACTGCTTCGCTGTGGTCTGCCAGGATGAGTCTGCCGCCGCGGACTGGCGCGAGCTGTCCTGTCCCGCCGACGACGTGAACGCCTTCAATCAAAATGTCATTCAGGCACACGAGGAACTGGCCAACGTCGGCGGCCCCGCCGGCGAGCAGTTCAAGGCAGTCGTCCGCTGCTTGCAAGACAACAAGGAATGACACGCCATGGGGCGGTGACGAATCGCCTGTTGCCGGGCATGCCTTGGCCCCTGTAAACTCAACTGCATGCATGCCATCGCGGTATCGCTGATCCTGGCGGCCGGAGCGAGTGAGCCGGCATCTGCGTTTTCCCGGGCGGACCTCGATTTCTTCGAGAGCAAGGTCCGGCCGCTGCTCGTCGAGCGTTGCTTCAAGTGCCACGCAGACAAGAAGCAGCGCGGCGGCTTGCGGCTGGATGGCCGAGCACACTACCTTGCAGGCGGCGACTCCGGACCGGCACTAGTGCCTGGCGATCCCCCGAAGAGTCTGCTCATCAAGGCGATTCACGGCAATGATCCGCTGGGCACCATCAAGGCCATGCCCCCCAGTGGCAAGTTACCGGCCAGGGAGATCGCCGTCCTGGAAGAATGGATCCGCCGGGGCGCGCCGTATCCATTGGCCAGCGCCGGCAAGACGGCATCTTCCAACATTGATCTGGTCGAGGGGCGCAAGTTCTGGTCGTTTCAGCCGGTCCGGCCATTGCCTGCGCCGCCGACGAAGGACAAGCGCTGGGCGACGAAGCCGGCGGACGCGTTCATTCTCGCCGAGCTGGAAAAGCGTGGCCTGAGGCCAGCGCCGCCAGCCGATCGCCGCACGCTCGTGCGGCGGGCGTACTTCGATCTCATCGGCTTGCCGCCGGATCCCGCGGACGTCGAACGCTTCGTCCAGGACTCGGCCCGGGATGCTTATCCGAAGCTCATCGATAAACTGCTCTCCTCGCCGCATTACGGGGAACGCTGGGCGCGACACTGGCTGGACCTGGTCCGCTATTGCGACATCGGCGAGGATTACTATCCCAGCAAGGCGTCGCCATATCTCTATCGCGACTGGGTCATCCGGGCGATCAACGACGACGTTCCGTATGACCGTTTCGTCCGCATGCAGTTCGCCGCCGACCTGATGGCCGAAACCAAGCCGGCGGATCGGGCCGCGCTGGGCTTTCTCGGCCTCAGCCCGCTGTACTGGAAGGAATTGAAACTCGATCATGTCGTCATCAAGACGGTCGTGGCCGAGGAGTGGGAAGAGCGCATTCACGCCATCGCCAGCACGTTCCTCGGACTGACGGTCGCCTGCGCTCGCTGCCACGACCACAAGTTCGACCCGATCTCGACGCACGACTATTATGGCATCGCCGGCGTGCTTGCCAGCACGCGGCTGGCGGATCGCTACCTGCTGCCGGACGACCGCGTCGCCATCGTGATCAAGGCGCGGTCGCAGGTTGCCGACATGGAGAAGCGCATTGCCGACCTGGAGAAGCGCATCAAGGCGCTGACGGCGGACAAGAAGCCGGACAGGAAAGCAGACATCGACAAGCTGAAGACCGAGATCGCCGCGATCAAGAAGCTGACGCCCGACTACGATGCCCCAATGGCGGCCGGGCTGGAGGAAGCAAGCCTGCACGTGCTGCCGGACGGCCCGCACCGGACCAAGCTCGTGTACAAGCCGAACGAGGCGCAGGATGTCGCCATGCAGGTGCGTGGCAATCCCGGCGTTCTCGGTCCGGTGGTGCCGCGGCATTTCCTGTCGGTGCTGGCCACCGGCGACCCGCGGCCGCTGACGCGTGGCAGCGGCCGGCTCGACCTGGCCGACGCCCTGGTGACGGATGCCGCCCCGCTTGCGGCCCGGGTGTTCGTCAATCGCGTGTGGAAGCATCACTTTGGCACCGGTCTGGTTGAGACACCGAGCGACTTCGGGCAGCAAGGCGAACGGCCATCGCACCCGGCCTTGCTCGACGACCTTGCCGCCCGGTTCATTGACAACGGCTGGTCGCTCAAGTGGCTGCACCGCGAGATCATGCTGTCGACAACGTTTCAGCAAGCCAGCTTCGTGGCCGGACATCCGGGCCGCGAGGTCGATCCGGGCAATCGCCTGTACTGGCGGATGAATCGCCGCCGGCTCGACGTGGAAGCGTGGCGCGACTCCATGCTGACCGTGGCCGGCAACCTGGACCGCACACTGTTTGGCCCGCCGCGGGCACTGCGCGAGCTGGACAACAATCGCCGGACCATCTACGGAACCGTCAAGCGCCGCGAGACCGACGACCTGCTCCGTCTTCACGATTTCCCGGATCCATCGATCCACAGCCCGAATCGCGTGCCGACGACGACGCCGTTGCAGCAGTTGTTCACGCTCAACAGCCCGCTGTTGCGGCTACAGGCCGTCGTCCTGGCGAAGCGCTTGCAGGCCGAGGCCGGCGACGAGGCGAAGATCCGCAAGGCTTACGCGCTGCTCTTCGGCCGACAGCCGTCGCCCGGACAGCTTCGCCTGGGCCTCGAGTTTCTGCGGCCAGATGCCGGTAACTGGGAGCAGTACGCTCAGGCCTTGCTGGCGTCAAACGAGTTTCTGTTTGTGGATTGATCATGCCGAATCTTGAGCGCTATCTCGCTGGCGATCCGTCAAGGTCTTCATTGCCTGGCCGCGGCGTTGATGATGGCTGCTACAATGATGGCGGTGGCAAGTCTGAGGACTGTTCCGAGCGTGAGACCATCGATGTTGACAACCCAATCGCTGCCCTTGACCGACCTGTACGAGCGTGACGAAACGGCGTGGCTCGAGGCGATGTCCGCTCTCGCGGCGAAGCGTTGCTACGCAGAGATGGATCACGCCAACCTCAGCGAGTATTTATCCGACATGGCCAAGAGAGATCGCCGCGAGGTGTCGAGCCGGCTGGTCACGCTGCTAACGCACCTTTTGAAATGGAATAATCAACCCGACCAGCGCTCGGGATCATGGCAGGGGACGATCCTGGAGCAGCGTCGCGAACTCCGCAAGCTCCTGGAAAGTGGGACGCTGCACAACCACGCCATCGCGGTTCTGATCGAAGCCTACGCCGACGCCTGCAAGCAGGCGGCGGCGGAGACCGGTTTGCCGCGGGCGACATTTCCCGACGCGTGCCCATGGGAAATGGCGAGTCTGCTGGCGGATGCCGATTGACGTGGCCGCAGGCGAGCGGCAAGATGCGATAGCAAGTGGCGACAAGCTGCCAGCTTGTCGCCGGGACGAGGACTGCCACAGTGATCCATACATTGTCGCGCCGGCAGATGATCAAGGCCCTTGGCGGCGGTCTGGGCGCTCTCGGCCTCGGCGCGGTGCTGAACCCGCCGAACGCTGACGCGGCCACGCATCACCGCCCACGGGCCAGGCGGATCATCCAGCTTTTCATGAACGGCGGACCGTTCGCGCCGGACCTGCTCGATCCGAAGCCGGCCATCAATCGCTTCGCGGGGCAACGGCCGGCCGCCGTGCAACTGCGTACCGAGAACGAGACCGGCGGGCTCATGCCCGTGCCGTTTCGCTTTCAACCGGCCGGGCGCTGCGGCATCCCGGTGAGCGAGTTGCTGCCGAACTTCGCCCGCTGTATCGACGATGTTTGCGTCATTCGCTCGCTGCACACGGACAACCCGAACCACGGGCCGGCCCTGTTCCTGATGAACAACGGCTCGATCACGCCGACCCGTCCGACGATGGGCGCCTGGCTGTCCTATGGCCTGGGGACAGAGAACGTCGACTTGCCGGCGTATGTGGTGCTTTGCCCGGGACGGCCCGTGCGCTTCGCCGAGCTGTGGTCCAGTGGTTTCCTTCCGGCGGAACACCAGGGGACGTACATCAACCACACGAACCTTGATCCGCAGCGGATGATCCCGTTTCTGCGCAACAGCAACCTGACGCTGGAGCAGCAACGCCGGCAACTGACGCTCATGCAGCGGTTGAACGAGGATCACCAGGCCGAGCGCGGCGTCGATGCCGCTTTGGAAGCACGCATCCGCGCCATGGAGACGGCATACCGCATGCAGCTAGCCGGCACCGACGCTTTCGACATCAATCGCGAGCCGGCGCGCATCCGGGCCGAGTACGGCACGACGCATTTCGCCAATGGCTGCCTGCTGGCGCGGCGGCTTGCCGAGCGCGGCGTGCGGCTGGTGCAGGTCTACTACGGCAACGGCCAGCCGTGGGACACGCACCGCAATCACAATGCCCAGACGCGCGACCTGTGCCGCGATATCGATCAGCCGATGGCGGCGCTCTTGACCGACCTGAAGCGCCGCGGCCTGCTGGACGACACGCTGGTGATCTGGGGAGGTGAGTTCGGCCGCACGTCCACCTCCGAATCCGGCGACGGCCGCGACCATAACCACTGGGGCTTCACCTACTGGCTGGCCGGCGGCGGCGTCCGCGGCGGCATCACCCACGGCGCCACCGACGACTTCGGCTTCCGCGCCATTCACGACCGCGTTCACGTCCACGACCTGCATGCCACCATCCTGCACCTCATGGGCCTCGACCACGAACGCTTGACCTACCGCTACGCCGGCCGCGATTTCCGGCTCACCGACGTGCACGGGCACGTGGTCCGCGAAGTATTGAGCTAGCTGTCGGTGGAGCAGGACGCTCAATTGAACGACGCGCCATTCGTCCTTGTTCACCCCCCCGGTGGGACGCATACTGTTGCGTTGCCGCCGGTCGCGTTATTCCCCGAAGAACGAGCGGTGGAGCACGTCCGGCTGGATGCGGCCGAAGGCGTGGCTCTTGCCCGTCTTGAGGTTGCAGAAGACAATCTCGGCGGGACTGAAGAGCATCGGGTCGATCTTGTAGAAATCGTGGTCGTAGCGCTCGAAGATGGCGGCGAAGGGGGCACCGTGGTCGGCCGACGCCGACGACGGGACCTTCGGGCCGATGTCGGCAAGTTGCTCGTCGTCGGCCTGCACCCAGAGGACGACGCGGCCGCCATAGAGGATGGCGTCGTTGGTACGGCCGATGGCGGTCATCTCGTCACGAGCCACGGGCGGCAGCGGCGCCGCGCCGAAGCCGGACAGCACGCAGCCGAGGTCCAGCTTCAACTCGTGCAGCTTGTGCAACGCGGTCTCCAGCGAACGGGCCACAACCTGCAGGTTGCCAGCCATGCTGGCGGCCGGCGCGGCCAAGAGCGTGATCTTGCTCGCCGGCAGCTTCAGGGCCGAGGCCACGTACTCGATCACGCTGTCGTCCGGCAACTTGCGCGTCTCCAGCGCGCCGACGGCCAGCGGCGGCTGCTCGCGGCCAGGGATGTCGTTGAAGAGATCCTCCTTGCCATAGGCAGCGCGCATCGGGCCCGAACCCATCGCGAAGAACTTGCCGACCTTGATCTGCCAGCCGGCATATTGCGACGCCATGCACGCCTGCACCGGTAGATCGGACGAGACCTGCACCAGCGGACAGGGCACGCCGGCCACGTCGCCGGCGACCAGCGACACTTCCGCTTGCCCGGCCAGACACACCTTCGCCAGCGACAGGCCCGCTTGCAAGCCGCCGGGCGAACCAATGCCGCAATCGAGCACGCGGGCGCCAAGTCCGGTGTGCTGCACGCTGATGCGCAGGGCAGCTGCCGTGCTCACCATGTGGTCGGCCAGTCGATTGCCACGCTCGTTCAGTGTCAGGTTCGCTGCCAATGGTCGCTCCCTTGCTTTCGGCACTCGCGCTGTCCGGTCTTTCTACCGCGAGAACAGCCGGCGGTCGAGGTCGCCGGCAATTCGTTGCAGATTGCCGCGACATTCCTCGACCGTGGCAGCGGCGGCGAAGAAGGTCAACACCGGCTGGCCGGTGTCAAAGGGCTCGCCGGGTAAAGGGATGTCTGCATAGTCCGGCACGTGCCACGGATCGAAGGCACGCTGCAGGCAATCCTCCCATGGCCCAGCGACCGGCAAGCGCAAGGGGCTGGGGGCGTAGTAGATCGCCTTGCCGAGCACTTCCCGGCGAGGCGACGAGCCGGCGCAATCCGATAGCGCCGCGCGCCCTGTTGCCCATTCGAGAACTTCGACCGAGGCGGTGTAGCGCGGATTGATCTCCAGCGGCCACGGCGAATCGTCACGCAGGATGAAATCGACGCCGAACAGGCCGCGCAGCTCGCAAGCCGTCGTCAACACCTGACCGAGACGATCGAGTGCGCCGGCCAGCGCGGTCGACAGCGTACGCGGGCCGATGCTGCCGCAGTACCGAAACGGACCTGCATGTAACCACGATTCACCGACGAGCTGGCGCGTCACGCCCAGCAACGTCGTTCGATCGGCTGTGCCGACATAGACTGCCGAATGGGCGTCGCCTTCGAGGTACTCCTGCAGGTATGACGCCGCCGAACCAGCAGACCGTTGATCGGCGAAGTCGATGCCGCAACCCGATGCGCCGGCCTTCGGTTTTCGCAGCCAGCGACCCGGCGTGGGCACGTCAGAGCCGTCGAGCACCTTCGGGCAGGCGATGCCATGCTCGTCGAGCACGCGCGCGACCGTGAGCGGACAGCGCACGCGGCGCAGCACCGCCGCGGGATTGCCCCACAACGGCCGGCAACGCGACAGCTGCTGGACGAGACGGGGCGCATTCTCCAGAGCGCCGGTGTACAGCCACGGCCCCGCAGGACCCTGGCGAGCGATCTCCAGCAGGCCGCGCGGATAGTCGGCGACGCGCCGGCAGTCGATGCTGACGCGCACGAGGTCGCGATCGGCAAACAGGTCGGCGGTCCACGGCGTGATGCCGGCGCGCACGGCCGAGAACGCCGCCGCGCGGGCGCTGGCCCCAACGATCAGCAACGGCGTGCGCGGGGCGGGAAACTCAAATCGCTGGTTGACCACCTTCGTCGATTCCTTCGTCGGCGACGCTGGCAGCGTCGCTTACGGGGGCGATGACACGTTGATATGTCGCGCGGACCAGGCCGAGCTTGTCTTCCCAGCGAAAATCGCGAGGGAGACGGTCTCGGCCGGCACTGCCCAGCCGGGCGCGCAGGTCATTGTCGCGAACCAGGCGCTCGATGGCATCCGCCAGCGCGACGATGTCGCCGCAGCGCGTCACCAGGCCGTCGCCTTCGTGCCGGACCACGAAGGGCGGACCGCCAGCGTCATAGACGACGCTGGGCACTCCGCTGGCCCACGCTTCCAGCAGCACCAGGCCGAACGAATCGGAACGACTGGGCAAGGCAAAGATGTCGATGCCGGCGAAGAAGTCGCGTTTCTGCTCGTCGGTCAGCGTTCCAAGGCGAATGACCTGTCCCGTCGCGGCGGCGAATGTCCGCCAGAAGTTGCGAAAGTTCGGCATCTCCGGCCCGGCCAGCATGACGCGCAACGGTATGCCGCGTCGCCAGAGCCGTTGCGCGGCCTGCAAGAGATCGATGGTCCCCTTCTCCGCGCTGTTGTTGGCAAGATGGCCGACAACGATGTCTGCCTCACCCACGCCCCAGCGCTGCCGCGTTGCAACCCGATCGCCGCCCGCGCATTCGTCCGGCGTCACGCCCAACCCCTGCAAGATGATGCGTTGCGGCAACACGCCGTGCTTGATCAGCTCGTCGCGTTCCCCTGGCGTTTGCGCGAAGACGCACTCGGCGCTCCGGGCCAGCGACATCAAGCAGGGCCGGGTGTAGACGCGGCGCGTGCGGTCGTGTGGATCGTCGGGATCGCCGGTGTGCAGGAACGGCGTCAGCAGAAACGGGATGCGCAGACGTTCGGCAAGCATCTGGCCGCACACAATGGGCCAGGCATAAGGCAGCGCGGTTGCATGCACGATGTCGAACGCGGGCGGCGCCGATCGGCAAACGCGGCGCATGTCCCGGCAGATCGGATTGCAGGTCATCGTCAGGCACTGCCAGCGGCGGTGAGGAACCAGCGACAGCGCCTTCAGGAGATAGCGGCGCCCGCGAAATCGGCAACCGGGCGTGAAGCGACGGACGTGTACGCCCTGTTCGTCCGTGTCGCCGGCAGCAAGGCAGCGCCCACGCTTCGACCAGAACGCGTCCAGATCGATGGCCGTCGAGGTGAAGACCGTGACCTCATCGCCCTGGGCAACCAGGTACCGGCTCAGTCGGGCAAAGTACGCTTCAGAACCGCCGAGGGCGGGTGGATAGCGTTGCACGAAATGAGCAATGCGCAAGATACAATCTCCAAGCGGTCAGCTATCAGCGGTCAGCGGATGGCCCAGTCGTAACTGCCCGACGAAGTTACTGTAGCGGACAGATGCAACAGGCAACGCGGTGATTGATTGTGCGAGGCCAAGCTGATCGCTGATCGCTTTAAGCTGATCGCTGATCTTCATTCTTCCTTGGCCAGCAGCTGAATGGCTTCGCGCAGGCTGCGGTGGCTTTCGAAGAAGCGCTGGGCCAGACCGTCCACCAGCGACAGGAACTTGAGCAGTTCGTTGACGCGCTGGAAGCGCTCGCGGGCTGGTTCGCGGGCTGCCTGAGCGCCCAGCGTCTCGGGCGCCAGTTCGTCCTTGCAGCGGCGCAGCGTGGTCAGGATGGGATCGATCTCGCGGCGCTTGCGCTGGCTGGCGACCAGCGTGAACATCTCCCAGACGTCGGTGAGCGATTCGAAGTATTCACGGCGGTCGCCGCGCTTGTGGACGCGGCGCACCAGCCCCCACTCGACGAGCTTGGACAGGTTCATGCTGACGTTGCCGCGCGAGATGACCAGCCGGCCCATGATGTCATCCATCGACAGCGCCGCGCCGCTGATGTACAGCAGGCCGTGGATACGGGCCATGGTGGGACTGATGCCCCACAGCGATCCCATGTTGTTCCACAGCTCGACGAACTGGTCCTCGACGTTTTCCAGCCGGGTCTGCAGATCGAGCTTGTGAGTTTTCATACCTTTTACTCATTTCAAAAGATATGAAAATTGTAAGTCGCCGCCCGTGGCGGTCAAGACTGGCTGCGGAGGCGCCCGTTGTGTGGCCTGGGCCTGTTTGTGACTTGTTACCTCGTCGCGGCCAGGGCCGGCGCCGGCGTCAGCGACACCACGGCGACATTGCGGCCGGGAGACCAGTGAAGCTCATGGTGCGCCGGCAACAGGTCGCGAACCTCATGCAAATGAGCTGCCTTGACGAACAGGACCAGCGGACCATCGCCGTGCAGCGTCGCGGCAAGCTTCGCGCTGTCTGCCCGAGTGAAGATCCGAACTGCGGCGCGATCGAGATAGAAGTGCACGGAATCCCAGCCACGCGGATAGCAGGCGACGCGTACGGCCGGCCGCCGGGCAGCCTGGCCATGAGCGCGAACTTCGCTGCGCATGGAGAAGCGCTCGTGATACGCCCGCAAGAACCCAAGGACGGCGAACAGCTCGACGCCGCACAGCACGACCAGCAGCGTCACCGCCGGTCTCAGGCCGATCTTCCCAGGTGAAAAGCGCCGTAGCCAATCGCTCGCATGTCTGCCGATCACCATGACCAGCAATGGCAGGGCCGGCAGGACGTAGCCGGCGCGCTTGCAACCGGAGAGCGAGAAGAACAGCACGCAAAGGATGCCGCCGATGCCGGCGAGGAGACTGGCGGAAGGGGCCATCGAGCCGCCGCGTGTGGCAAGGTTGCGCACGGCTCTGACCAGCAGCCACGGCAACAACAGGCTGGCGGGCAACAGCCCCCCCAGCACCACCGGAGCATAGAACCAGAACGGCTCGGCGTGGTCGAACGGGATTGCGAAGCGCTGGGCGTTGTGCAGCCAGAGAAAATCCCAGAGCGCTCCTGGCTCGCGCCAGGCCACGGCCAGGTACCACGGCGCCGCCACCATGCAAGTAACCGCCAGGTACAGGGCGGTCGAGGCTGCCGGCGGGCCGCGATCCGGCCAGAGAACGGCCCGGCAGGACGCAAGCGCGACGCGATCACCGGCCTGCCTCGCCTTGCCGATGTGCACCAGCAGCCGATAGAGGCTGATCGGCACGACGATGAGCACCGCGGCGACCGGCCCCTTGGTGAGCACGCCCAGCCCGCAACAGACCGCCGACAGCAACCAGCAAACCTGCGCACGGCGCGCCTGGGCGGGCAGCGTCAGCGCTTCGTGCGCGCACCACAAGCCGACGACCACGAACAGCATCAGCAAGCTGTCCATCGACAGCATGGGCCCGCGATAGATGAAGCCGGCGGTGAAGCAGAGAAGCAGCCCGGTCCATGCGGCCACGTCCCGACCGGTCCGGCGCGCGGTCCAGACGTAGATGGCCAGCAGCGTCAGCCAGGCTGCAAAGCAGGGAATCAGCCGCGCCGCGACGTCGTTCACTCCGAAGAGTGCATAGCAAGCCATGACCAGCCAGTAGAGAAGCGGTGGCTTGTGCAGATACGGTTGTCCGTGCCAGACCGGCACGATGAAGCGGCCCTCGGCGAGCATCTGCCTGGGAATCTCGGCGTAGCGAGCCTCTTCCGGTTCGAGGAGCGGACAGCCCAGTCGGCCAAAGATGGCCAGGGCGCCCAGGGTCCCCAGAAGCAAGCCCGCCGGCACGCGCATGCCGGAAAATGGCACATCGTCGTGTGACTGTCAACGCGACCTCACCGTGGATGAAAGTCGGCATGCTGGCAGCGTGTCTGGTGTCGCGCGTTAGCGGACCAGCTTGACGCGGATTTCAACGCTGTAGGTCATGAGTTCGGGGATTTGCATGATGAGACGTGCCATGCGCGCGGCATCGGCTGAACTGCGCGAGTGCAAGGTGATGTCCAATTCGGTGGGGGACTTGAACTTGATGCCGACGGTGTTGGCCGCCGGCCCGCACACGCGGAAGATCCGTTCCTTGAGCTGATGAGCCGAGATGGCCGCCGGCTCGCCATCGGGCAGGATTACCACACCGTGCGATACGAACGGTTGCTCCGGCACGGCGGTTGCCGGCTCGCTGGAGAATTCGAGCTTTGGCGCGGCGATTCTTGCCGGCGGCGCCGGCGCCTTGTAGCCCACGCGCTGGATGACGTTGCTGTCGGGCGCGGGCGGCGCAGCGCTGGCCAGGGCAGGACCGCCGGCCGGCACGCGCGACGATTTGCCCGGCAAACACAGCAGCGTGCGAAATCGTGACTGCGGCTTCTTGCGAATGCACACCAGGGGCACGGGATCGCTGTGCACCGCGGGCCGGCGGGCCGGAGCGACGGCGGGCGGCGTGAGGCACACCTCCAGATGATTGGCGACACAGGCACAGCCGTGCATGCGCTGTAGCTTCTTGCTGATTGCCAGCTTGACGGCGAAGCTCTTGACATGCCCTTCGACGATCACCTTGCCGTCCGTCTCGCAACGGATGTGCACGCCATCGCCCGTATACGGGCGTAGCTCACTCAGGGCGGATTGCGCCGCCTGTTGCAGGACCAGCGGGTTGACGCGCGTGCTTCTCTCGATCGCGGGCCCGGGCTTGGTCTCGTCAACGACCTTCATGGGACACTGCAAGCGTGCCAGCTTCAAGGCCTGCTCGCGGACGGCGTCGTCGGGAACCTTGCCGCGAACGCGCAGGCTTCCCGCCTCGACCTTGGCTTCGAGCAAGTGTGAAAACGTGATCGGATCGCCAAGCCAGGCCAGCTCGATGAGGATTTCCAGAAGGCGATGGTAGTCGTCGCCGGACTGAACTCGTGGCGAGGTCGCGGGCGGTTTCTGCGCGGCCAGCTGCGGCACGAGGCGCGGAAACGAAATCGGGTTGATCTGCGCCTGCGCCGGCGTCATGCCGCACGCCAGCGTGCCGCACGCCGCCAGCAACAGGATGACATGCTTCCTCATCGGCGCTCCCTCCCGTTAATTGGCGATCATTTCCAGAGTCATGGCCTGGCGGGCTTCGGGGGTGCTGGCGCACAGATGGAGATGGTCCTTGTCGATGTAGACGACCTCGACGCGCCGGGCCTTGCAGCGGAAGGGGAATGGGTAGCCCGATTGCCGCGTTTCATCGAAGTAAATCGTGCACTTGTAATGGCAATGGTGCAGCTGCGCCGGTCCGACCAGCGGGAAGAAGCGCGGCGGATCGATCACGTCCACCAGCTTCTCGATGGTGAACTCGATATTGTCGCGAAATTCCTCGTAGAAATAAGGAACGCCGCGGGCCACGCGCGGCATGGCGCGAAGGATCGCCGCCTTGTCCGGCGGATCCTCGCACACGGGGCGGTAGCCGGCCGGGATGGGCGGCATCACCGGCGTGCGATAATCGTTCTTGATACACATCTTCTCCTCCATTCGCTCAGCCACCCAGGGCTGGATGCAGATGGGAGTGAAGAAGCCCATACCGAGGGGATTGCAGCCGCCGAGGAAGACCAGCGCCAGGAAGACTCCTCCCCGAGAAACCAAGCGAGTCCAGGCCTTCATGACGCCTCCCCTGATCCATGCGACGTAAAGCGTTTCCGTCAATGGTCTTGTTACGCGACCCTTCGATGTGGGTTCGCGGTCGTCGGAGGTATCATCGGCTGTAGGAGCGGGAAGACTTTAACGGTTGCACCGAAAAATCCGCCGGGCGCCCGGGGCACTTAGCTGCCCGCTGGGCCCTTTCCAAATAGCGATTCTGGCCATTTTTCGCAATTTTTTCTTGACAGCGTAAAATCAAGCCTTTAACCTGGTAGTCAGGGTGGATTGAAGGGATTTTCTCTCTGGGGGGCGTTCCCCCTGTTCCTTTTCTTGTTTTTTTCTTTTTTCGAGAGGATGTCTCACATGAAGCGACGCGGTTTTACCCTGATCGAGCTGCTGGTCGTGATCGCGATCATCGCGATCCTGATCGCGCTCCTGGTTCCGGCGGTGCAGAAGGTCCGCGAGGCCGCT
Source organism: Planctomycetota bacterium (assembly GCA_016873095.1). Classification (GTDB taxonomy): domain Bacteria; phylum Planctomycetota; class Planctomycetia; order Gemmatales; family Gemmataceae; genus VGYC01. Next base: position 4,669 of record VGYC01000163.1, on the reverse strand, counting down.
GCCCGGACGCAAACCACCAATCACATCAAGCAATGCTCGCTGGCGCTGCACTCGTTCGAGGGCGCGCTGAAGAAGCTGCCGCCGGCCTCGGGAGCGGTTGGCCAGACGGTGGGTGCGCCTCAGTACGGCATGGGTGCGACGACGCACGTCCACCTCATGCCCTACGTCGAGCAGGACAACCTCTACAAGAACGCTTACCAGGCGCAGTTCCCGGGCGTCGCGAATCCAGGAATGCTCGCGGCGTACACGCCATCGTCCCTGAATGCCGTGGTTCCGCCGTTCATTTCGCCCCAGGATCCCACTGCCCCCGCCGACAATGGCGTGAGCAACATTCTGGCCAACCTCCGTGTTTTCACGGATCAGGGAATCAACATGGGATCGAATTCGACCGGCGCTATCCCGCTCACCCACGGTTTAGGCACGGGCGGCCTGGCTCGTACCTTCCCGGACGGCACCTCGAACACGATCGTGTTCACCACGGGTTACCGTGCGACCCAGTTTCCCACGACCGGCGGGATCCGGGCCTACGATGTTAGCTGCATAAACACCTCGGGTCATGCCTTCTTCGGCATGGGACCCTTCAGTGCCACCGCCAAGGCGACCGGCACCCAGGCTGCCGGCAACATCTTCCAGGTCCAGCCGGTCATCAACAATGCCGACGCTGGAATTCCGCAGGCGATGTCCGCTGCCGGCATCACGGTCGGTCTGGGCGATGGCAGCGTCCGCAACGTCACGTCGACGGTTTCTCTTCAGACCTGGTGCAGTGCTCAATCACCCAATGACGGCATTCCGCTCGGGGCCGACTTCTAGTCCGGCTTTTGAGGTCGCTTGATCGCGGGGCCCTCGCCTGAGTCGAGGGCCCCGTTTGTTTCCTCACACCTCTTCCATGACACGAGGTCGGTCATGCGTAAGCCTGTCCTGCTTGCTGCCTTGATTCTCGCGGCCGCGACACCGACCGTGCGTGCTCAGGACGCGGACATGCAAAAGTACATCAATCGCGCCATCAAGAAAGGCGTGGCCGCGATTCGCGCCCATCCGCGGGATATCAACGACATGTATCGCTACCAGGGCCAGGAAGTCGGTCTGAATGCCCTGATCGCCTGGACCTTGCTGGAGTCCGACGTCCCCCCAACCGATGAATTGCTCGCCAAGCTCACGCAAGCCATGCGTGATCGAGCCCTCCAGCAAACGCACATCTACACGATTTCCGTGTTGCTTATGTTCTTCGATCGGCTAGGCGACCCGGGCGATGAGCCGATCATCGAGTACCTGGCCCTGCAGCTGCTGAGAATGCAGACATCGGCTGGAGGCTGGACCTACAGTGGGCCGGGTCTCGACCGCAAGGAAAAACAGCGCGTCCTGGAACTGGTGGCCAGGGCTCATGAACAGCGTGAGAAAGGCGAAATCGGCCCTTCGAAGCTAAAGCCATCCGAACGCAAGCCGCGCGCGGTCTCGCCGTACATGGCGCAGGCGGTCGAGGAGATCGAAAGCCAGCCCAGGCTGGCCGTTCTGCCCGGAGACAACTCCAACACGCAGTTCGCGATGCTCGCGCTGTGGGTGGCGCGACGGCATGGCGTGCCCGTCGAGGAGGCGCTGGTCCGCGTGGTGAGTCGCTTCCAGCGCTCGCAGCAAGCCAACGGCGGCTGGGCATACGAATATGATCCGCTCAATCCAAAGGCGGCGACACGACCCGTGACCTGCACCATGTCGTGCGCCGGCATGCTCGGGCTCGCACTTGGCCATGGCATCACCCGCAAGAAGGACGAAAAGAAGCCAGCCGACCTGAAGAAGGATCCGTACGTGAAGGAAGCCATGCGACTGATGGATGAGATCATGAAGGAGACCAGGGACGAAAAGGACGTCAAGTTGCTCGCCAAGCCCGGCTACTTCCATTATTTCCTTTTCAGCCTGGAGCGCATGGCCGTTGTCTACAACCTCAAGAAGATCGGCGACAAGGACTGGTACAAGTGGGGCGCCAAGATCCTGGTGGACACCCAGCATCCAACCGGCAACTGGTACGGCGAGCACGGTCTGGCGGACACCTGCTTCGCCCTTCTTTTTCTGAAGCGTGCCAACGTCGCCGAGGATCTCACGTTCAACCTCATGGGCATCACCAAGGATCCGCTCATCAAGAAGAAAGGGCCGGGCAAGAAGTCAGAGCCAGATCCGTTCGAGTTGCCCAAGCTGATCCCCAAGGACAAGAAGAAGACCAAGGGCGCGCTGCGCGGTGGCGGCAGACTGGAACTCGCCGGGTTCGATCACCGGTCGAGCATGGAGATTCGCGACTTGCGAGTGCGCGCTGCCTTGCATGCGCGGAGCGTGCACCCACGGCGGCCATGACAGTTCCTCTCCTCGCCGTTCACGATGTCCGCAAGCACTTTCCGGGCGTGCAGGCCCTGGCGCAGGTGTCGCTGTCGCTGCATGCCGGCGAGGTTCTGGCGGTAGTCGGCGAGAACGGCGCGGGCAAGTCCACGCTGATGAAGATCCTCGCCGGCATCTACCAGCCGGACGCCGGCGAAATCCGACTCGACGGCACGCCGGTCCGCTTCGCCGGCGTCGCCGACGCCTTGCGACACGGCATCAGCCTCATCCACCAGGAATTGAATCTGGCCGAAAGTCTGTCCGTGGCAGCCAATCTCTTCCTGGGCAGGGAAGACGTCTGGGGCGGCTGGCTCCGCTTGCTGGATAATCGCCGCATGACGCACGAGGCCCGCGCCCTCATGGACCGCGTCGGCCTGCACTGCTCCCCGGAGACGCGGGTCGGCAATCTGCCGCCTGGGCAGCGACAGCTCGTCGAGATCGCCCACGCCCTGGCACTGTCGTCGCGCATCCTCATCATGGATGAGCCGACATCAAGTCTCACGCAACAGGAAACGAGCCGCCTGTTCGAGGTCGTCGGCCAGCTCAGGCGCTCCGGTGTGGCCATCGTGTACATCTCGCATCGCCTGGCTGAAGTGCAGCAGATTGCCGATCGTGCCGTGGTGCTGCGTGACGGCCGCAACGCCGGCGAACTGGCCCGCGGCGAAATCAACCGCGACGCGCTCGTTCGCTTGATGGTCGGCCGCGAACTGGGCGAGTTCTTCCACAAGCGCGAACAGCCGCTGGCGACCGACCGCGTGCGCCTGCAGGTGCGCGCTCTCCGCTTCACGGGCGGTCCGGCCGAACCGATCTCGTTTCTCGTGCATGGCGGGGAAATCGTCGCGCTGGCCGGGCTCGTCGGCGCCGGCCGGACCGAGCTGGCCGAAGCGCTCTTTGGCGTGCGTCCCGTGCTGGCCGGCGCGGTGCTGCTCGATGGCCAGCCGGTGAACATCCGCCATCCCCGGCAAGCGCTGGCCGCCGGGCTGGCCCTGGTGCCGGAGGACCGCCGCCACCACGGCTTGTTGCTGGACGAGTCGATTCAGCATAATATCGGTTTGCCGAACCTGGACCGGCTGAGCCGGCTGCGGCTGGTGTCGCGCCAGCGCGAGGCGGCGCTGGCCCGTGAAGGCTGCGAACGCCTGTGCGTGCGGGCCCCGGGTCTGGGACAGCCGGCCGGCCTGCTCAGCGGCGGCAATCAGCAGAAGGTTGTCCTCGCCAAGTGGCTGGCCCGCCAGCCGGCCGTGATCATCTTCGACGAGCCGACGCGCGGCATCGACGTCGGCGCCAAGAGCGAGATTTACGCCCTCATGGAGCAGCTCGCCCAGCAAGGAACCGCCATCCTGATGATCTCCAGCGACATGGAAGAGGTTCTCGGCATGAGCGATCGCGTCCTGGTGTTGCACCAGGGCCGCCTGACCGGCGAGCTGAGCCGTCCGGAACTGTCGCAAGAAGCATTGCTGCGCCTGGCCACGGGAGGCGCCCGCGCATGAACAATCCCGGCGGCAATTTCCTGGCGCAACGCTTCGGCCGACTGCTGGGGGTTTTCCTTCTCGTGCTCGTGCTCTACGCCTTGCTCATGGCGCTGCATCCGGCGGCGCGTTCGGTCTCCGGTCACCAGAATCTGGCACAACGGCTAGGCTTTTACGGCATCCTCACCCTCGGGGCCGGGCTGCTCATCGTTTCCGGCGGCATCGACCTATCCATCGGCTCAGTCGTCGGCCTCGGCGCCGTCTGCATGGCGCTGTTGCTGGAGGAAGGTCCGCTGGCCGGCAAGCCGATTGCCGCCGTGGGAGTGGTGCTGGCCGGCGCCGCGCTCATCGGGCTTGGCCACGGCCTGCTGGTCACGAAACTGGGGTTGCAGCCGTTCCTCGTGACGCTGTGCGGCCTGTTCATCTATCGGGGACTGGCCCAGTGGGCGACGCGCCCGCCGGGCGGGTCGGCACGCGATGTCGGCATCGGCAGGTTGCGCGACCTCGAGGGGCTCAAGGGCCTTCGCTACCTCGCCGTCGGCAGGACCGAATACATCGAAATCCCGGTGATCCTGTTATTGATGTTCGTCATCGCCGGGCTGCTGGCGGTGCTGTTGCACATGAGCGTTTATGGGCGGCATCTGGCCGCCGTGGGGGCCAACGAGCAGGCGGCGCGCTACGCCGGCGTGCCAACCGAACGCCGCAAGATCCTCGCCTACATACTCTGCTCGCTGCTTGCCGGCATCGGCGGCGTCCTGTCCATGCTGGACCTCGAGACCGCGTCGCCGACGACCACCGGTCAATGGCTGGAGCTGTACGCCATCACCGGCGCCGTGCTGGGC
>VGYC01000162.1 GCA_016873095.1 Planctomycetota bacterium | reverse complement strand
GGTCCCGTCCCCCGTCCGCATCGCGTGCCCGGCCTCTCCGCGCCCGCGTCGCGTCATCCCGTCACCCCGCGGCCCCGCGCCTGCCCCCCCCGCCGGCCCAGCAACGCAACTGGCTCACGGAATCGCGACAGCAGAGCCCGACGCGTGAGCGAGGGTGACCGTTTACCCTCGCTCACGCTTCGGGCTCTGCCAGAACGTTTTCCTGCCGGAACGTCGCAGAACCTTCCCTCGCTTACGCTTCGGGCTCTGCCTGAATCGTCTCTGTCTGGACATGGCTGCGCCGGCAGCGTATAAGTGGAGAGACGCCCCCGCTTCCCGTTTCTTAACAGTCGGCCGGGAGACAGGAGCCATGCCACGGATGGTCAGCGGCCGCGCTCGATTCGCAGGACCATGAACATGAGACGGTTCATCCTGGTGGTCGCCTTGCTGGTCGGAGGAGGGATGGTGCTGCACTTCTTCGGGCCGGCCGAGCCGGAGGCGGATAGCGCCCAGAAGCGCGAGCGCGTGCCGTTCGCCGCCGATCGCGACGCCGCGCCGCAGGCGAAGGCCGTCGCCTTCGACGGCAAGCGGGCCATGAGCTATCTCGAGGCCATCTGCGACATCGGCCCGCGCATGAGCGGCACCGCCGGCATGAAACGCCAGCAAGAGCTGATCCAGAAGCATTTCGAGGATCTCGGCGCCAAGGTCGCCATGCAGGAGTTCAGCGCCCGGCAGAACAGCCAGCGCCGCAGCGTGCCGATGGCCAACATGATCGTGTCATTCCATCCGGAGCGGCAGCGGCGCGTCATCCTGTGCTCGCACTATGACACCCGGCCGATCGCCGACCAGGAGCCCGACCCGCGCAAGTGGCGCGAAACGTTTGTCAGCGCCAACGACGGCGGCTCGGGTGTTGCCCTGCTCATGGAACTCGGCCACCATGTCAAGGACTTGAAAACAAACGTCGGCGTGGACTTCGTATTCTTCGACGGCGAGGAATACATCTTCGACCGGGACCGCGACAAGTACTTCTTCGGCTCCGAGCATTTTGCGCAGACCTGGAAGAAGAGCAAGCCGAGAGTGGATTACGCCGCCGCGATCTTGCTCGACATGGTCGGCGGCAAGAATGCCCGCTTCCCGGCCGAGGGCTATTCCTTTGCCCGCGCAACCAAGCTGGTGCGCGAAATCTGGGGCCTGGCCGGCGAGCTTGGTTGCCAGGCCTTCAAGGACCAGGTCGGCCAGCGCGTCCAGGACGATCATCTGGCATTGTTGAACGCCGGCATCCCGGCCATCGACATCATCGACTTCGAGTACGCACACTGGCACAGGCTGAGCGACGTGCCGGCCAACTGCTCGCCGCAGTCGATGGAGCAGGTTGCCCGGGTGCTGGGCGTCTGGCTCCAGCGAACGAAATGAGTCGCGTTCCCAGGTTCGCGCCTGGGAGACATTTAAATGCCGCACCCAGGGCAATTGAGAACTTGCAAGTAATGGATATAACCTGATACAGACAAGTAGGTTGCGAAAATAGATCGGAAGGCGGATTCGTTGCCGGGGTGCCGAGAGGGGGGTGGCAACGCAACGAATCTGGCCGGGTCAAGGTCGCTGACCCAGACTTGAACCAGGTCACGATTTCTATTCGCGCGATGCGGAGCTTTGCGAGCAGCACGTTGCCGCCGGCACGATATGACGCTTGAGATAACTCTCGGTTGCCTGCTGGCCGCGGTACTCGTCGGCCTGGCATTGTTTTTTGCGCGGGCTCAGTTCAAGACGCTTGCCAGCTTGCGTCGGCAGTCGGGGCTTGCGGTGGACGATCGGCTCTACCTTCGCAAGCAGGCGATTCGCCGGCTGCTCTGCTGCTTTCTGATGGTGGTGTTCGCCAGCATGCTCGCTGGCTGGTTCTTCCTCGAGGAACGGCTGTCGCGGCCTTTGAACGAAGAAGAGCTGGAACTGCGAGCCAAGGCGCGGCCGCAGGAACTGGTCCACCATCGAGGCAAGGAGCAGACGTTGCGGGTCATCACCGTCTACTGGGCGGCGGCGCTGATCGTGCTGTTCGCCATGCTCCTGCTGGCCGCCATTGACCTGATGGCCACTGCTCGCTTCGGTTTTCGCCACTACCGCCAGCTCGAAGCCGAGAAGAAGTCGATCATTGAAGACGAGGTCGCCCGCTGGCGTGGGCGACCGTCGTAGGCGACGCTGGCAGGCGTCGGCTGGCAGGCGTCGGCTGTCATCGTCGGCTACGGGGGCGACGACGGCAGGATCTCTTCATATTCCGAGAAATCGCGTTGATCGGCGATGTCGGCGGCGACCAGCAGCAGATCCTCGTCCATCTCGGCGCGGGTGAAGAGCTTGCGGAACTTGGTGATGACCATGTCGGCTTGCAGATGGCCGGCCAGTTCGCGCAGGTCGAGAATGTCTTGCCGCGGGGCGTGGCGAACCAGAAAGCCGTTGGGCCTGGCCTTCCCGGCCCAGGCGAGCCGCGCCTGGATGACGCGAACGACGGCCTGGCCCCTGCGGCTATCACGCACGTCGCGCTCGGTGAACCCCTCATCCACGTTTGGCACGCGCTCGGAGTAAGGCGCCTTGCCTTGCAGGACCATGATGTCCTGGTCGGTCAGCTTGCGAGCCCATTCCATGGTCGTCGGCGTGCGGCCCTGCTTGTTCGGTTGCGGACGTTGACCGCTGACGAAGTTGAAGTTCAGTGCCTGGCCGCGGCGCAGGATGGCGGGGATCTCACCGCTGATGGCCTTGAGCCAGTCGTCGCCGCGACCGGGGATGCCGCCGGGAGTGCAGCCGGACGCCGCTTGCAGCATCGGCAGCCAGGTGTAGCGGTAGCTCATGTCGCCGGGCAGATCGACCTTGTACGGGGCCTGCACGTAGAAGAGCGCCTCGGTGCTTTTCTTGACGGAGATCTGCGTGATCTTGAGCGGATAGACGAGCTGATCGCTCTTGAACTGGAAGCGCGTCGGCGTCACCTCGCCGGTGAAGGTGCCGTCCTTGTTCTTCTTCATCTGCATGGTGTCGATCTTCATGACGGTGAAGATCCAGCTCTTCTTGACGTAATGGTCGAGCGTGGCCTCGTCGCCGGCATAGTGATACTTGTTGTCCTTGAGCCAGCGAAACAGATCGTCGGCCCGCTTGGCGTCGATGATCTTGTAATCGAGCGAGCCGACGACACCGGTCTCGAGGACCTTGACCGCGGGCGGACGCGGCGCGGCGCCGCCCATCATGCCGCCGCCGCCCATGCCCATCATGCCAAAGCCGCCGCCCATGAACGCCATGCCGCCCATCATGTTCATGCCGCCGCCCGCGAAGCCGAAGCCGGCCATCGGCAGTAACTTCGATGCCGGCTGCTCGCGCTGCTTGAGAATGGTGTAGACGGCGAGGTGCTTGAAGAAGCCGCGCGGCATCTCGTGCAGCGTCGGCTGCGACGGCGTCGGGATCACCATGCCGAAGTCGCGGGCATTGCCCTCGAAGCGCGGCTGCACCGTGAAGCTCTCCAGCTTGCGAGCCGGGTCCCAGGTGATGAACACCTTCTGGCTCGGCTGCAAGATGTCCGTGTTCTTGGCCGAGAAGTAGCAGCAGGCTGCGTCCAGCCAGCCGGCTCCCTGCCAGTACAAGACGACGACGGCGGCGACAACCATCGGCCTGGTCAAGCGCGACATGGCACGGCTCCTTTTTCACGAGAATGGTTGAAGCAGGAACGAGCGCTTGCGGGAAACTTGCGCGGAAAAGCGCGTACACTGCGCCCCTGCCCGAAAAAGGGTTGCATCTCAAAAAAGGCATGACCAACATGGAGGAATGGGCGCGGGGGGCGGCCCAGTCTGCCGCGCAAGCAAGCGAACCGAGCTTGAAACGCAGACGAAAGGAGAACAGCGCATGCGCCAGCAGCAAACTCTTCGCACGAGCGCGCCCCTCCGGTCATCCTCCAAGGCCATGATGCGTGGTACCTGGCTAGCAATCCTGGTTGGCCTCGTCAGCTTGCAACAGGCGCACGCTCAGCCGTTCCCCAGGACCCGGCTGGCGACCGTGACGCCACCGGGCGCCAGGGCGGGCTCGAGCGTCGAAGTCGTTCTTGAAGGTGCGGACCTCGAGGACATTGCGTCGTTGCACTTCAGCCATCCGGGCATCAAGGCGGAGCGCGTGCCCGATCCGCCGCCGCCCAAGAAGAAGCCCAAGACCCCGCCAAAATACCCGATCAAGTTCAAGATCATCGTCCCGGCCAGCGTACCCCTCGGCATTCACGACGTTCGCGCCATCGGCAAGTGGGGCATCAGCAATCCGCGGGCCGTCACGGTCGGCAGCTGTCCGGAGGTGCTCGAGCAAGAGAACAATGACGATGTCCCGCGGGCGCAGAAAGTCGCGATGAACTCGATCGTCAACGGTAAGATTGGCTCGAACGTGGATGTCGATTACTACGCCTTCCCCGGCAAGAAGGGGGAACGTGTAGTGATTCATTGCGCGGCGTCGAGCATCGACAGCCGGCTGGAGCCGCTGCTGCAGCTATTTGACCGGCACGACCGCAAGCTGGCGAGCAACCGCGACTACCGCGGCCGCGATGCCGTGCTGGATGCCGTGCTGCCGGGCGACGGCGAATACCTGGTTCGCGTCTGCCAGTTTGCCTACATCCTGGGCGGGCCGGAGAGCTTCTACAGGCTGAGCATCGGCACGACCCCGTGGATCGACTCGGTCTACCCGGCCGTGGTCGAGGCCGGCAAGGCCAGCACCATCACCGTGTTCGGTCGCAACCTGCCCGGCGGCGAGCCAGCACAATTGCAGACCGTGTCCGGAAGGCCGCTGGAAAAGGTTGCGGTCCAGGTCACGCCGCCGCCTCCGGCCGATGTCTTGAGTTTCTCGGGCACACTGCTGCCGCGCTTCGGCATGATGGCCGGTTTCGAGCAGCGTCTCAAGAACGCGGCCGGTGTGTCCAACCCGATTCTCTTGACCTATGCTCAGGGGCCGGTCGTCCTGGATGACGCCGACAACACGGTCCTTGACTCGGCCCAGAAGATCACCGTGCCCTGCGACATCTGCGGCCGCATCGAGAAGACCGGCGACCACGACTACTTCCGATTCACGGCCAAGAAAGGGGACGTGTATTACCTGGAGGGCTATGCGGATCGGCTTGGGGCGCCGCTGGATTTGTATCTGCGCATCATCCGTGCCGATGATCGCAAGGTTGTCGCCGAATTCGACGACCATCCAGACATTCCGGATCGCAGCGGACAGTTCTGGACCTACACGAGCGATCCGAAGGGACGCTTTGTCGCGCCGGCCGACGGCGACTATGTGCTACTGGTCACCAGCAGGACCGCCGCCACGCGGGCGGGCGCGCGCTTCGTTTACCAGGTGAGCATTCGCGCGGCACGGCCCGATTTTCACCTGCTGGTAGTGGGCAATCACGACGCCGGCGGCGGCGGCTTCACGTTGCAGCGCGGCGGCAGCCAGGACCTGCAAGTCGTCTGTCTCCGCCAGGACGATTTCCAGGGAGAGATCGCGCTGCAGGCCGAAGGCCTGCCCAGCGGTGTCACCTGCGCCCCCCAGGTCATCGGCCCGAAGATGAAGGAAACGGTGCTGATTTTGCGTGCCGCGGCCAACGCGCCGCTCTCCGCCGGCGAGATCCAGATCAAGGGCACGAGCGTCATTGCCAACGCCAAGGTGACCAGGCAGGCGCGCGCCGGTACGCTGGTCTGGCCTCTGGCGCAGAAGAACGCTCCGGCAATCAGCCGGCTGGCCCGCGCCATCTGTCTGTCGGTGCGCGACAAGGGGCCGTTCGCCATCGACACGCCGGCCACGGAACTGCTCGTCCCGGCCGGCGGCAAGCTTGACATCAAGATTCTGGCGAGCCGGCAATGGCCCGAGTTCAAGGCGCCGATTCAGATCACGCGCATCAGCGCCCCGGTGGCGGCCAACGGCAATTTCATCAACGTTCCCAATGTCACCATAGCTCCCAAAAAGGCTGATGCCGTCGTCAAGCTGACGGTCCCCGCCAACACCGAAGCCGGCGTCTTCACGCTCGCCTTCCAGGGGACGGGGAAGTTTACCTATCAGCCCGACCCCAAGGACAAGAAAAAGAGGACTGTCGATTTTTCCGCTAGCAGTCCGGCCCTCAAGCTGACGGTCTTCAAGGAAGTCGCGGAACTGTCGTTGCCCAAGTCGCCGCTGGTCTTGAAGCCCGGCAACTCGTTCGCGCTGGACGTCAAGCTCGCCCGCCTGCATCAGTACAAGGGGCCGTTCACCGTCGAGCTGGTACAACCTTCGGGCTTCAAGGGCCTCAGCGGCCCGGCGGTGACGGTGCCTGCCGGCGGCAATGACGCCCGGCTGATTCTCAAGGTCGATCCCAAGGCCAAGCCAGCCAACAGCGCCGGCTTTCTCGTGCGCGCCACTGCCAAGATCGACAACGTCACTCTCAAGCAAGAGGCCAAGCTGCAGCTCATCATCAGCAACCAGCCCGACGCCAAGGGCGAGGCCGTCGATTTGAGGACGGTCAAGCTGCTCGCCGCCGGATCGGACGGCTGGCGCTATCTCCCGGCGGCGGCGGTCAGGGGAAACGATTGGCTCAAGCCGGATTTCGACGACAAGAACTGGAAGAGTGTGCGGGCGCCGTTCGGCAACGGCGAGGGTGAGATTGCGGCCCGCAAGGGTACGGAGATTCCCGAGAAAGGTCAGCCGATCCTGTGCCGCCGCTTGCTGCAAGTTCCGGCCGAAGTGCTGAGCCAGAAGGGCACACTTTTTGAACTTCGCGTGGCCAGCGACGACAGCGCCGAAATCTATCTCAATGGCCAGCTCGTGGACAAGGACGAGGCCGATCATGAGTTCAGTTACTGGAATCGGGAGCTAACTGTGCCCGCCGAGCTTTTCCGCCCGGGGAGAAACGTAATGGCTGTGCTTGTCCATAACTCCACCGGCAGCTCCGATGTCTACCTGGACATGGAGTTGTCGGCACAAGTGGTTGCGCCCCAGAGCAAGAAATGAAACCTGGCCATGCCCTCTTCGTCAACTGGACCGCGCGGCAGTGTAAGTTAGCAGCCTGTCGTGGGAGGGCGGCTCCTGCCGAGCTGTGAACCCAATTGGTGCTTGTCGCTTCACGGCTCGGCAGGAGCTTCGCCGCTCGCCCTTCCAGAACTTGAGATGGCCATCTGGCAAGGCCAATGCCATGTGCCTGTCGGCAAATCCGCGCTTCAGCTGGCCGTAACTCCGTCGGGCCGGATAATAACCTCAGAAAGGAAACCGCTTCCCCATGAGTACGGCCGGGCTTGCGCCACGCACATCAGCACGACGAACTCGAGTGACGCTGCCGCCGCACCTGGACGGCGGCTTGCCGTTTCTCGGCCATGCGCTTGAGTTCAATCGCAATCCGATCCGCTTCGTGCAGCGCGCCCGCGGGCAGCATGGCGACATTTTCGCCATCACGCTCGCCGGGCAGAAGGTCGCGGTGTTGACGGGGCCCAAGGGCAACGAGGCGTTTTTTCGCGCTCCGGACGATCAGCTCAGCGCCAAGGAGGCGTACCGGTTCACCGTGCCGCTCTTTGGCAAGGACATCGCATATGCCACGACGCCGGAACGGATGTCGGAGCAACTCGACCTCATCACGCCGGCTCTCAGCGAACGACGACTGCGGACCTATGTGGACTACATCCGCGAAGAGGTCGAGAACTATGCAAGCCGCTGGGGCGACGAGGGGACCATCGACCTGGTGCAGCTCGGCAATGAGTTGACGGTGTTCATTGCCACGCGCTGTCTCATCGGACACGAGTTCCGGCAGAACCTGTCGACCGAGTTTGCTCATCTCTATCACGACATGGAAGGCGGGCTGAACCTCATCGGCTTTTTGTGGCCGCATCTGCCGTTGCCGGCCTTTCGCCGGCGCGATCGGGCGCGGACGCGCATGGTCGAGATCATCAGCGGCATCGTCGCCAATCGCCGGGCCGCCGGTGTCGAAGGGGAGGACTTCCTGCAAACGCTGATGACGGCGCGCTACGGCGACGGCACGGCCCTCAACGACGACAACATTACCGGCATGCTCTTGACGTTAATCTTCGCCGGGCAGCACACCAGCGCCGTGCTCGCCTCGTGGACCGGTGTCGAGCTGTTGCGGCATCCGGAATACCTGCACAAGGTGCTGGACGAGCGGGAACGCATTTTCGGCGGCGGCCGGCCGCTGAGCTTCGATGGTTTAAACGAGATGACGCTGTTGGGCTGGGCCATCAAGGAGACGGAACGGCTGCATCCGCCGCTGATCCTGCTCATGCGCAAGATCCGCCGCGACCTGCACTTTCGCAACTACGTGGTGCCGGCAGGCTGGCTGGCGATGGTGTCGCCGGCCGCGTCGCATCGGATTGCCGAAGTATTTCGCGAGCCGAACCGCTTCGATCCGTATCGTTTCGCGCCGAGGAGGGAAGAAGACAAGCGCACGCGCTTTGCGCTCATCACCTTCGGCGGCGGCCGGCACGCTTGCATCGGCATGACCTTCGCTTATCTGCAAGTCAAGACGATCTGGAGCGTGCTGCTCGGGCAGTTCGATTTCGAGCTGGTGGACGCCGACCCGCGGCCGAACTTCGATACATTCGTCGTCGGCCCGAAGCCTCCCTGCCGGGTGCGCTATCGCCGCAAGAAACAGGCCTTCTCGGCCAATGGAAAGGGGAGCGCATGAGCAGCCGCGCGAACGGCGTTGCCCCGCCGAGCTTCGAGGAGGCGCACAATCAGCGGCAGAAGGCCCGCGCCGCCGGCCTGCATCCCGACTACTGGTATGCCGTCGAATTTGATCGGGCCGTTCGCTGCCGCAAGGTCGTCGAGGTGCGTTTCTGGGGCCAGTCCATCGCGCTCTATCGCGATGCCGAGGGGACATTGCATGCCCTGGAGAACCGCTGCGCCCATCGCCAGCTCAAGCTGACGCTCGGCCTGGTCGAGGGCTGCAATCTCACCTGCGAGTATCACGGCTGGAGCTACGACGGCGACGGCAAGGTCACGCACATCCCGCATGAGTTGTTCGGCAAGCCGATGCTCAAGGTGCAGATTCGCAGCTATCCGGTGAAGGTCAAGCACGGGCTCATCTGGCTCTTCATGGGCGACCCGGACCTGGCGGAGGACCGAGCCATTCCGGAGATTCCCGAGCTGGAAGGCCGCAAGCCATGGGCGTGCGTGCCCATCGACTTCAAGTGGAAGGCCCACCACTCGATGATCTTCGAGAACATCATTGACTTCACGCACGCCTTCCTGCACCGCAGCTATCGGCCCTTCGTGGGCGCCAAGCTCACGCAGTGCGAAACCGTGGATGATCGCGTGCTGCTCGGTTACGAGACGCAGGTGGGCAAGGGGCCGATCTCGGGGCTGTTCGTCGATCGCAATCGCGTCGACACCAACTCGATGAAGCTCGGCGTGGATTATCCGTACCAGTGGTCCGACACCGGTGGCAAGATCAAGCACTGGTGCTTCATCCTGCCCGAGGATGAGCGGACCAGCCGATGCTTCTTCCTCTTTTACTTCGATGCGTTCAAGATTCCGCTGCTGCCCTTGCGGCTGCCGCGCTGGCTGATGAGGCCGTTCCTGCGCGTCGCCCGCTGGCTGCTCATCAAGCCGTTGCTTGAGCAGGACGGCTTCGCCGTCGAGGCGGAGCAGCAAGGCTACGAACGCCACTTCGACGCCCCGATGTTCGAGGTCAACCCGGTCGTCGGTCACTTTCAGCGGCTGGTGATCCGCAAGTGGGAGGAAGGCGCCGCGCGGGCCCCGTTTAGCCGCGACCCGATAGGGGAGCGCGACGATAACGCTCCGCTACCGCGTCGCGGCTAACCGCCTCCGAGAACTCGCATGGCCTACCTTTTCAACCCCGATCGGCTTCATGAGATCGTGCGGCGGCATCTCGACTTGCCGCGCGAGGAGCAGTTTCGCAACATCATCGACGACCTCGCCAAGGAGTATCCCGGGCACATCGAGACCCGGCAAGACTGGCTGTTCAACCTTGCCGGCGGCGTCGTCGGCATCATGACCATTCTCCATGCCTCGCTTTCCGAGTATGTGCTGCTCTTCGGCACGCCCATCGGCGCGCAGGGCTATTCGGGCCGTTACCTGATGGACGTGTACGATTTCTTCCTGTCCGGCGAACTGGTCGCGTACAACGAGACGAACTTTCTCGCGCCGGTGTACACCCGGCCCGGGGAGATGGCGCTCTTGCGCCGCGGCAAGGTGAAGGGCTTCAAGCTTTCGGAAGGCAGCTGGATGCTGGAGTATGGTCGCGGTATCATACCCGCTTCGCTGCCCTTCGCCCTCGGCGACGCCATCTTTAGCTGCTTCGACATCCCGACCATCGTCAAGACGCTCTGGCTGTATGGCAAGATGGTCGTGAAGGAGCTCTGCAAGGGAAAGATCTGACGCATGAACGGCGACGAGACCTCCATCACCGCTAACCCTCGAGGTCTTTCGCATGGGACTGGCCACGTCAGCGAACCGCGCTCGCATTTCCTGGGCGGCTTGCTGTCGCTGGTGGGCATCATCGTCCTGCCGCTCATTGTGTATTACCTGTGGTTCTGCCTGCGCGATCACGATGGCAATCTATTCGTTCCCGAGCCGGGGGACCTCGGACTGATCCTGCAAACGATGCCAACCGTCACCTCGGTGCTCATCTTCTCGGGCTGGATGCTGCTGCACGCGGTCCTGCAGATTGTCGGTCCCGGGCGCTGGCACGAAGGCACGCCGCTGGCGGACGGCACGCGCCTCAGCTACAGAATGAACGGCATGTTCGCGTTCTGGGTGTCGCTGGGCGCGCTCGTGCTGGCCGTCTACATGAAGTGGCTGGATCCGACCATACTCTTCTATCCGAACGCCAGCGAGTATGGCTCGCTCATCACGACCGTGAACATCTTCGCGTTCGGCTTCAGCCTGTTCCTCTCCTTTTTCGGTAAATGGAAATACCCGAACGACAAACGCACGGGCAACTTCTTTTACGATTATTTTCTGGGCACCAGCCTGAACCCGCGCATCGGCAGCTTCGACTTCAAGTTTTTCATGGAGAGCCGGCCGGGACTCATCGGCTGGGTGGCCATCAACTTTGTGCTGGCGGTCGAGCAATCGAACAGGGAACACGGCATCACGCTGCCGATGTACCTGGTGTTTGCGTTTCAGTTCATGTACGTGGCCGATTACTTCTGGCACGAACCGGCCATCCTGACCACCTGGGACATCAAGCACGAGAACTTCGGCTGGATGCTGGTGTGGGGCGATCTCGTGTGGGTGCCGTTCACCTATACCCTGCAGGCATACTACCTGGTCGAGCATGGACACACGCTTTCCTGGTGGGGAGCCGCCGGCATCGTGGCCTTGAATCTCCTGGGCTTCATGATTTTCCGCGGCTCGAACTGGCAGAAGCACTGTTTCCGTCTCGATCCGACGAAGCCCATCTGGGGCCGGCCGGCGGAGTACATTCGCACGCAGTACGGCTCGCTGCTGCTGGTTTCCGGCTGGTGGGGCATCGCCAGACACCTGAATTATCTGGGCGACTTGATGATGGCGCTGGCGTGGTGCTTGCCGTGCCTGTTCGGCTCGCCCTTGCCCTATTTTTACTTCGCCTATTTCCTTATCCTGTTGATTCATCGCGAGCGCCGGGACCACAACATGTGTCACGACAAGTATGGCGCCGACTGGGAAACCTACTGCCAGCGCGTTCGCTGGCGGATCCTTCCGTACGTTTATTGATGGATTGGCGCTAAGGTTGCGTACGAAGGATTGGCGTGCCATGCCCACGGCTTTGCGTGGGCATGGCGGCCCAGCATGATCAATAGTGCATGGTGCCGGGAGTGCGTTCATCATCACACATTCGCACAGGATCCCGCGATGACGTTGACCATCTCTCGCGAGAAGCAGGATCACGCCTTTCTCGCCGCCGACCACCTGCTGTCGTTGCAAGAAAACGACGGCAGCTGGGAGGGTGAGATGGTCTGGTGCACGATGATCCTGTCGCAGTATGTCATCGTTCAGCATCTTGCCGGCCGCGAGTGGGAGCCGCATGCTCGCGAGCAGATCATCCGCCACTACGAAGCGACGCTCACGAGTGACGGCGCCTGGGGCCTGCATCCCGAATCGGCCGGCTATGTGTTCACCACGACGCTCGCTTACGTCGCGCTGCGATTGCTGGGCGTCTCTGCGGATGACGATATGGTCGCGAGCGCACGGCGCTGGCTGCATGCCGAGCCCGGCGGCGTCCTTGCCATACCCACCTGGGGCAAGTTCTGGCTCGCGCTGCTCGGGCTCTACGGTTACGAAGGTGTCAACCCGTGCGTGCCGGAGCTATTCGCCGCGCCGACGTGGCTGCCGTTTCATCCCCGCAAGTTCTACTGCCACACGCGCTACATCTACCTGGGGATCGCTTACCTGTACGGCAGTCGTTACATCGGCGACCTCGGGCCGCTCCGCGACCAGCTTCGCCGCGAGCTCTTCGCGCAACCGTTCGAGGCGATCGACTTCGCAGCCCATCGTCACGCGATTGCCGCGAGTGACGTCCATGTCCGGCCGTCGTTTCTGCTGCGGCAGGCCTACAATCTGCTTGCCTTCTTCGACTGTCATCATCCGCGTCGCTGGCGGCGGCGGGCGCTGGATCATTGCTTTGACCGCATTCTCTATGAGCAAGAAGTCAGTGACTATCAAGGCTTGTCGCCGGTGAACGGCCTGCTCAATTGCCTGGCGATCCTGGCCCGCGATCCCGAGCATCCTGCATTGGCGAAGAGCCTGGCCGGGCTGGAAAGCTGGAAGTGGGAGGACGACATCGAAGGGATCCGCTATGCCGGTGCTCGTTCTCAGGGCTGGGACACCGCCCTGGCGATGCAGGCGTTGCTGACAGCACCGCAGCTCTCCGCGCCGGGGTGCGCGGCGGTGCGCGCCGGCTATCGCTATCTCGCGCGGGTGCAGATCACCAGTGAGTTGCCCGCTGGCAAGCGCGAGGGACGGGATCCGGCGCTGGGCGGCTGGTGCTTCTCCGATGGACAGCATCGCTGGCCGGTGAGTGATTGCACCGCCGAGGCGCTGCTCGCCATCCTCGAGACGCACGCGCATCCATCCTTCTCCCCTCTCCCTCCGGGAGAGGGGTCGGGGGTGAGGGTGCTGGAGCGCCTCCCCGAAGAGCGTCTGCGGCAAGCGGTCGAATTCATCCTCAGCCGTCAAAACGACGACGGCGGGTTCGGCACCTATGAAAGACGGCGCGGCGGGGCCCTGCTGGAACGACTCAATCCTTCCGAGATGTACGGTTCGTGCATGACCGAGCGCTCGTACCTGGAGTGCACCAGCTCCGCGATCAAGGCGCTGGCGGCGTATCGTAGGACGACCTGTCAACGCGGGCCAGCAACTCCGCTGTACGGCAAGATCGACGCGAGCATCCGACACGCTGTCGCCTTTCTCTTGCGGCAGCAGCGCCGCGACGGCGCCTGGCCGGGCTTCTGGGGAGTCAACTTCACCTATGCGATCTTCCACGCGGTCGAGGCGTTGCGTGCCGCTGGGTTGCCGGCAGATGACAAGCGCTTGCGCCGCGCGGCTGACTGGCTCATCGACACGCAGCATGCCGACGGAGGCTGGGGCGAGCACTACTCCGGCTGCTTGCATGATTGTTTCGTCGATCGACCGGAAAGCCAGGTCGTGCAGACGAGCTGGGCCTTGCTCGCGCTTATGCAACTCTTGCCCACGAATACCGCGTCGCTGCGCCGCGGCATTGACTGGCTGCGAGCGCAACAAAAAAATGACGGTTCGTGGCAACAAGTCGGCGTCACCGGGGTCTTTTTCGGCACCGCCATGCTGGATTATCGCCTGTATTCCGCTTACTTCCCGGCATGGGCGTTGACACGCTATCATGCGAGATCAAGCTGAGTGGACTTGCCTCGCTTGCCATGGAGTTTGCTAAAATGGCTTCATGGATTCGCTTGCGGGCACATTCCTGGTGGCCAAACAGGTCTTGCAGGATCCGAACTTCCAGCGGACCGTGGTCTTGCTTCTCAAGCACGGCGAGGAAGGAGCGTTCGGGCTGGTTGTGAATCGGCCCGCCAAGGCGGAGGGCATTCCCTTTCCCGTCTTCACCGGCGGGCCCTGCCCCATGCAAGGCTTCATCATGCTGCATGGGCACGAAGACTGGGTGGAAGCGCCGCTGGAGCAGGTGCAAGTCGCGCCGGGCATTTTTCTCGGCGACATCCAGTCGATGGCCAAGGTGACGGATCCGATCCCCGGTCAAGTGCTGCGGGTACGAGTGTTCGCCAACTACTCCGGCTGGGGGCCGAATCAGCTCGAAAGCGAACTGGCCTCCGGCGCCTGGTCCATCGCCCAGGCATCGGGAGAAATGCTTTTCGAGTCGCCGCCTGACAAGCTCTGGCACAATCTCATCCCGCCACGTATCCCGCCGTTCAGCGTCAATTGAGCGGATCGCGGCACGGCCCGCCAGGGCCGTTCAATGTCAACACGGATCAAGAGATGGAAGAGTCTCAGCTCGGACGAAGGCAGCTCATGACGCTGGCCGTTCTGTTCGAGGGGGGCATGATCGCGCTGGCACTACTGGTCGGCTGGTTGATCGATATTCCGATACTCGGCGCCATGGAATGGAACCTGACGGATCTGGGTCTTGGGATCGCGGTCTGTGTGCCCATGCTGCTGCTATTCGCCGCGTGCCTGCGCTGGCCGGTCGGCTCGCTGCGGTCGATACGCGAGTTCACGGACGACGTCATCCGGCCGTTGTTTCGTTCCTGCAGCATTCTTGACCTGGCGGTCATCTGCGTCCTGGCCGGGATCGGCGAGGAGGCGTTGTTTCGCGGCGTGCTGCAGCCATTGCTGGATCGCTATTTCGACTGGTGGCTCGCCATTGCCATGGCCAGCGTGGCCTTTGGTGTCATGCATCCCATCACGCCGACATATGTGGTGCTCGCGACGGTCGTCGGCGTCTATCTCGGCTTGATCTTCCAATGGAACCAGAACCTGGTCGTGGTCATGCTCGCGCACGCGCTCTATGACTTCGTCGCGCTGCTCTATTTGACGAAAAGCTGAATCGAGCAGCCTCAATCGGACTCGCCGATCGTCAGCGTGAAGGGAAAGTCCTGGTATGGGACGCGAATGGCAGTGACGGTGTATTGCCAGGTGCCGCGCGTGTTGGGTTGTTCGATGTAGAAGGTCTGGTCCGCTTCTTCCACGGTCGTCTTGCCATCGGGGGCGGTGACGCTGAGTTTCAGGCGGGCGCCGCGATTCTCGAAGCCCAGCGTGAAGCGGACGCGCTTGCCGTTCTTGCTCTGATAAGACTGCACGACTTCCTGGCTGCCGCTCGAGGCGCTGAGGAGATTGGACTTCTGCGGCGAGAAGCCGCCCTTCATCATCTGGGCGTTGACGAGGTTGTCGACACGCGCGGTGACCGCACTGAATACCAGATAGCGCAGCAACTTCTCCTCGACCTTGCTGTTCTGTTTTTCGTTGTGAAACGAGGTGAAGATCACGGTGCCCTTGCCGAACGGAAACTTGACGAGCAATGGCGCGACGCGGCGCAGGCCGATCTCCGGCTGATACTCCCCTTCGATGAGCGTGCTGACGCGCGGCCCGCGAAAGGCCGCCGGCTTCCACTTGGAAAGATCGAATTTGAGAGGCACGCTCGGTCCGAGGATGTCGCGGAGGCCCGGATCGAGCACCTTGGCGTTGACTTGCTGAGGCCGGCCATCGGCCTCCAGGCCAGGCGCCCGAAAATCCGGAAATGCCTGGGCCACACAGCGATAACGCCAGTCGGAGGCATAAAGCGTGCCGCCGCGCGCCACGAACCCCTTGATGGTCTCGGTGATTGCCTCCTCGATTCCGCCGGGCGCGCAGGTCAGAAACAGCACGTCGATCTCGTCGATTTCCCTGATGCGTGCCGCACGCCTGTCCGGATCCAGCAACTCGGCGATGGGAAACATCGTGTACCGGTAGCCCTCGCCGAGCTGATCGAGGAGCTTGCCCATATCGTCCCATTTGCCGAGCTTGTCGTTATGCGTGGGTGTGACGGCAATTCGCAAGGGCCGATCGCGGCCTGAGGGTTCATTACTGCCTGGCTCGAGGACGACGACGTTGCCTCCCCCGGCTTTCTTCGCACCCGAATCCAGGCCGACGACCAGCAACAAAGCCAGCACGAGTCCGCCGGCGACGGCCGAATCGATGAGCACCGATGGAAGCTTGCCCATGAAGATAGCCTTTCAGAACTTGATGCCGCAATTGTCGCACAGGCGCCGGCCGGTCGGTCCCTTGATCTCTCGCCCGCAAATGGGACAGGAGTTGTCCTGTTCCTCAGTCGTGATAGCGTCGAAGACCGGACTGGGCGGCCCGGGCCGAGGCGGCGTCGGCTTGGCAGTGATGCCGCTGGCCGCGGGTGCGGATCGAGGCGGCGTGGGCGGAGCGTGACTTGGCGGCGACGGCTCCATCCTGCCCGGCCGCGCCGCAGGCGGAGTCGCTGCTTGAACGGGCATCGGGCGTGCTTGCGGGCGCGCCGGGGCGGGCTTGATCGCTTCCGCTGCGGGCACGGCCGGTATTGCGGGGACCGCCGTTGCTGCCGGCAATGGCTGCACGGCTGCAGGTCGCGCTTCGACCGCCCTGCCCTGGCGAAACCGTTCGCAATAGCGTACCACGTTCGGGCCCAACTGAATCCCGTCGTCGTTGTGCAGAATGGTTGGGCCGGCCACGCGGGCGCCGTTGAGCATCGTCCCGGTCCGTGAGTTATTGTCCTGCAAGACAAATCGACCATCCTGCTGACGTAGAATTCGCAGGTGGATTGGCTCAACGCCCTTGGCGCCGAAGGCAATGAACGGCAGTTGAACCTTTTCAGAGGTTCCGAGCAGCGTCTCCGCCAGGCTCAAGGCGACCTGGCGGCCTGGTCGAAAGCCCTCCACCACGGTAAGCCACGCTTCCTTGAGGATGACCTGGGCCAGGCCGACAAGCAGCCCGATGCACAGGCCAAGGATGACGAATGACGTGGCGCGGCTGGCCATGACGCCGCCGATGAGTGCGGCGATGGGCGCAAGCAGCAAGCCGCCGAGCAGTCCGCCCGCGCCGCCGCCGATCAAGCCATTGCGGATCTTCTTCCACGAGCGGTCGTAGACTCCTTCGACGACTCCGATGCCCAGGCCCATGAACATCCACCCCAGGGCCTGCAAAACCGGGCTGGGGTGGATGGAGAAGAGCAAATTGCCGATCAAGCCGCCGAGGGCCCCACCGACCGCGCCGCCTCCCAGGCCGATCCACAGACGCGGAAGGTTATCGCGCAACGTTCCGTGGGCCGCACCCGCCAAGAGATTCAGTCCGCCGCAGATCGACCCACCCACCAGGGCCGACGTGAGAATGATGGTGAGCGCGCTGATATCGGCGGAACGGCGCATGAAGAGCGCCTCGCTCAGCAGCCAGCCAGCAAACGCCGACCAGCCGCCGATGAACGCGCAGTAAAAGACGAAGCGATGAAACGACATGGCGTCCCTTCAAGGATTGCCGAGGCCCGGAGATATCTTACTAAGGTTTTGCAAAGCTGCAGCTGGCCTTGTCAAAATGGGCAATTTCGTTCAAATTCCTGGTAATTTCACATGGCGCACGACGACCACGGAGGGTCCGGTCATGCCAGGGATTGTCGAGTTCCCCC
>VGYC01000161.1 GCA_016873095.1 Planctomycetota bacterium | reverse complement strand
CCGCCTATTGAAATTTTCAAGCCGCGTTTTCGCGCTCGCAACCTGTTGGATCGCCTTCACCGCGCTGGCGGGCGGCTTGAGGATCCGTATGAGATCTCTTTCGCGCTTCTTGGAGCCCGGGTAGCGCGGGATCTCCCCTGAGAGCAGCTGATTCAACTCCGTCCTTTCGGCTGCGTGCTGGCGTTCGTGCTCCCTAATTTCCCCACGCGCGTCAGATATGTCTCGATTGGCGATCTCTACGATAGCGGATGGAGGCCTCGCGTCGATGATCTTCCGCAACTCTTTGATGCGCTGTTGGCCTCGAGCGGACGCCAGCGCCACGTCGGAACCCTCTTCAATAAGCAAGAGATCGGTCTTTTCGGTGGCTCCGGGCGTCAGCACGTAGTCCAGAGCGCGCAAGATCGGCGCGTCGCTGCTGAAGCCGAACAGCTCCTGGGCCTTGGCTATCACTTCCTGTATCCACAACACGGCGCGTTTCACCCAGGTATCTGCCGAGGCCCGCGCGGCCACCAGCCTCGACGCATTGACGGCCCAGTATTCTGAGGGATCGGAATACGGATACAGTTCCCCTAGCAATTCGCCTTTAGCAAACTGGTCAAGCATGTCCGTGGTGATCCCGCTCTTCTCCACGGCCTTGAGATAATCCAGCGCCACCCAGTCGCTGTTCTCCACCGCAACGCGCCGGCGCTCGGCTAGCCCCTTCTCCCATTCGGCTCGAATAGCAGCACGTATATCCTCGGGCATGAACTTCTCAAGATGGTGGAGGAGTTCGTGCGCCAGGCTTCTGGGCCAGTCATAGCTGTCCCGGAAGATCTCAATAACGCGCTGGGCGGAATGGTAGTAGCCGGCCGCGGGGTCGGGTTTATCGACGAAATGGATGGTCAGATTTTCCATGATCGCGGGATTCCGCGCCAACATCCAGTCAACGAATGCCTTGGCCTCTGGAGATAGCCATTCTTTCGCTACCGCATGCTCCAGCACCTCTTGGATGTTCTCAATCCGCGCGGTGCCCAACACCACGCCGTCGTCGTCCTTGCTCTCGGCAATTTCATTACGCTTGCGCTCAATGACCTCTGGCGCGAGCTCCTGCTCCGGCCACGCCGGCCACGCCTCAAGCTCGGTTTGCGCCGGCGCCGGCGATCTCGGCGCCGGCGATCTCGGCGCCGGCTTGTTGACGTCGAAGCCGTCCTGGCTGTCAATGATAGACTCGTAATGCGCTAGCTCCTCTTCGATGTTCTTAATCTCGTCGGTTAACTCTTTCGACGCTCCTTGTTCTTTTGACACACGCTCGGTGGTCGTCGCGGCGGCACTGGCCTTGTCGCTATCCACGGCCCGCAGGTTGTCGATTACACGCTGCAACACGGTCGAGGCGTCGGCCGACACCTGAGCGGCCGATCCGAGGCCCCCTTCGGCCGACACCTGAGCGGTCGTCCCGAGGCCCCCTTCGGCCGACACCTGAGCGGTCGTCCCGAGGCCCCCTTCGGCCGACACCTGAGCGGTCGTCCCGAGGCCCCCTTCGGCCGACACCTGAGCGGTCGTCCCGAGGCCCCCGGCGGCGCGATTGCGGTCAATGACTGGGGCGAGCTTGGCTGTGATCCTTTCTGCTTCTTTCCGCAGGTTGAGAACCTTCTTCTCCGCGCGCACAGTCGCGGCACGGAACTCGGCGGCGATGTCGCGCAGCGCGTAGTCGGTTTCGACCAGGCGCTGGCGCAGGACGGCCATTTCGGGGATATCCCCCGGACCCTCGGCGGCCGCCTCGCGGGCCTTGACCCGCTCATCGTAGAGCGCCGACAGTTCCGCCGCGATCGCGCGGCCGCGCTTTTTGTCGGCGGTCAGAAGCTCCAGCTGCAACGCCTCGATCTGCTGGTCGTACTTCAGCGACACGGTCCCCATCTTGTCGTCGCGCATCTCGGCCAACCGCGCGCGTAGGTCAGCGGCCTGCTGTCGGAGCTCCGTCACGCGCGCCAGGAGCTCGGGCGCCTGCCGAGCGAGGATCTCTCTCACGTCGGGCGTATCAATCGCCACGCTGATCTCGGGCGGCTCGCCGGCGTAAAGAACCCGCCCCAGGGTCGGGTCGCCCAGCGCGGTCCTGGACCCCCGGCTCTGGCGGGAGTTGACAACCAAGACGTCGAGGACGGGTCCGACGTCGATCGGCCGGCCCTCGATAAGCTGGGCCACCGACGTGCGCGCGAGCGCCTGCTGGTCGCCGGGCTTCAGGTCATCTACAAACAGCTGGAAGGGCGAGGCCTTCCTGCGCGCCCGCGCTCGGTTCAGTCGGTCGCCGATGGCGCCGACGCCGAGGTGCAGCCCGGCTCCCAGGACAGTGCCGAACGTGACGTTCAGCAGGCTGTCAGTGATGTCGTAGTGCGCCTGCTCGCTTCGCGCGGCGCCGTACACCAGCGGCTCAAGCATGGCGGTGCCAACGGCGCCCTCAACGGCTCCACGTACAACGCGCGCAGCCGGCAGGCCAATGCGCCCCACCATAGCGAGGAAATGACGTTCGCGAACGATGGGGATGAACGCAACGGCGATGTTGAGCGGATCGAGGGATGACGCGATAAGACCTGCTAGTAATTTCGTGAATACCCCCGTATCCGCACGGCGCATGATAGTCTCTCGGTGTAGTTCCTTGAACTTGAGAGACCACTTTTCTTGAGCGAGCACCTCGTAGACGTCTTCGGTAAACACAAGTTCACCCGGGATGCCGTATTGCTGGTTCGCCTCCTCGGGCGTCAATAGGACCGGCCCCGGCCAGTGGACGGGGGCAAAGATGCGGCTCTCGTCGGGCTCCGCCAGGTAATCCCAGGCGCTGTCCGGCTGTTCATCCCGCAACATGAAGCGGGTGTCGACCACCGTCCCGGCCGCCGCACGGCTAGCCTGGGCATCCAGCATGAACTCTTGCGCGGCCCGCCGCGGCCAATCTAAAGCACGAAATGGGCCTCGCGCCCATTGCTCCCCGAAAGCCGCCCCAAACCCTCGCAACCACGACACATCATAAGCTTCAACGCCGAAGTCCCTCGCGCGGCGATTGGGCAGAATCTCCGGGAATACAATCTGTGTCACGGCACTTAACGTGTCCCAGGCAAATTGGATGTGTTAAAAACGACCCAGAAGCGGCTGCGGCGGGGGCGGGTCGCCATATATAGTCCTCAACCCGTCCAGATCGGCGAACTTGATCTCCACTGGAACTATGGTGCGCCCGGGCCAGTCATAAGTAAGCACCGGCTGGCCCTGCTTGTTCAGGAGTATCACGCCGGTATTGTCAGGGTTATTTACATAATATCCTTGCGTGGCTGACTCATGATTTGCCTTCACGACGTCTTCATGTTGTGTGGAATTGGGCATGTCACCCCCGAAGACGGGCACCAGGTCCTGTGGGTTAAGATTAATTAGTGTCTGCTTCGCGATCCAAGTAAAGAGTTCCTCGTCCACGTCTGGGTCGACGCGGACCATTTCCAATAACTCACTGGAAAATAATTTGTTGCGGTCGAAGACCAACGTGTTGGTAGCGTACTCGACGGCGTCGTCAGCATCCATGTCTTTGTTTCTAAACATAGCATACATCGCCAATGACACGGCGGCGGAGACGTATTTGTAGGCATAATCCATCCCGGCCGGGCCGTAAGGCGTAAAAGTCCAGATGAAAGGCTTTAATTCTTCTTCAACCTTCTGTTTAATTTGTTTGGCATTATCTCTATAGATCTGGCTATCCTCCATAAGTTTTTTGGCTCTAATCGCCTGGACAAGTTCCTTCATCACAAATGCGTCCCTCAGCTCGGTGAGGTCCGATACGACCACATAATCGCCGTCAAGCCCCGCGTCCGCGAGTGCGGTTGCAGCATAGCGCCACCACTGCTGGTAGAAACGCGCCGTCTGCTGCACCAAATCACCAGCCGCTTCTGGGTCGTTGTCGGCTAAAGCGTTGATCTCGGCCGCCAGGTTGGCCGCCTGATCCTTTGATATAGGTCTAAGCGCATGATCTGGAACTCCCAGTCTTTTCTGCTCCGCCAGGGACGCTGCGATAGCAAGTTGCTTTTGCTCGTCGGTTCTGGCCGCAAGAAACAGCCGCTTGACCTGCTCGTTGTGCATCTCGACGAACAGCGCGGGATCCTCGGCCAGCTGACGGCGCGATTCTGCGACCGCGTCTTTAATAATTTTAAAATAACCCGAGGCAAAGTTCGCGTTGGGGCCCTTGGTCATCAACGCCCACCATGTCGCGACAAGCTTCTTCTGCTCGTCCTCGTCGAGCAAGTTTATCTTATGGGTATCCTCGTATAACCGTATGGATAGGGCTATCTCGTTTCTCATCCTGCTTACTGCATAAGGATTGTCTCGGTAAGCCTCCTGGGCGTCGGCCATCATTTGGGCGATCTTGCCGATGTGCTCGCCGGCTCCGCCTGCCGCGATCGCGGTAAGGAGGCTTGAGTACCCCGCCTCGATGCGGTTCATCGCCTCGGTATCTTTAGCTTTTTGATCTCGCTCTATAGCGTCTTGGATCAGGGTATATAGCCCCAAGCCATAGCCCGCGCCGGGGCCCGTCACCAACGACTTCCAGATATCGAGAAGCTTCTCCTTCTCTTCCAACGACAGCGAGTTTATATTATTGATATCATACCAGTACCTTATGGTGTTGGCTAACTCGCTTGTCAAAGCTTCTAATCGAGCAGGATTTTCTTCGAAAGCAGTTTTGGCGGCGTCGATGACTTTTTTGATGTGATCGGTGTCGCCGGGTCCATTAGTTCTGATCTCGGCAAGGAGGTCTTCCCACGTCGCATTTACAAATTCCCCCGCCTCTGAAATTGTAGCTGTTTGAAATTGATCCACACCTTCTTTGAACCTGACATATAGCCCATAGTTAGAGGCCGCGTCGATGCCACTCACCCTGCTCAGCCACTGCCTTACCTTCTCATCCTGTTGGGCCTGCGTCATGTTGCTTATCTCACTGAACTCCTTGAAGAACAGCAGGGCGGAGGCCAACTCTTTTTGCACCTGTAAATAGTGCACAGGATTTTCGCGGAAAGCCAGGGCGGCGTCGGCGAGGATCCCTTCTTGGTTTTCGCAGGTTCCGTTCGTCCTCAACTCGACACGGCAGGATTCGTAACTCACATTGAAGCGGGCCAACGCCGCTGTCGTTTTATCTGAGAGACGTTTCTCTTGTGCCTTATTGATATTTTCCTTCATCGACAAGATCGTTTCGCCGTCTAGGAATGGCGCCGTCGGGTCTTCCGAGAGCATTTTGGAAGCTTTATCGAATGCGTTAACTGAGGTCTGTTCATCTTCTGCGGTTAGGCCGATGTCGATCCAGCCCTGGATGGCGGCTTGCACCAGGGTGACGTGTGTTTCCCACTTAAGGTCTTCGCCGTGCTGTTCGCTGATCATGCCTCTCGCGACCGCGTTGTCGACGGCAGCTTCCATGGCGCCGATTTCGCTCGGGAGGCTTGAGGGATCAAAGACGACGTTATTCGTCTGCTGGGTAGACATGGCGACCCAGTCGCTCGTAAAAGCCGCCGCGCGCCCTTTCGCCTCGAACTGTATGGCTCTCTCAAGCAGCCCTTGGCGAACAGAACTCAACTCGTGGTACAGATAGCTCCTGTTCTCGTCCGAGAGCGGCCGCTCGGCCATCATCTGCCCCGCGGCTTTGTCGTAGTCGCGCATGAAATTATCGACGAAATTGACTGCTCCAACCTCCGCGTTCTGCTCACGCTCTTGGTAGTACTTTGCCCAGTCGCCGCGGAACTTCGCCATGTCCTTCTGTATGTGAAATAAATCGTCGCTATTGGCCTTCTTCTCGAGGAAGTCGGCAAGGTCACCGATAACTTCGCCATCCGTCTTGACGCCGAAGGCAGCGGGCGTCGACAGGGTGGCGAAACCTTCAACCCCTGGCTGGACCTCTGCGATGTATTGCTGAAGCTTTGGCATATTCACCCAGTTTAACGACGATACACAGGAGGTAGATAGACATACGGGCCCTTTTTAGGCGCCCAATTTAACTTCTCGCCCACCTTTGCGCCACCAAGGAGCGCCGACGCGCCGGCGCCGAGAAAGCCGCCCACAAGCGCATTTCTGCCCTTTGCGCGCTCCAGGCGTGCGTTGCTCATGAGGTCGCTGACCTGGTTGGTGGCGTTCCACTTGATCATCAACGCATCAAGCTCTTCCTGCGCTGCGTTGCTCTCGAAGATTTCGAGCGCCGAGCCGCTCATCGTGACACCGCTGTCGCCGAGCGCCGCCCGGTTCTGGCCCATGCGTAGCGCGGCCAGGCGCCGGTGTCGCGTCTCGTCGAACTGCGCTTTCTGCTCGGCGAGCTGCGCGGTGCGCTCGTACAGCGCCGCGTTGTAGCGCGCCGATGCCTTCTCCGCGGCGCCCTGCTGGAGGAAAGACCCCGCCGACAGCGCGGCCCCCGCCGCCGACAGCGCGACGCCGAGGGTGACCTTGGCCCCGCCAAGGACGGCAGGCAGGGTGAATAGCGTGGCGCCGCTCATGCGCGGACCCTCGCGTACAGGGAGCAATCGCCACCGTCGGGACGGTAGGCCTTCATCCGTACCGCCTCCAGCTGGAAGCCGAGTATCTCGGCCCAGCGGTGACCCGCGTCGAAATCGACGTCGACCGTCATCTCGACGCGGCGATGGGGCTGGGCGTCGAGAAACCGATGCACCGCGCGCGTGATGGAGACCATGTGCCGACCCGCGGCCGCGCCGACCCACGACCACGCCATGGCCCGGCCCTGCCACGCAGGCAGGATTCCCGCGCAGCCCACGACGTCGCCGCCGGCGAGGAGCCCGGTGAACGAAGGCTGCGTTGCCGCGAACTCCGCGTGCTCGCGCGTGACCATCGCGCGCAGGTAGGCCTGCGCGGGCTGGAGCGACAGCATCTCAATGTGGTGAGGCTCGAAGGGAACGACGATCACGAGTCGGTCCACCCATCTGCGATAACTGCTAGGATCGTCATGGGCAACGGCTGGTCCTGCCGGATGTAGATCCGGCCCTCGGTCTGGTAGCCGCTTGGCCACGAAACTTGGAAATCATTGTCGGCTAGCGGCGGCGCGCTGTCCATTAGATCACTGGTTGTGCGAAAAATGATATTGTCAAGCGTTGAGGCGTCTGGGCCGGTTTTACCACCGAGCGTCCTGTAAAAGCGGATAGTTACATCGTGCAAACGCTTAAACTTGCTTTGTGCGGTCGTGATCATCTGCGATTGATATTCAAGCCGCTCGGTCTGCATGTTTGAGGCGTAAGCGAGGCCGATCACGGCCTTTGTCGCCGTCCCGCGATCAAGCGTCACACTCCCGCTTGCGACGACGGCGTCAGGCCGCACGGCACCGTCGGCGAGGATGGCCACGGTCTGGCCTTCGAGATGTGACAGGCCGCCGAACGACGAGACCGCCACGCCGCTGTACTTCAAACCCGAATCGACAAAATGAGCGTCTTGCTGGGCAACAGAGTCGTCAAAAAACGGCGTCAGGTACTCGACGTACCGCCGGGTCGTGCCGTTGATCGTGCGCTTGCACACCAGCCACAGTTGGTCCTCAGTCCCAGCCGAATTAGGAATGACTGCTACGCTTTCGACCACCGCGCCGCCGGTGCCGAACACACCACCCAGCGTGTGCTTGTGCCACGCGATCGCGTCCTGGTCGGCCTCGTAGGTAAGGCCGACGAGGACGCCGTCCGCGCGCACCAGCCAGACGATGGGCTGCGGCTGTGCCTGGTAGGCCATGGAGATGATGCCGCCGCGAGTGATGTGCTCGGCGACGATCGACAGATCGGGCGACTTGAACCCGTCGTCTGCGAACACGTAGGTGAGCTCGCGCACCTTGCGGCCGCACCGCTGAACGAATATGTGGGGCTTGCCCACACGCACCGGCTGCGGCTCAGAACAACCCCACGCAGTTGAGCGCGTCGCGCGGACGTTGGTCGGTGTCAACGCCTCGTTTTGATTTGAAGGGCGCACGATCCACTCGCCGCCCACGGTAAACACGAGTAGGCCTTGCTCGTCTTCACCAATCGACTTGATGACGTTGACGTCGTTCGCGTTCAACGTGAGCGCCAGCGCGTCGTCGTCGGCGATGACAGTGTTATCCGTGGTAGAACCCACCACAAAGCTGGTTGGTTCCATGTTTTCGTAGTCGCCAACCACGGACCCGTCAATGCGTTGAGGGTGCGACGGTGAGCCTCCCCAAAACAACCGATCGCCGTAGAAAGAGACCGCAGCCGGGTAGCCGGTGGTGCCGCTCCACACCCCGAGGCGCCAGTTCACGGACGCCGTCGCCGCACCAAAGGCTCGGTTGACCGTCGCCGTGACCTGCGTGGAAGATGTGAACGCGGTAATGATAGCGTTCCCCGACAAATTGCTGTGCTTGATACGAACAAGCCGGCCGACATCGGTTAACGCGAACGTCGCGGCGCTGGCCGTGATCGTGATTGAGCCCGTCGTGGCGCTCGGCGTCAGGGTCGTGGCCGTGGTGTTCGTCGCGAGGTAGGGTCCGTCGACGAGCGTGATGCTCGAGATCGTCCACGATGTGTGGCCCGTGCGCGTGACCTTGCGCGGCGCGTAGGACGGGTGCGCGATGTAGAGGACATCGGCACTCTGGGCGAACTTGAGCCGCAGGGCGCCGTGGGCGTCGAACAAATCCGCCAGGAGGTAAGGCGTGGCTATCTCATAGGGCACGCCGGCGGACAGGATCTGCGCCTCGTTGCGGTAGAAGCGCAGGTATTGGTCACCGAACTCGAGGATGTAGGACTGCGTGGTGGAGAATTCGAACCGCACCAGCGCCGCCCGGTTGGCCGAGTTCTTGATCTCCGCGACGTAGTAGCTGCCCGGGCGCCGTGTCAATGGTCCTTGCACCATTGGAATAAAGTTTTCGCAGAGCTTTAGGCCCTTAGCGTACTTTTCAAAATCAACGCGCCCTTCAAGCAGAGGAGACAACTCTCCTGCGTTGAGCGACGCATAAAGCACAGTGATCGAAGGCATCAGAGCCTCGCGATTTCCCAGTCGTCTCTCACACGTTCGATCGAGAACTGTTCAAACGCATTGGTTTGACGGGCTTCAAACAGTGACATCCGATATTCTTCAAACGCCATTTTGCGCTTGTCCACGGACCCGGTAAGGCGATGCGCCACCTCGGCCGCCAGGCGCGCGGCGAAGGTGTCGACAAACGAGGCGTCGAACTGCTCGGGGTCCGTGATGTCAGCGAGATAGGTAATCTTCAACGGCCCGGCCTCGTTGGACAGAATATTGCGGCCCTCGATTTTCCAGTCGACCTTACCGTCGTATTGCACCGAGTTGCTTTGCGGGTGCGGCATCAGCACGCGCAGGCAGTCCGCCGGCAGCGGGTAGGCGTATAGAAAATCAAACTCGGGAGCCGTCACGCTCACGGCTAGCTTCGCGCGCTTCTTGGCAAAATGCCACGGATGCCGGCGGATCTCGTTCCGCCGCACTAGGACGTAGCACTCGTTGATAGCGCGGGCCGGGTTGCTGTCCTCGGTGAGCGACACAATGGTCTTCTCGCCCAGCTTCACCAGCGCGCGGTTCGCAATCTGCACGTCGGAGGCCATCAGCCAACCTCCAGTTTAGTGTTACTGTTCCGCCGGCCAGCGGCGACGGGGTCCGGCGTGCAAATCAGGCCGGCGGCCAGTTGCTTTTGAGGATGTGATTCTCGATCATCCCGAGGGCCTGGAGAACCTCGGCCTTCGTGACAGTCTTGCCAGCTGGCGCGTCGAAATCAACGGTCACCTCGACGTTGTCGGCCGCCGTCGCGGATCCGACCGCCTCGGTGATCTGGAACTCGGTCTCGCCCTTGCTGATGCCGTAGCGACGGGTCGCCATGCTCTTGTCCCCCTAAGAAAAGGGGGGGAGGAGCTCCGCCCCTCCCCCTGCTCGTCAGAACGTGTACTCGACCTCAAGGAGGATCGAGCCGGCGGCGTCGGCGGCGCCCGTCAGGGTGCCGACGATGTCGTACATGAAGCCCGGATCCGACGAGAGGCCGAGGGCCTCCCACAGGGGCTTTTCAAGCTCGTCAACCGTGGTGACACCGGACTCATTGACGACCTCGCTCTTGTTGAGCGCGCCGGCGTTGAGCGCGACGGCCGAGGCAAAGTGGTCCGCGTCGACCACCGCGCCGCCATCGGCGGTCGTGCGGTAGACGCCGACGTCCATCGCCGTGGTCGTGCCGATGTCCGGGCAGGACACCTTGACGCTCGACACGATCGCGTTCGAAGGAGCGGAACAAAACAAATACTTGGATGCGACAGAGTCGCCGTTCGCGACCGCCACGATGCCCGCAGAGCGAACAATCGGGGCGCCCGTGATGCGGGCGTTGTTGAAGACCTTGGGAGTGGCATCGCGATTGGTGATCGCGGCCGACTTTGTGGTGACGACAGCCATGGGTTAATTCCTTCTATGGAGAAAACTGGAAAACACGGTGATCACTCACGAGACCACACCCGGACCACCTTGTTCTCCTCGAGGCGAGTGGCGCCGGCCGTCATGTAAACATAAGCTTGATACGGCAGGCCCTGGAGATCCTTGCGTTGAGTGATGTCAGTCGTCAGGTCGTTCCACAGAGCCAAGTGCATCCCGCTCCGAGCGAAGACCGGGATCGCGCGCGAGGTGCCGGCCGCGTCGTCCGTGCCGGTAACCAGGCGTTCGCAATGGACGATGTCGATGCCCAGGAAGCGGGTCACCTTGCCGTCCACCAACACAGGCCGCTCATTGAAGTCCGTGCTGATTACCTGCGCCTCCGACAGCAGGTTGTCGTGTTGAGCCGCCGTCACGACAGCGGAAATTGGGTCGCTGTCGATATCGACAAACGACGCCATGAGGCGCTTTTTTGCCTCACGGAGCTTTGCCACCGTCAGGCCGGTCGCCGCCGCGGCGCCGTGCGCGACGCCCACATTACGCCCGCTTGACGTCGTCAAGGTCGTACCGAACGACGTCGTCGTGCCACCAGTTTCGCCCGTTTTCGCATCACCGAAGAACGAGGTGATGATCAGGTCGTCCATCTGCCTGCCCGCGGCGTAGACCGCGGACTGGACGTAGGACGACGCCGGATCGATCAGCAGGCGCAACTTATCAAACTGATCGATCAGCTGGGGCAGGTCGAAATCAGAGGGGTAAACCCAGCGGCGGTCGAGCGGCGCGTCGACGCGGCCCATGGGGGCGAAGCGTGACGTCACCGGCTGCATGGCGACGGTCCCAATCTGCTCAACAGGAGACGCGGCCTTGCCGACGTACGAGCCGACCGTGACCCTGTCGCGGAGCTTGCTGCCCATCTGTTGGAGAAGCAGCTGAATGTTAGTCGCGTACTGCTGGACGTAATACGTCGGGATGTTGATAGACATTTCTCAGTCCTCATTGGGGTTGACACTTCGGTTTCGAAGCGGCTTATCCCAACGCGGGGGCCTTCTTCATGCCCATCAACCAGGGCTGGCGCTGGTCTTCCCCAGCTTCCAGGCGGCCCTAGGCCAGAGGGTTAGTCGCCTTTGTAGAGCGCCCTTCTTTACGGTCGGGCGCTTGGCTCTGGATGTACCGCTCGAAGACCTTGGCTCGGTCCACCACCATCTCGGCGGTGTGATCGTGCCTGTGCGCGAGTTTAAGGCACTCCAGCCGGATCTGCTCCGGTTTCATGTCAAGGATCCCACTATGAGACGCGGATGTCAAGGCAACAAACTTTGGTTGCCAAAGGCCCAACTGTGAACCTGCTCCATCTTTTTAGAGGCGTCGGTGTCGTGGGCAAGATACCGACGAACGAATTCTTTGTCGCCACCCAGTCGCGTTAGCTCGGCCTTGGCCGCGTCAGGCGTCATGGCGCCGTCGAAGGACTGCTGGCCCTGGCCGCGCTCCAAAGGATCCTCGCCCACACGTCGGGCCAGATCGGAGAAGAATCTCATCAGATCCCCAAACCCCAGCTCCCCCTCGAGCCGGTTGACGATCGCCTCGTCGACGCCGAAGATCTTAGCCACCGCCCGCGCCTTCTTCACTTGGTCGTCATACGCGGCACCCCACTCCTTCTTCAACGCCGCTTCCTCCTGCGCCACGCCCGCCCGGTAGGCCTCCTGCGCCGCGGTGGTCTTTTTCCCAATCAAATCCTGCCACTTGCCGATGACGAGCTCGGCCTGCCGCTGCGTCAGCCCGGCTTCGTGGAACGTCGACTGCGCCCACGTCGCCATCTCGGCGTCGACGCCCTCCTTGGGCATCGTGTAGCCGCCGGGCTCCTTCGGTCTGCCCAACTTGTCAAAAAACGCGCCAACCTCGGCGGCGTCGTCCCACTTCGCCGGCAACAACACGGTGCGCCCGGCCTTGTCAGCCCCTATCAGCTTCTCGAGATTACGGTAAGAGTTCAGCGCATCGATGGGCTCTCGGAAGCCCTTGGTCTGGACCCAACCGCGCAGGTCGTTGTCGGGGATAGAGGCTATCCACGACGAGGAACTGGCGGCGGCCGCGGAAGCGTCGCCTTGTCCGCCGTTGGCGGGGACGGTGGTGTCGGCCATTGAATTTTCCTCCATACGTTACAACGTGGTTCTGTCAGTCTCTCCCCCGGCCAGCGGCCTCATCTTTTGCCAGCCGATCGACATCCGCCGCGGACAGCCGTAGGTATTTCTGGATCCGCAGCCACACTTCGCGGCGGCCCTCCAGGACCGCGTGGACGCGCGCGTCGGGATGGAACGTCGATTCGCCGGCCCGGCAAAACTTCGCCAGATCAGCCAGTACGCGCTCGGGAACCGGGCCATTGAAAGTCTGGACGTAATCCTGATGCCTGCGAACTAAAAATTCGTGCAACGTCATCTGCTGGGACGGTTCCCGGCGTTCACCGCCTTAATCACGGCCGCCGCGCCCGGCGCCGCCGCTGTCATCTGGTCAATCTGCTGCTGTTGCTGGCGGCCAGCGCGGATCTGCTCGACTTCCTCCATAGTGTTGATCCACCTGGCCGGCACGCCCTGGATCTCGGCCGCCGCAGGAATCGCCTGGTCGAAATTGAACCAGTCGAGAATGCGGGGATCGGTCGTGGCCGACGCATAGGTCGCAGCCTGCTCGAGCAGCCGGTTGAAACCAGTCAACTCCTCGTAGCGCATCGTGCGCGCCAAGGGCGACTCGTAAACGATCGCGTACTCACCCTGCGCCTCGCGCAGCAGCAACGGCATCGGCGGCAGCAGGCCGTCGGCCAACAGCACGTCGAGTTCGCGCTCGATCAGTGGCCCGAGATACTCGCTCTGCTGGCGCGACATCGACGGCCCCAGCAGGATGCCCTTCTCGCGCGACCGCTCCAAGACCTCGGTCGCCGTCATCCGTGGCGTCTCCACG
Organism: Planctomycetota bacterium; assembly: GCA_016873095.1. Taxonomy (GTDB): domain Bacteria; phylum Planctomycetota; class Planctomycetia; order Gemmatales; family Gemmataceae; genus VGYC01. Next base: position 4,364 of record VGYC01000161.1, on the reverse strand, counting down.
AGGATCTGGAACAGCGTCACCAGGAACACGTCGTTGATCGGCAGGCGCTCCTGCTCCATCAATTTCTCAAATGCCGGCAGCGACGACGTCGCCATCTCCAGCGGCTGCACCATCCTGCGCCCAGAGGCGTCCAGCCCACCAAAATTGATGGCGCCCGGGCGCAGGGAGAAGGCGTCCAGCACTCCGTCGTCGTAGGCCAACAACACCGGATCGACCGCGCGATGACCAACCTTGAGCATCGTCTTCTTCTGCTCGTTGAGCACCTTGATGTTGGGCAGCACCATCATCGCCGGCGAACGACCGTAGGTCTCGCCGGGAGCCTGCACATAGCGGCCAGTCGGCAGCGGCCACGTCCGATACCCGCCCTCGCGCACAACCTGCTTGCCGGTCACCGAGACGTAGATCGACGCCCACGGCATCCCGCGGTAGTCCATGCGACCGTAGACCGCGTCCTCGCGCGGCTTGATGCAATGGAGGAACTCGAACTCCTGCTCAGGATTCTTCTCCATCGCATTCGTGATTTGAGCAGGCACCTTGTCGGCCCCAAACCTCTGGATCGCTTGCCGGGCCGTCAGGTTAAACCGGCGATGCGCCGTGTCGATGATGCCCTGGTGGTTCTCTTGAAAGTAAAGCTCGGCCAAAGGAATGCAGCGATACCGCAGGCCGCCACCGTCCAGCCGATCCACGAACAGCGACCCGGTCCCGAACGCGCCCAGTGACATCAGCCGCTCGTGATTCTGCGTCGCGAAGCCAGCTTTCGGAATGTACCTGTACTTGAACAAAAGGTCGGTCACGTCGTCGAACCAGCGCACCACGCCAGGGTCGCGGTTCAGCACCACGTCGTCAGCGCGCAGCCGATGCCATTTCGAATTCTGCGGCGTCAGCATCGAGTCCAGGACAGACGCAAAACGGTCCAGCGCGATCGCCGCCGTGGCGTCGTACATCTTCTCGGTCTGCTTCTCACCCTGCTGGGAGCGCGTCGTCGAGAACCGCCCGGTGAATGAGCTTTTCTGTCGTGGCAGAACGCGCTCCGCGATCTCCTCCCAGTGGGAATCGAAGTTGACCCGGTTCGCCGCCATCTGCTCTTGGCGCCGGATCACCTCCGCGGCGAGGTCGCGTTCCATTTCTAGCCCTCACTTCTGCGGTAGCGGGTGCCGTTCGCCGGGAGCGGCGAAAGGCGACAACCCTTTTTCGATGCGCTGCCGGGCGAAATCGACGGCTTTGTCGACAATCTGGTCGGTCGGCCGTCCACCGCCCAGCAGTAAATCAAGTTCTTTCCGGGTTAAGGTAGGCACCATCGTCGGGATTAGTGTCTCCACTCCGTCAAACTCCACACCGATCGAAATCTCGGTTGAGATTCCCCCGAACCGGTTGCGTAGCGGCCCAAAATATCCGTCGCCTTTAGCGGTGCCGTCGGAGCGGACGCCATAGCCGCCAACAGGCGCGTGGCGGGCACCAAGGCCTGGGGCACCTGCCGATTGCTGCTCCTGGCGAAAGGGGAGGGAGTAGGGGGAGGGGCGCGGCGACCCTGGGGCACCTGCCGATTGCTGCTCCTGGCGAAAGAGAGGGGAAGACGGCGCTCGTGCCATCATCTCCGCACCTGACATCATTACCGCCCCAACAAAACAGCCTTGGCCGACAACGGCGTAGACGTGTCGCCCTGGCCGCCGAGCAGGATGGTAGACGCACGACCACCAGCCGCCACGCGCGCCCTCCGCTCGCGCCGCGCCGCATCCTCGACGGCAGCAGAATCGGTCGTCGGCGGCGGCGGGGGAGGCGGCGGCATCGAAGGGGCTCTGCTGAACAAGCCACTCATGACGTTCTCCAAAGTGCGTTGCGTTGATCGCAACATATCACCCAAGCACAGCGTAGTCTACCCCACCCGCCACGCGCACGCGCCGGCGAGCCGCAGACCCATCCTTGCGTGCCAGGTTCGCCGCGAAGGTCAACGCCAGCGCATCCGCCACGTCAGGCGACGCCAGTCCCCGGCCCTTCATCTTCTCCTTGGATTCAAGTCTCAACCGTCCCGCGGTATCAAAATCATACTCAGGTGCCAGAAGATCGTCCACCAGCTGCGGGTCGTCTCCCACCGAACCAACCCGTAACCACTCCCGCATCCGTGACCACAATTCAACTCGCTTGTTTTGATATTTCTGATCGTCGTCCGCCTTCGCCCCAGCCTGCACGTCAAAAACCCTATACCCGCGCGCACGCAGCTGGTCCACCACGCCACCACCAACCCCCGCGCCATCCACGAAAATCCCATCAGGGCGATGCCGGTCGATCAACTCCGCGATCCGGGATACCAGTTGAACCGTGTCCAGCCCCTTGAACTTGACCGGCGGCATCGAACGCGCATCGCGGCCATGGCGTAGGTATATCACCGACTGATCGTCTCCGAAGCGCGCGACGTCCACCCCCATCGCCAGCGCCGCAAACGCATCTTGCGCCACCTCCCGCGATCGCGCCTCAGCCACCAAATCCCGCGAAACAAACTGCGTGTCACCTTGAAGCGGAAACAACCCGCGCACTTCTATCCGCGATTCGTCGTTGTCCTCGCCATGCTGGTCTATAATCCTCTGGTAAATCGCAGAATCCGTCCCTTCGACAGTCCTGGAATCAATGTTGCGCGTGTTCCACCAATTCCTCCTCTTGTGAAAGAGTTCAAAAAACGCGCCCCGATTCCGCCGGGGGTTACTAAAACATAACCAATACCGATGCAAGACCGGCTCGGTAAAGAACCCTTCAGTCACATTAAAAATCGACTGCGGAATGCCAGACGCCTCGTCGAAGATCACAAGAAGACCCGCCATGTTGTGGGTGCCGGCGAACGCATCCGGGTTCTCTTCCGTCCACAACTGGGCCTGCGAGTAGTAGTACCCCTGGTCGATCTTGAGATCGCGTGCCAGCGCGTCACGATACCAGGAGGCGGGACGCAGTTGCATCGTGTCGCGGTCAAACCAATGACTGTTGATCGCCAGCGTATGCCACTTGCCCAGCTCGGCCCACGTCCTCGATTTCAACTGCGCCTCGGTGTTCGCCGCCACAATCGTCGTGCTGCCAAGGTTGCAGGTCATGTTCCAGAGGATCAGCCACGCCACCAGCGACGACTTCCCAATCCCTCGGCCAGACGCCGTCGCGTCCTTCAGCATCTCGGGCGTCAGGCCGTTGATCTGCCGACGCTTGTTCTCCGCGATCCGATCGCGGATGACCTCGAGAACCTCGCGCTGCCATCGACGCGGGCCAGGCTGGTTATCTAGTGGTGTGCCTCGCTGGCCCCACGGGAACACGAACAAAACGAACGCAAGTGGGTTGTCACGGATCTCGGGGGACCAGAGGCGAGACATGAGCTGCTGCTCTTCCATCGTAGAAAACTTGAGCTTGGACACTGCTAAATCCTCAACTTATTTACCGACATTCCGTAGAAAAATCCCGAGGGGTGGGTATAGAGGCGGCCGCCGGCTGCGGTGGGATGCCCCCCACCCCCCACCCCGGTCTTTTAACTGTCGACCGTCGACTGTCGACTGTCAACAGTTGACGGTCGACCGTCGACTGTCAACAGTTGACGGTCGACGATCGACTGTCCACGGTCCACGGTCGACGACTTCAATCGAAGGGATTGGGGAGCTCAGCTGTTTCGTTATCAGTTGCTGGAAGCGCGGGAAGCGCCGATAAATCGGTGCTTTCCGCGTCTATGACATTGGCTAGGTCGCGCCCTAGTCGCACGCGCCCCTCGGCGGCCTCGAGCGCAGCGGTGATAGACACGCGCTGATCGATCGCGACGTCGACGCGATCGCCCCAGGTTTCGCGCGCGACGCGCCCGGCGACCCATTGACGTATCATCATGCGATTGCGAGCGCGCGCCGGGTCCGGGTCTATTTCCGCAAGCTCGAGCGCTTGGCGAACCATGGCGGCCGCGTGCCTTTCACTCGCCGCGCGGTACTGGTCGCGCCAGATATCGGATTCGCGCATCCGGGCGTACATACGAGAGTCGCAAACATTGTGACGCTCGCACGCGGTCGCCAAGGGCAAACCGTTAGCGTAGTCCTCGAGCACGGCGCGGATTGTGTCCGGGCTAGTCGGCGGGGGCATTGCGACAATCTACAGCGACCGCGCGAGCTATGCAATCCGCGCATGGCCGCCTTGCATCGGCTTGGTGTTGCGTTTTTCGCATCATGTCGTATCTTCCGCCTCGCGACCGCACAACGCGGCGCGGATCACGTCCGGGTCCGTTGGCGGGGGCATGACCACCACTCTAGTGTGGTCTGGCGCGCCGCGCAACCACAAACCCGCACAGATCTGCGCCGAATCGACCAGGCAGTGATATCAGTCGCTTCCTCATCATACTATGTCACGCACCGTCA